>DGGW01000089.1 GCA_002393065.1 Alphaproteobacteria bacterium UBA3864 | reverse complement strand
CGCGCCGTTTCCGCCGTTCGCGATGTCGGAATTGCGGAACCGGTTGACGACGTCGACGCCCGTTTCGGCCGCCAGCAGGTCGCCGTCGCCGATTTGCGCGCACACGCGTTCCGCCGCGTTGTGGTAAACGGTTTGTCCGTGAAAGCCTATCACGTCCACGTCTTCGGGACGGAGCCCCGCCGATTCCATCAGCTCTTTCGCGACGTCGGCGTGGAACAGGGTCAGGCGGCGTTCGACGTCCCGGAGTCTTTCTTCGTCGGCCTGCGCCCCTTTTCCGGTCACGGATTTCAGCGCCGCGCGCATTTCCATGTCGTAAGGCCGTCCGAGGGAGCGCCCGAATTCGAACACGTCCACACCGTCCGTTACCAACAAAGCGGCGTCCACGCCGTCCATCGACGTGCCGCTCATCAATCCGAGCGCGGTCAAAGGCTTGATTACGTCCATGCCGTTCCCTTCTTCGTTCTTGCGTTTGAAATCCATTGCTGATACAAATTCTATCCGGAATAGTTTAATAAAATCCAAACGGAGGATTTTTCACCGATGACACATTTAAAATCAGGTTTTCTGAATCTGTTGCACGAACGCGGTTTCTTCAATCAGTGCACGAACGAAGAAGGGTACGACGCTTATCTGGCGGAATGCGAAAAAACGGGCACGCCCGCCGTCGCGTATCTGGGGTCCGATCCGACCGCCGACAGCCTGCACATCGGTCATCTGGTCCCCGTCATGCTGATGCGCTGGTTCCAGAAATACGGCCACAAGCCGCTGATGCTGGTCGGCGGCGCCACGGCGCGAATCGGCGATCCGTCCGGCAAAGACAAACTCCGCCCCTTTTTGACGGAGGAAGCGATCCGGCAAAACTCCGACGGACTGCGCAAATGCTACCAGAGCTTCATCCGGTTCGACGACACGCCGACCGGCGCGGTCATGGTCGACAACTACGAATGGTTCAAAGACGTCGGCTATCTGGATTTTCTGCGCGACATCGGCACGTACTACACCGTCAACCGCATGCTGACGATGGACAGCGTCCAGACCCGTTTGGCGCGCGAACAACCGATGTCGTTCCTTGAATTCAACTACCAGCTGCTTCAGGGATACGATTTCTGCCAGCTTTACAAGCGCTTCGGCTGCCGTGCGCAAATGGCGGGCGCCGACCAGTGGGGCAACATCACGTCGGGAACGGAACTCGGCCGGCGCAAGTACGACGTCGAACTGTTCGGCTATACCTCTCCCCTTCTGCTCGATTCGACGGGCAAAAAGATGGGCAAATCCGAAGGCAACGCCGTCTGGGTGCGCGAAGACAAACTGCCCGCTTACGACTATTACCAGTACTTCCGCAACATCGGCGACGCCGACGTCGGCAAATGTTTGCGCGTTTTCACCGAACTGCCGATGGACGAGGTGCGCCGTCTGGAATCCCTGCGGGACAAGGAAATCAACGAAGCGAAGAAAATTCTGGCGTTCGAGGCGACAAGGATCTGCCGCGGCCTTTCCGCCGCCGAAGCCGCCGCCGAAACCGCGCGCAAAACGTTCGAGGAAGGCGTCGCGGGCGGCGATCTGCCGACGGTCGAAACGGACGGCGATATCGCCCTGACCGAAGCGTTGTTCCGTCTGAACCTCGTTTCCAGCAAGGGCGAAGCCAAACGCCTGATCGCGCAGAACGGCGTCAAAATCGACGACTCGCCCGTTTCCGGCGACAACGTCGTCCTGACGAAAAACGCCGGCGGGAAAATCAAGCTTTCGGTCGGCAAAAAGAAACACGGATTGGTCGTTTTCCGTTGAAAAACCGATAAAAGCCCTCCCCCGAACGGAGGGCTTTTTTCCGCTCTTTAAAGAAAGAATAAAAATCAGCTTTATTTTTTTTTGAAGTTGTGGCAATAAAGAGGCATCCAAAAACAACAGCTGATTCCGATCCGTTCCGGACGGAAGAACGTAAACTTATTAAGGAGATTAAACTATGGCAGTTCGCGTTGCGATTAATGGTTTCGGCCGTATCGGCCGTTTGGCTTACCGCGCTTTGGCGGAATCCGGCCGCACGGATGTTGAAGTCGTTGCGATTAACGACTTGGGTTCCCCGAAGGCTAACGCTCATTTGTTGCAGTACGATTCCGTTCACGGCCGCTTCCCGGGCGAAGTTTCCGCGACCGACGATTCGATCACCGTCAACGGCAAAACCGTGAAAGTTCTGGCCGAACGCGACCCGCACAACCTGCCGTGGAAAGAAATGGACATCGACATCGTGTATGAATGCACGGGCATCTTCACCGACGCCGAAAAAGCGAAAGTCCATCTGGAAGCCGGCGCGAAGCGCGTTCTGGTTTCCGCTCCGTCCAAAGGCGCGGACAAGACGATCGTCTTCGGCGTCAACGACGATACGCTGACCGAAAACGACCTGATCGTTTCCAACGGTTCCTGCACGACGAACTGCCTGTCGCCGGTCGCCAAAGTCCTGAACGAAAAGTTCGGCATCGTCCGCGGCTACATGACGACGATCCACTCCTACACGGGTGATCAGCGCACGGTCGACACGTTGCACAAAGACCTGTACCGCGCCCGCGCCGCGGCTCTGTCCATGATCCCGACGACGACCGGCGCCGCGAAGGCCGTCGGCCTGGTTCTGCCGGAATTGGCGGGCAAGCTGCAGGGTTCCGCGATCCGCGTCCCGACGCCGGATGTATCCGTCGTCGACCTGAAAGTCGAACTGGCGAAGAACACGACCGAAGAAGAAGTCAACGCCGCGATGAAGGCCGCTTCCGAATCCGGCCGCCTGAAAGGCATTCTGGGCTACAACGACCTGCCGCTGGTTTCCACCGACTTCACGCACACCAGCTTCAGCTCAATCTTCCACGCCGACCAGACGAAAGTCATCGACGGCAACTTCCTGCGCATTTTGAGCTGGTACGACAACGAATGGGGCTTCTCCAACCGTATGTCCGACACGGCCGTCGCGATGGCGAAGTTCATCAAGAAGTAATTCCGCTTCATCTCAGGCGGCTTCCTCCCTCAAAGGAGGGAGCCGCTTCTTTTTACGCACAACACAAGGAAAAACACCTATGGCTAATTTCAACACCATCAAAGATCTGGACGCCGCCGGCAAAGTCGTTTTCGTCCGCGCCGACCTGAATGTCCCGTTTAAAGACGGCAAAGTCACCGACACCACCCGCATCGACCGTTTCGTCCCGACCGTCAAAGCCCTGACGGACAAAGGCGCGAAAGTCGTCATCGCGTCCCACTTCGGTCGTCCGAAGGGACAATTCGTCCCCGAAATGTCGCTGGGACAGATCGTCGCCGACGTCGAAAAGGCTCTCGGTCAGAAAGTCGTTTTCGTTGACGACTGCATCGGCGACAAAGTCGAAGCCGCCATCAAAGCCATGAAAAACGGCGACGTCATCATGCTGGAAAATCTCCGCTTCTACGCCGAAGAAGAAAAGAACGACGCCGCTTTCGCCGCGAAACTGGCGAAAGACGTTGACATCTACGTCAACGACGCCTTCTCCTGCGCTCACCGCGCCCACGCTTCCACCGAAGGCATGGCGAAACTGAAGCCGAACGCCGCCGGTTTGCTGATGCAGGCCGAACTGGAAGCGCTCGACGCCGCTCTGGGCAACCCCGTCCGTCCGGTCGCCGCGATTGTCGGCGGCGCGAAAGTGTCCACGAAGCTGGACCTCTTGGGCAATCTGGTCGCCAAAGTCGACAAGCTGGTCATCGGCGGCGGCATGGCGAACACGTTCCTGTTCGCGAAAGGCGTTGATGTCGGCAATTCGCTGTGCGAAAAGGAAATGGCCGACACCGCCTGCGAAATCATGAAGAAGGCCGAAGCCGCGAAATGCGAAATCATT
>DGGW01000038.1:1073-6824 GCA_002393065.1 Alphaproteobacteria bacterium UBA3864 | reverse complement strand
CGGCCACGGTCGGCCGGATCTGCCGCGTTTGGGCAAAGCCGCTCGTCCGACGCAGGAAAACGTGCGTTTCGGTCAAACGCCTTATCTGCATTTCCCGCCGACCGAAGTGGCGGAAATCCGGCCGGGGAACGGAACCGCCGAAGCGCTGATTATGACGTATTTCTTTGGGCTTTTGGGCGTGAACGGACCGATGCCGCTGGAATTTACGGATTACGTCTTTCAGCGTTCCCATAACTACTACGACCAGACGTGGCGGCGGTTTCTGGACATCATCAACCACCGTTTCCTGACCTTGTTCTACCGCGCCTGGGCCGAAAACGAGCAGGCCGTTTCCTTCGACCGTCCCGACGACGACAAGATTACGGACATTATCCGCGCTTTGGCGGGGACGTCGTCGGAAATGTTCTCTTCCGGACGGTTCTTCCCGTATCTGACGGCGAATTACGCCAATCATTTCGGGCGTTCCGTCAAAAGCCGCTCGTCGTTAGAGGAAATTCTGCACAATGTCATGAACGCCGATTTGAAAGTGAAGGATTTCGTCGTTTCCTCTTACGATATTCCGAAAGAGGCGCGGTGCTGCCTGTGTCATCGGGAAACGAGCGTTTTGGGAAAAAACATACAGCTTGGTCGCACGTATATGAGCGCGACGCGGGAATTCGAAATCGAAGTCGGGCCCCTTCCTTTCGCCGAATGCAACAAATGGATGCCCGGCACGAAGGGGTTCGAGTTGCTCAACAGGATCGTGACGGCTTTTCTGGATCGTCCGCTGGAATATTCGCTGACCTTCATCGTTATCGGAAAAACCATTCCCGAAGTTCGCTGGCAGGGAATAGACAAAGGTGTCCGTTTGGGGCGGGGATTTCTTATCGGTCGGCCGAAAGAAAACGAAAATATTAAAATTACGATAGGGGCTTCAAGGATTTACACCAAAAATCACAAGGCCTCGTTTCAACAGCAGGAGAAAAATCTATGGCCAAACTAAAAAGAGTGCAGCTTTTTTCAAAACTGGATCAGGCGGCATACAAAGCGATTGAAAGCGCGACGATTTTGTGCAAAACGCGCGGCAATCCGTATGTCGAACTGGTGCATTGGGTCAACCAGATTTTGATGAGCGAAAACACCGATTGGCACGCGGCGATCAAATATTTTGCCCTGGATGAAGCAAAAATCGCCAAAGACATGACGCGCGCGCTGGACGCTTTGCCGCGCGGGGCGAGCTCCATCAGCGATTTCTCCTCGACGATTCAACAAGCCGTGCAGGAAGCGTGGATGACGACGTCGTTGGTTTTCGGCGAAACCGCGATTCGCACGGGGCATCTGCTCTGCGCGTTGAAGCAGTCGCCGGAATTGGCGCGCCTGCTGCACGACATGAGCGGCGAATTCATTCGTATCAACGGCGATTTGCTGGTCGAACAGTTCAAAGACGTCGTATCCGCTTCGGGCGAAACGTCCGTCGTCGCTTCCGGTTCCGCCGCGACCGGACAGGCCGGACAAATGATGAGTTCGGCGGCGATGGGCAAGGGCGAAGCGCTGAAGCTCTACACCGTCGACATGACCGCGCAAGCCAAAGAAGGCAAGAGCGATCCCGTCGTCGGCCGCGACGCGGAAATCCGCAAGATCATCGACATTTTGATGCGCCGCCGTCAGAACAACCCGATTTTGACCGGCGATGCCGGCGTCGGCAAGACCGCCGTCGTCGAAGGTTTCGCACAGCGTTTGGCGGCGGGCGACGTTCCCGACTGCTTAAAGGGAACGGTTTTGCGTTCGCTGGACATCGGTTTGTTGCAGGCGGGTGCCAGTATGAAAGGCGAATTTGAAAACCGCTTGAAACAAGTGATTGAGGAAGTGCAGACGTCCGATACGCCGATCATTCTGTTTATCGACGAAGCGCACACCTTGATCGGTGCCGGCGGCGCCGCGGGACAGAACGATGCCGCAAACCTCTTAAAACCCGCTTTGGCACGCGGAAAACTGCGCTGCATCGCGGCGACGACCTGGGCGGAATACGTCAAATACTTTGAAAAAGACCCCGCTTTGACCCGCCGTTTCCAGAACATTCTGGTCGACGAGCCGGACGACGACAAGGCGACGCAGATGATGCGCGGCATGATCGGCGCGTTGGAAAAGCACCACAACGTTTTGGTTTTGGACGAAGCGCTGTCCTCCGCCGTGAAGCTTTCCCGCCGCTATATTCCGGCGCGTCAGCTGCCCGACAAGGCCGTCAGCATTCTGGACACGGCCTGCGCCCGCGTGGCGTTGAGCCAGAACTCCGATCCGGCGGAACTGGAATTCTGCAAACGCAAGATTTCGGCTCTGGAACTGGAAAAGGAAATCCTGAATCGCGAGGAAAGCGAAGGATGCGACCATAAGGAAAAATTGGCGGAACTGGATGCGGAACTGGTGAAACAAAACGAAAAGAAAGCCGGTTTGGAAGACCGTCTGGCCAAAGAAAAAGCCGTTGTCGCCGAATGCGCGAAACTGCGCGATTCTTTACGCGAACAAGGCGCTTCGGACGAAAAAATCCGTGAAGAACTGGTCGCGAAACAAAAAGAACTGTCCGATTTGCAGGGCGACGATCCGCTTGTTTTGCCGCAGGTCGACACGCAGGCCGTTTCAACAATCATTTCCGAATGGACGGGGATTCCTCTGGGCCGTATGGTCAAGAATGAGATCCAGTCTGTTCTGAACCTCGGCGATGAAATGAACAAGCGCGTCATCGGTCAGAAACACGGGCTTGACCTGATTGCCAAGCGCGTGATGACGGCGCGGGCTTCTCTGGCCGATCCGAACCGCCCGATCGCGGTTATCATGCTGGCCGGCCCCAGCGGCGTCGGTAAGACGGAAACGGCTCTGGCGCTGGCGGAACAGATGTACGGCAGCGAACAGAACATCGTCACGATCAACATGAGCGAGTTCCAGGAATCGCACACCGTTTCCACGCTGAAAGGCGCCCCTCCGGGGTACGTCGGCTACGGCGAAGGCGGCGTCCTGACCGAAGCCGTCCGCCGCAAACCGTACAGCGTCGTTTTGCTGGACGAAGTCGAAAAGGCGCATCCGGACGTGCACGAGATCTTCTTCCAAGTATTTGACAAAGGACAGATGGAAGACGGCGCCGGCCGTTTGATCAACTTCCGCAACACGGTCATTCTGCTGACGACGAACGTCGGCGACAACGCGATCTGCGACCTGTGCGAGGACGAAGACAATCTGCCGAGCATGGAAACTTTGGAAGAGGCCGTCCGTCCCGCGATGATGAAAGTGTTCCCCGCGGCTCTGCTCGGGCGCATTTCCATCGTTCCGTATTATCCGTTGGGCAAGAAGGCTCTGTACAACATCATCGACCTGAAACTGGCGAAAGTCGTCAAGCGGGTGAAGGAAAACTACAAGGCCGAACTGACCTACACGGACAACGTGCGCAACGAGATCATCCGCCGCTGCAACAACGCGGCGTCCGGCGCCCGTCTGATCGACGCGATCATCAACAACGATTTGTTGCCCGAAATCAGCGCGTCGTTCTTGCGCAACACGATGGAGGGGCATATACTTAAGAAAGCGGTGGTGGACGCGAAGGACGAGCAATTTACATATGAGTTTGAAAACAAGGAGGAATAGCCATGCCCACACCTGTTGCAACAATAGCGAATCTGACGGCGACCGGTGACGTCATCATCGGTCCCGGCGGGATTACCACAATGGTCAAGGGGCTGCCGGTCGCCTGTATGGGCGACGCGGTGGCAGGACCAATGTGCGTCGGCGCGATCACGATGACGACCGCGATCAACAAGCTGGCGAAGGGGCGCCCGATCGCGAACCTCGGTTCGATGGTGACGGGCATCTCTCCCCCCGCTTTGGGCGCGCCGATCACGACGGCCGTCCTCGTCTGCCCGAATGTCAATGAAATCGTTTAAGGAATAAAAAAAATGTCCGTAGCCGTTAATGAAATGCTGAACATCAAATTCGCCGGCGGGAAGTTTGATGATTTCTATGTGTATGACGTCGTGATGAAGGAAACCATTTCCGATCTGTACGAAGCCGAAGTGCTGGTGCTGTCGGATAAGGCGTACACGTACGAACAACTTTCCGAAGCGTTGTCGCTGAACGTTACGCTGTCGGTCACGCAGCGCTTGTCGAAAGCGACGCAGAAACGGACGCGCTGGTTCAACGGAATTGTTACGGCGATCGAGCATTTGGGCGTGTTCTACGCGTCGGACAAAAAGGATTGCTTTTCGTACCGCGTGCGGATCGAACCGCCGTTGGCGAAGCTGAAGCACATCACGCGCAAAGCGGCCTACAACCGCAAAACGCCGATCGACGTTCTGTCCGACATCATCGCGGGGCAGGAGCTGCACGCCAATTTTTCGGAAGACTTCGTTTCCCGCCGTCCGTTCAACACGTTCGGCATTTACGAACAGGACGAGGAATCCGATTACGATTTCCTGAAACGGCTGACGTCCATGTACGGGCTGAGCTTTTCGTTCAAACACCGGAAAGCGGCGTCCAACGGACTGGCCGACACGGAACTGTATTTTTCGGCGGGCGAACGTTTCCCCGATTGGGCGGAAGTCGCTTATTCGGACGGGCGTTCGGTGCCTTCCGTGTCGCAATTCGATTTCCGCACGGAAAACGGCGACAAGAATCTGTGGAAGATGGAAAGCTGGTCGATGAAGCGTCAGGACGGCTACGACGGCGTGGTGTTGCAGGAAACGTACCCGAACTCCAACGTCGGTTCTTACGATTGGAAGGTCGGCAAGACGGAAGACAAGGACAAACGCCGCGTCTACACGTCGCACTTCCACGCGTACGCGCGCGACGTCGACAAGAAATCCGTCGATGACGACGTGGCGCTGATCCTGAAGGCCAAATACGCGGCGTTCCAGCTGGACAAGGACGTTTGGACGGGCAAAAGCGACAACCTGCTGCTGATGCCGTGCCGGATGTTCACGCTGGCCCATTTCTACGGCATGAAGAACGACACGGCCGTTTCGGCGATGGTCACGCAGACCGTGACGCATTGCCGCGCCAAATGGCCGGCGACGCTGGCGGTTTCGCCCGACGTCAACGGAAACGAGGAAATCACGGAAGTTTCGTTTTCGGCGATGAATTACGGCGCGCAATCCGATAAGCGCTTTTGTCCGAAATGCGTCGTTTTGCGGAGAAGCGAGGCATGATTCTGAAGGAAATGATCGTAACCGACGCCGACGGAAAGACGAAAACGGTTGCCGAAGATCTGACGGGGACGTGCATTAAAAGCGACGATGTTTATTCTTTTTTCGCAATCAAGAACGTCAACCCGCCTTTTTCGAAACCGCCCGCCGACCAGAAGGCCGTCAAGGTTAGGATGTGATGCCGGTGGGCGGCGATGGAGACGGATCGTCTTCCGCGAAGGCGATCGCCGCGAAAGGGTTCAAGCGGCACACGGGCGACATCGTTTCCTTTATCATGTCCGAATTCGGCATGTACGCCACTTTTGAGAAGCCCATAACGGAAGATACTCAAAAAGCGTTGGGAGAACTGTGATATGGCGAAATCCTCCGAACAACAGCAGATTTTGCAATGCGCGATCGAAGCAGCCGTCATGCCCGTCGTTACAGCCGCGGCGACGATGCTGACGGTGGCGGCGGTGAAATCGGTCGTGAAAAAGATTTCGGCGACCAATTACAAGCGTTTCGACGTGACCGGCGACACGACCATGAAACCCGGCGAAAAAGACGTGGCGATCAACAAATCGGAAACGGCGGCGAGCGAAACGGA
>DGGW01000038.1:0-1014 GCA_002393065.1 Alphaproteobacteria bacterium UBA3864 | reverse complement strand
AAGGCAAGCTGTCGAAGGACGGCGTTTCCGCGCAGGACGGCAACATCAAAGCCAATGAAACGGAAGCCAAAGCGTCAACCGGCAAAGCGACGGCGTTCAAACCCGCCGTTCCGGACTTCGCCAAAATCGAAGTCCCGAAAGGAAACGAGGCGGAAATCGAAAAAGCCTGGAAACAGCTTGACGTGATGAAACGGGAAATCGCCGAAGCGCGCGAAAAGGCGGCCCCCGAAATGCTGGCGCTGGTGGAAAACAGCCTTGATCACGCGTTCGAACTGTTCAAAAAGGAACACGGCGTGACGCCGCTTGAACTGTTGCAAATGGCGCTGGACAAACGAAGGCCCGCCGCAACAGGTCGATCCCGACAGCCCGATCTTCAAGGCTTCGGATCAGCTGGAAAAACAACTGCAAACGGTGCGCAAGGAAACGCTCGACACGATCCGCGCCGTCATTCCGCCGAAAGTGCCCGAACACGTCGCGAAAATGCGCGACGACGCGTTGAGGGCGGGTTACCGTTGGGTGGTCGCGCCGGACGGGATCAACGCGAAAATGGCGCTGGACATCGGCAACGAATGTCCGGACACGCCGGCGGGATTGCTGTCGCTTTGCGCGTTCTGGGCGGGCGGCGATCTGATGCCCGAAACGGAACAAGTCGTTCCGACGCCGCCGGGACTGGCGGCGAACGGTATCTGTCAGGTGTTGCTGATGTGCGCCTTGCACAAGGGCGGCACGCGCAAGCTCAAGGAACGCTACGAGCATTACTTCGATTTAGGCGTCGAAGTCCTGACGGGGAAGAACAACTGGGACAAAAGCGTCGTCGAAGACGAACCGGAAAAAACGAAATCGGACAAAAAGTCGAAACAATCCGCTTATCAGCGTTGGAAACCGACGAACGGAGGCTGAAATGATTTTAAAGGAAATGATTGTTACCGATGCCGAAGGTAAAATCGAAACGGCAAAAGGCGAGGATCTGAGAGGGCAATGCATCCAAAGCGAGGATATGTATTCCTTTTACGC
>DGGW01000007.1:3397-11265 GCA_002393065.1 Alphaproteobacteria bacterium UBA3864 | reverse complement strand
TCTTTTTAAGCAACGCCACGTCTTCCGGACGATAATAGCGCCGACCGCCGCCGGAACGCTGGACGGGATCGACTTCGGGAAATTTCTTTTCCCAAAAGCGCAAAACGTGCGCGGGAACATTCAATTCCGTCGCCACTTCGGATATCGTCCGAAACGCGCGAGCCGCTTTTTTATCGGCGTTTTCCTGAATTTCAGGTTCGTTTTCCATAGGTTACTTTTCCCCGTTGACCTGCTTTTTTAAAATCTGCGACGGATGGAACGACAAAATCCGGCGCGGCGTGATGGGAACTTCGACGCCCGTTTTCGGATTGCGCCCGATTCGCTGTTTTTTACTGCGAACCGAAAACGTTCCAAAAGAAGACAACTTCACGGTTTCCCCCCGTTCCAGAGCCTTCGAAACTTCCTCCAGCACCTGATCGAGCAATTTAGCCGATTCACTAGAAGACAAACCGACTTCGTGGTAAACGGCTTCTGCCAACTCGGCCCGCGTAACATTTCTTGAAACTTCTTCCATAGGCATCCCCCTCTTTCTAAATTGCCTCTTTTTAAGGTACTTAAAAATTCTTGTTTTTTCAAGCTTTTAATTTGAAAAAGGCTAAATTAAGGCGGAAATATGGCAAAAATAAGGCAAAAATTAAAGACGACGCCGGAACGTCGCCTTTTATATTGTCGGAAAATAACCTTATTTGTCCGATTCGTCCGCCGCGGCGCCCGTTTCTTCGTCGAAATGAAGTTCGGTGATCTGGCGGCTGATGGAACCGAGCAAGTCGTTTTTCACCAGATTGACGGCAACGCCCAAAGCGTTCGCGAAACCGAAAGCGTCCGCGCCGCCGTGACTTTTCACGGAAATCCCCTTCAGTCCGACCAGCATGGCGCCGTTATACCGGCCCGGATCCATTTTCTTTTTCAATTTTTTCAGCGACCTGATCGCCAGCAAAAAGCCCAGTTTGGAAATAATGCTGTGAACCGTCACGTCCTTAAGCAGCCCGACAATCAACCGCGCCGTGCCTTCGATGGCTTTCAGGGCGATATTGCCCGTAAAGCCGTCGGAAACGACGATATCGACCGTTCCTTTGCCGATATCGTCGGCTTCGACAAATCCGGCGAACTGTCCGGCTAAAGGCGATTCGCGCAACATTTGAGAGGCTTCGCGGATTTCATCGCGACCTTTGATTTCTTCGGATCCGATATTCAACAAGCCGATGGTCGGGTTCTGAGATTGTAAGACCGCGCAGCTGTACGCGTTGCCCATGACGGCGAATTCGACCAGATTGCGCGCCGAACATTCGGCGTTCGCGCCCAGATCCAACATCACGCATTCCTTGGAACGCGTCGGCAAGATCGTTACGATGGCCGGACGGTGGATACCGGGCAACGTTCCCAGAACAAGCTTGGAAAAAGCCATCAGCGCGCCGGTGTTACCGGAGCTGACGACGGCGTCGGCTTCACCGTTGCGAACGGCCATGTTCGCCAGCCACAAGCTGGATTTCCGTCCGGTACGGACCGCCACGGACGGCTTTTCGTCGCTGGCCACATAATCGGGCGTATGGACGAAATCGAAACGGTCGGCGTTTAACGCGTATTTTTCAATATACGGCCTGACCTTTTCTTCGTCGCCGAAGATTTTGAACCGCACGTCGGGAAATTTCTTTTCCGCCATTTTCACGCCGGCGATAACGCTGTCGGGAGCGAAGTCGCCGCCCATCGCGTCAACGGCCAGAATCAAAGAACGCTTGTCGTCCACGGGGCACCCCACGCTGGCAAAGCTTACTTGTCGGCTTTTTCTTCGGTCTTCGCGGTCAGGACTTCGCGACCGTCATAGTACCCGCAGGACGGGCAAACTTCGTGCGGCCGTTTGGCTTCGCCGCAATTCGGGCATTCCATCACGGCATTGGACTTCAACGCCAGATGCGAACGACGCATATCGCGGGCGGATTTCGATTTTTTGCTTTTCGGTGTAGCCATTTTCTTTCTCTCTTATAAAAAAGACCCCAGTTCCCGTAAGGAACAGACTAGAAAATATCCTATATATAATTTTCAGAAAAAAAACAAGAAAATTTATGACTTTTTGAGTTTTCCCAAAACCGCGAACGGATTTTCCTTTTCTTCCGGTTCGATTCTGTCGGTGAAAACGGCGTCCGGCGCCCGCGGGAACGGATCAAGAGCCAGCGAAAAATACTCGACGGCCGTTTCGCCGACGTCGATCTTGTTGTCCGAAAGGACATCCTTGTCCTCGTCTTCGGAAAAATCGAGGTCGATTTCCGTTTTCAGAACGGAATCGGACGGTTCGGATTCAAACAGAACGGAAAAATCCGTTTTGACGGCGCTTTCGAACGGTTGAAGGGAAACGACGCATATCTGTCCGACAACGCCTTCGACCGTGCCGGTCAGCCGCACCTGACGCTTGTTGACGGGTTTGACGAGAGCTTCGACCGTCAGCGAGGTTATGTATTCCAGCGACAAACGCTTCGCCAACGCGCGGCGGGCGTCTTCGTTTGCCGACACGGACACTTTTTGTCCCGCGGACGGCAATCGCGTCGTGTCGACGATATATGAAAATTCCGGCGAAATTTCTTCCATTGCGGTGTTCCCTTTCGTAAAAAACTGCTGTATTGTACTCTATTATTCAACGGATACAATGCGGAAAACGTCCATGAAACAGCATTTAGCCAAAACCTTATCCGCCGTCCTGCTTTTATCGGCTTGTTCGCCGATGATCGATTCGCACGGTCCCGTCCTCGATCCCGACAAAACGGCCATGCTGAAACCGGGGGAAACGTCCTACACCGAAGTTTTGCAGCTGATGGGATCGCCGACGTTCCGCACGGCGTTCGATACGGAAACGTGGCTGTATATCCAATCGAAACAGGAACGCATGGCTTTTTTCAAACCGACGGAGTTCGAACGGGAAGTTCTGGTTCTGACGTTTGATAAAAACGGAACTCTTGCCGCGACGGACAAAAAGACTTTGGCGGACGGACGCGACATATCCCCGTCGCCGGAAAAAACGTCGCTCGGGGCGCAGGAATTGTCCGCGTTGGAGCAGATCATCGGCAACATCGGCCGATTCGGACAGGAACAGGCCGTTCGTTAACTTTCGGGATCTTTTTCTTCTTCGAACGTCGGCAGAACGGATTGCAGTCCGGCAACCTGTTCGGTACAGGCGTCCAATTCTTTTTCTATCAACGGAACGATATCCTCCGCGTCGGTCAGATGGGCGGGAAGATCGCGCATGGACGCGACGATATCCGTCCGCGTCTGGTCAAGCGTCATGTTTTCGCCGGCAATCGTTTGAACGACGCGCATCGTCCGCATGACCAGATCCGCGTTTTCGGACACGAGAGTCTGGACGGCCGTCGCGTTTTGCGTCGATTTTTCGGCTTCGGCGGCGGCGTTGCCGATAATGGCGCCGAAACCGTCCGTTCCCCGTTGCATACTCGTCAAACGGGCGTCCAGTTCGGCAAGGTTGTCCTCGGTCAGTTGAGCGTTATGCCGGATGCTTTGGACGATTTCGTTGAACTTGCGGGTCTTGTCGCCGATTTTCGCCGCTTCGATGGAAGCGTTCAGCGCCGATATTTTTGAATCGGCGGCCATTTTGCGGATCTTCGCCGTCATCTCCGTCGTGCTTTGCGTCCATTCGATCAGTTCGCCCGCAAAAGAACGCATCCGCGCCGACTGTTCCAGAATGACGGCTTCGGACTGCGTCGTGCGGTTGACGGCTTCGGTCAGTTTTTCCATGCCGGTCGACAAAGCGGCCAATCCGGTTTCGACCTGCTTGATATACTGATCCGTCGACGCGAAATCCATCGCTTCGGCGTGGGAAGCCAAATCGTCGACAGTGCGGCGAACAAAGCTGGAAGCGTCGATGACCGTCTGAAGATGATCGGAACACTTCGAAAAGCGTTTTTTCATATCGTCGGACATTTCCGTCGTCGAAAGGGATATCTTCTGTATCAGAGCAAGCATCTGATAGAGCTGGCTTTCCGCATCGACGCCCGCGCCGCGGCCGAAATAAGCGACGGTATCGCCTTTTTCGTGGTTTTCGGGTTCTTCGGTATTGGTCACCGCACCCAGCGGAATATAGCCGACCGCATGATCGGGCGAAGCCTTCAGACCGGACAGGAGGCTGTTTTCACCCAGAAAAGGATCGCTTTTCAGCAAAGCCGCCAGATCGGACAAAGCGCCGGCCAAAACGCCCAGTTCGTCGGGCCGTTCCGTGTAATGGATAATGACGTTCTTGTTCCCGTGCGCCAGCTGATAAGCGTTTTCGACCAGTTGCGCCAACGGATGTTTGAACCCGTACAGGGAAAAGAACGCGGCGAAAACGCAAAGGATGCCGCAAAGGGCGGCGGCGAAGACGAACATTTTTTGCAAAGATATTTTGGCGATATCCGCTTTGGCGATAAAATCGAGCGATTTCGCGTTCAATTCGTCTGTCAGCACCTTGATATCGGCGACGGTTTTGGCGCCTTCCTGCGTCATGGCGACCGTCTTTTCCCGCAAAGAAGCATCGATTTTCAGCTTACGCCGGATCTCGCCGTCCAGAGCGCTGACGGCCGAATCGAACATTTTGATTTGCTTGGTATTAATCATTTCGCCCTGTTTCGCCGAAGAAACGGCTTTTTTCAAAGCGTCCAGCTCGCCGGGCAAACGGGCGCGGGCATCGGAACCGTCCACGGCGGCGTCAACGGTCTTTAAAACGGCGGTCAACTGCTCCTTCAATCCGTTCAGCGCGAAAGAGGCCGACGGCAACGAGGCTTCGTCGATCATTTCCGTTATTTTCTTTGTGGCCTGCATTGCGTAACGTTCGATTTTTTCGGCGGAATCCGCGCTTTTTTCATACAGGACGGTCAATTCGTTCAAGGACGTTTCGACCGTTTTGGATATGGCGGCCAACCGTTCGGGATAATCGCCCTGGAAATCGGACTTGGACAAAGAGCGTCCCGCTTCTTCGGCCTTTTCGCGAAACTGACGGAACGCATCGACGACCTTGTTTTTTTCCTCGTCGCCGCCTTTAACGGAAAAGAAAAACAATTCCCTGTCGAAAAAAAAGATTTCCTTTTCCAGCGCCGCGACCTGACGGGACAAATCAATGGCGGCGTCCGATTTGGCGTATTCGCGATGAATCGCGCCCATGGATAAAATGGCGGCGAAGCAGAGAAGGACGGCCACCGCTCCGATAAACATAAAAGCCGAATAAACTTTTGTTGTCAGATGGAATTTCGACAGGAAACGGAACATGGCATCCTCTCCGTGTTATTTCTGGACGACGGCCTGATCGGCTTTGTCTTCGGTTTTGAAAGCGTCTTCGTTTTCCAAAATCCACTTGACGCGGTCCTGCGCTTCTTCACGCAATTTTTCACGGATGGCGTCGCGTTCTTTGGCGTGGCGGATCTTCATATCCTTTTTACGGTCGAGCGTATAGAGGTCGAATTCGCGCACTTCGTTCGCCTGTTTGAGCAACAGCTGGCGGATTTCTTCGGGCAGAGCCTTTCTTTCGCCGATTTTATTGACCTTGGCAGCGAACATTTCCTCGACCAAAGTTTTTTTCTGTTGATATTCTTCGCCGAGCGTTTCCTCGATCGAAGCCGCCGAAGCGGAGGCGGAAAAAAGGAAAATCGACGAAACCGCGACGGAAACCAAAGAATAAAAGCGCATATCGGCACTCCCCGTTATCTTAACCCAAACATTTTCGGCGCGAACCCCTGCTCCCTCGCGGCGAGCAGAACCTCCGCCAAAGCTCTGCGTTCGGCGGGGCGGACGACACCGTCCGCCAACACCAGCCGGACAAACGCCCGAACGAACGATTCGACGACGCGGCGCGGTTGCCTGACAACGACATCGACGGCGTCGAAGAACCCCTGTTCGTCGGGTGAAAGCGTTCTAATATAATCCAAGATTTGCGTTTCGTCAAAATCAATAAGACCGCAACGCTCGGAAATATAATCCGTCCAGATTTTTCTTTCGACGCTCCCGTCGTCGAACGCGCGGCCCGATACGAACGCCAAAGCCAACAAATCATAACGGACGGACGCCAAAATCAAAGGCAGATCGCCGTCCGGCATCGGTTCGGCCGCCGAAATGCCGCGCGTAAAAAATCCCCACAAATCGTCAAACGGCTTCATTGTTTTCAAATCATAAGCCCCGACGACGCTCGACAAAGCGATCTCCTCCTCTTCGCCGCCGATCTGGGCGCCGTTGATAAAAACGCCCGAAAACAGGCAACGGACCCGACGAACGACAAACACGCAATCGGTCAGAAAGCCCCGCGCGTCATCAAAAATCAGCCCGATCGGGAAAGGCGGCACGTCGATTTCTTTTTCGGAAAACACGGGCGGCGTTTGCGGGACGGCCGCGGAAAAAGGACTGTACGCGTCGCGCCTTTCGCTTTCAGAATTTAAAAGGGAAACGGTTTTTTCCGTCTTGTCGTATTTATCCGTTCCGCGCAGTTCGCTGATTCGCTTTTTCGATATTTTCCGGGCGAGCTTTTTCTTTTTTTCCGGCGCCGGCGGTTCTTCGGTCGGAACGGAATCGGGCTTTTCATTCTTTTCCGCGGATTTTTTCGGAGATTTCAGAGAAATGACGCCGAATATCCTGTTTTTCCTGCGTTCGGCCTCTTCTTTGGCGGCTTTGAGCTTTTCGACCTCTTTTTTGATTTCGGGCGGCGGAATGTAGCGTCCGTCCGTTTTCGAAAAGCGCTGCTCTTTTTTCCCCGGACGGCGCAAATTCAGGTTTTGCGCGATGATCAGATCGCGCATTTTGACGTCGTCTTCATCGTCCTGACGGGGATCGTCCATTTTTTCCCTTCCGTTTAAGGAATTATACATAAAACAACTATAATCTTTATAAAATTAACAAAACGGTAAAATCACGGATTTTTCATGGCGGCGATATGAATATCGATTTCATTGCGGATACGGTATGCATCCGGTCCTACATTGCGAAAAGGCGGCTGGAAAAAGCGATGGCGGCTTTTCCGGACGTCGTTTTCGACATTACGGCGCATCCGTTGTCGTTTTTACCGCCCGATTCCTATGCGCCCTATCGTTTAACGCCCCTTTCGTCGCCGGCTGAACGGACGCGGGGATTGCGGAACAAAATCGAACCGCTGTTGGCGGAAACGGGCATCGAGGTTTGCTTTGACCGGCTTTCCGACATACGATCGCCGCTGTTATCGCAAATGCTGATCCGGCACGCTTTCGCCGAAGGCAGGGGAATGAAAACGCTGGAATCCGTGTTCAAAGCGTTTTTCACCGACGGGCGCGACATCGGCGACCTGCCCGTTTTGCTGGAAATATGCAGGGAAAACGGCGTTGACGAAGAATCTTTTTTGCGCGACGTCGAACGACGCGACGCGGCGCCGACGTTTTTCCGTCCCGAGGGACTGCGTTGCGCTCCGGCTTTTCTTTTTGACGGAAAACTGCTGATTTCCGGCGCGCAAAACACGGACGTGCTGATCAAAATGATTCAAACGGCCGCTCTGTCCGAACGGGAAGGGCTTATCAGCGGTTCCTTTTGACCGGCCGTCTTTTCCGCCCCTGCCCGACGGGTTTGACCGCCCAGCTTTTCTTATCGGACGGATCGGACAACATGAAAGCGTCCGATTTCGGCCGCACGAGCACCTGCGTCGGATAAAGGCTGCGCGGCCCGACGAGCATATACGTCAGCACGCACGCGACGCCGGCGTACGGCGCCATCGGCGCGCCGAACAGCTCGACGGCCAGAAAGATTGCGGCGATCGGCGTATTGACCGCCCCCGCGACGCACGCGACGAATCCCAAAGCCGCAAAGAATCCGATGTCCAGCCCGAACAGAGCGGCGAACAGTCCGCCCGCCGCGCCGCCGATGTAAAACGTCGGCGTCAGCAC
>DGGW01000007.1:0-3327 GCA_002393065.1 Alphaproteobacteria bacterium UBA3864 | reverse complement strand
CCCGCCAATGTCAGTCCCAGCAACAGCGACTTCAGAGCGAACGCGTACCACGCCGGACGGTTGCCCGCCAAAACAAGGTTCAGCCCCTCTTCGCCCGTGCGCAGATATAAATTTCCAGACAACATCGCGACGGCGACCAGAACGGCCCCGGCGACCAAAGCTTTCACCCACGCGGGCGCAGACACTTTTTTAGCCAAAGCGCCGACCCGTTCGACCGTTTCGATGTGAAAAACGCAAACCAGACTGAAAAACAGCGACGCCGCGACGATTTGCAAAAACGGCAGAACGCCCATGGCGGGAAACGCGATTTCGGGATACGGATACGTCATACCGAGCTGACAGCACACAAAGTACGACGCGATGCCGCTGATGACGGCGGGAAGCAGGACGGGATAAAAAAACTCGCCGACGAACAACACTTCGACGCCGAACACGGCGCCCGCGACCGGCGCGCCGAAAACGGCGGCCAGAGCGGCGGCCGTTCCGCAAATCACCAGCTTTTTACGGTCTTTTTCGGTAAAACGAAACGACACGGCCAGCTGCGACATGAACCCCGCGCCGATTTGGACGGACGGCCCTTCGGTGCCGACGACGCCGCCGCACGCGATCGTGATGAGCGTCGACAGGATCTTGACCGGCACGACGGCGAACGGGATTCGGGACGCGCGGTAGTGAATGGCGGAAATGACCTTGTCCGTGCCGTGGCCTTCGGCGGACGGCGCAAAACGTCTGACTGCGAAACCGGCAAGGAACAATCCGACGGGAATCAGCGCGACGCGCCAATCGGGCAGCGACAGCACCAGATCGGTCCCTTTTTCCAACAGCCACAGGAACAGCCGGATCAACGCGCCCGTCGCCGCCCCCGCCGCCGTGGACAGAATCAACCACTTGCCGATGTTTTCAAGCAACAGTCCGTCATTTTTCAATTCCTGCCGGTTCATCGCCCTCTCCGTTTTCGCTTTAACGGCAAGATACCCTTGCCGCGCGTTGAAAACAATATATTTTAACGGACAAACATCCGGATCAGCGCCGTTTTGAATTTGTCGGCCGGACGGTAGCGCATCGGCAGGTCGAGGAGCGTTTTCTTGTCAACGACCGTTTTGACGTGCGTGAATGTTTCGAACCCGACGCGCCCGTGATACGCGCCCGTGCCGGACGTCCCGACGCCGCCGAAGCCGGCTTCGCTGGTCGCCAGATGGATGATCGTGTCGTTCACGCATCCGCCGCCGAACGCCACCGTTTGCAAAAAGTCGCGCTTGACTTTTCCTTTTGACGTGAAGACGTATAAAGCCAGCGGCGTCGGATGGCGTGCGATGATTTTCTTCGCGTCGTCGATTTTATCAACGGTCAGCACGGGCAGGATCGGCCCGAAGATCTCGTCCTGCATCAACGGATGGTCGGGCGTCGCGCCTTCGACAACGGTCGGCGCGATCTTCAGCGTTTTTTCGTCGCGCACCGCTTCGGGACACAGAGCCGACAATCGGTCGAAATGCTTTTTGTTGATGATTTTCCCGTAAGAATCGTCATGCACGGGATCAGGGCCATACTGCTTTTCGATTTCCGCGCGGATCAGCGAAACGAGCCTGTCCTTCACCGCGCGTTCGACGACCAGATAATCGGGCGCGACGCACGTTTGACCGCAGTTCAGGAACTTGCCGAACACGATGCGGCGCGCGGCGACCTTCAAATCGGCGGACGCGTCGACCAGACACGGGCTTTTGCCGCCCAATTCGAGCGTGACCGGCGTCAGGGTGTCGGCGGCGATCTTCATCACTTCCCGCCCGAAGGTCTTGCCGCCGGTGAAAAAGATGTAATCGAACTTCTGTTCCAACAGCGCCTTGTTTTCGTCGTGTCCGCCCAAAACGACCTTCGCCAGTCCGGACGGCAGGCAGGACGCGACGAGTTCTGCGACGACGCGCGACGTTTCCGGCGAATACGCGCTCGGCTTGACGACGGCGGCGTTGCCGGCCGCGATCGCGTCGATCAGCGGGTCGATCGACAGCATGAACGGATAGTTCCACGGGCTCATGATCAGAACGACACCGTAAGGGGAACGCACTTCGTACGTTGACGACCAGAATTGCGCGAGCGGCGTGCGGACGCGGCGCTTCTTCGCGAATTTCCGCGTATGGGAGATCATATAGCTCAATTCGCTCAAAACCAATCCGATCTCGGTCATATAGCTTTCTTCGGGCGTCTTGCCCAAATCGGCGCGCAAAGCGGCGCAGATCTTATTCTGAAAAGCGACGACGCCCTTTTTCAGCTCTTTCAGCATCTTGATCCTGAAAGAAACGTCCAGCGTTTTCCCCGTCGCGAAAAATTCCCTCTGTTCGGCAAGCATATCCATCAGAAAACCTCCTTAAGAAGAGCCAGAACGTCGTTTTTCGATACGGCTTTCGGGTTGAACAGGATCGCGCCGTCGTTCAACGCTTTGACCGCGACGGTTTCAAAGTCGGATTCGGCGCACTTTCCCGTTTGCGACAAGCGGATCGGCATCCCCGTTTTTTTGTTCAGTTCCTCCATCAGCGCCGCGACGGCTGCGGGAACGTCGTCCGAACCGAACAGCGGCGATAAATCCTCGTACAGGCCGGGACCGTTGAAGCGCATCACGGCGGGAAGCAAAATCGCCATCGCTTCGCCATGCGGGATATGGCACGTCGCGCCCAAAGCGTGGCCGATCGCGTGCACCGCGCCGACCATGCTGTTCGAAAAAGCGACGCCGGCCATGAAACTCGCGATCGCCAGATGCAGACGTTCCGTTTTGTTTTTCGGGTTTTCAAGGACGGCCGGCAGAGCGCTCAAAATCATTTTGATCGCGCCGACGGCGAACGCGTCGCTGACCGGATTTTTCTGCAAACAGGTGTACGCCTCTATCGCGTGACACAAAGCGTCCGCGGCGGTCGCGGCGGTCACGCGGGGCGGCAGTCCGACCGTCATGCGCGGGTCGAGGATCGCCACCGACGGCAACATGTTTTGCGCGATGATTTCCAACTTGACCTGCTTTTCCGTGTCCGCGACGACGGCAACAGACGTCGCTTCGCTGCCCGTTCCGGCGGTCGTCGGCACGGCGACGAAAGGCACGAAAACGCCGGCGGCGGGCTCTTCGCAACCGATGACGTCCCCGACCGAAAGCGCGAAACGGGAAATCATCGCGACGACGCCCTTCGCCGTGTCGATGACGCTGCCGCCGCCCAGAGCGATGACGGAATCGCAACCGTTTTCACGATAGAATCGGGCGGCTTCCTCGACTTTAAGCAGAGAACTGTCGGGCGGGACGTCGTCGAACACGACGGAACAATCCAAACCTTCCGCCGCTGTTTTCAACAC
>DGGW01000063.1:39646-83550 GCA_002393065.1 Alphaproteobacteria bacterium UBA3864 | reverse complement strand
GTCGGCGGGATACACTTATACGGCAGAACAAAGAACCGATCAATCCGCATCCGCCCGCCTGTTCAGCCTGTTGGTCTGAAGTCTTTATCCGCTTTATCAAAAGACCGCCCTGTAATGGGCGGTCTTTTTGTACAAATTTTGACAAACCAAAAAAAATATGATATTTATGGAAAACTTAAATATCCTCGTCAGGAGCTTTCCATGTCCTTTTTTTCAAAGCTTTTCGGTAAAACGCAAGACGTGCGGGAAGAAGAACCGCATACGCAAACGCGCGAAGACATGGAAAACACTCTTTCCGTCCGTTATCAGGAAACGCGGCAGCACGGCCGGTTGAACAGAGCTTTTACCAGACAGCGTCCCCCGAAAGAGGAGGAAAAGAAACTGCTGACGGAAGTGCTTGACATCATCGCGTCCGTTCCCGAAGGCAAAAAAGTGCTGGATAACGCCATTCAAAACGGATACTCCTTTTCTTTCGAAGCGTTCCGCGGGAACAGTGACGGTTGCATGAGCGGTGAAAAGAAAAAAATCACGCTTTGTCCGCCGAACCATTCCAGCGCGGCGGCGTTGGCCGTTACCGCTTTTCACGAGTTGGTCCACGCCGTTCAAAACGAAAGAACGGACGTTTTCGCAAACAGCGCCCGCCTGACGATCGCGGACCAGCTTAAATTCCAGCGCGCAACGGAAGCCGCCGCCTGCGCAGAAGAATCCCGCTTCGCTTTCCGAATCAAAGACCGTTATCCCGAAGTCGAACGCCACGTCAGCCAATTCCCGATGTATACCGCTTACGCGGCGGAAATGGAAAAATCGGGCGATCCGGAAAAAGCCGGCGAAGCTTCGTTCAAAGCTTGGTACGGTTATAAGCATTTCCGGCAGTTCTATGAAGAAGAACACTGCGACAATATCGCTTTCTGCTTAAATACGGAACAGAAAAAGAAGAATAAAAAAGCGCTGACCGACACCATGGATTCCGCCGAAGTGCTGAAGACGGTTTTCATTTCGGAAGACTTGCCGAAACGGATCGATCCGGCTTTTCTGACATCGAAAGACGCTTTTTCGATTTCGATGCCCGCGCTGTTCAATTTGAAAAGAACGGTGTCGAATTATGCCGAACGACTGGGGATCAAACAATCCGACCGGTCCGTGGAAACGATGTATTCTTTCGATACGGGACGTCCTTACGCGGCAAACGACAATAGCGCTACGGAGCAAAAAGCGTCTTCCGCCCGCCCGCAAAAATCCATGATGAGCGCGCTGACGAAAATAGACCGCGATGTCAAAACGAAACAAACCGCCGGTTTAAAGATCCGCGCCGACGCCGCGCGGCGATAATACGCTCCCGAACTTAACTTTGGAGACCTTTTATGACCTTAACGGAACGCGCGGGAAAAGCCGCCGAAATGAAACGGAGCGGCGGATACAATTGTTGTCAGGCGGTAACGGTCGCTTTGGCCGATGAAACGGGACTGGATGAAGAAACGCTCAACAGCGTCTCGGCGGGATTTTGCGCCGGCATGGGTAATATGCAGGCGACGTGCGGTTCGCTGATCGGTGCGGGCATGATCGCCGGATTGAAAACGAACGGAAACGGGACGGTCCGGTTCACGCGGCAAATATCCGAAGCTTTCGTAAAAAAGTGCGGCGCGATCACCTGCAAGGACCTGAAAGCGATCGTTGACGGCAAACCGCTCTGCACGTGCGAAAACTGCGTGCGCAACGCTGTCTTGTCCTACGGCGAAGTCATGGGAATCGAATAAAGAGCGCCATCAAATCACTTCAAAGCGTTTCAGCGCGTTAAAGACGCCGTCATCGTCAACGGCAGTCGTTATATAATCCGCCGCGGCTTTGGCGGACGCGCCCGCGTTGCCCATCGCGACGCCGATGCCCGCGTATTCCAGCATATCCGCATCGTTGCCGCCGTCGCCGAACGCCATTGTTTCCGACCGGTCGATCCCGTACGCTTCGCACACCTTCGCGATGCCGACGTGCTTGCCGCCGTTTTCGGCAATCACGTTGACGAAGGTCGGATACCACCGCACCGCCCTGCACCCCGGCAGGTGCGCGACAAACTCGGCTTCCTCTTCGGGCGTTACAAAAGCCGTCATCTGATACACGTTCTTTTTCAGCCGAGACACGTCGACCGTGCGCGGTTCCGGTTCGTTCACCCCGACCAGACGGATCAGTTCCCGCACGCGGTCGTTGACCAGATTGAACACGTTTTCCCCGACCGTTTCAAAGCTTGACGCGATCCGCCTTTCGTTCAGGTACGGCAATGCGGATAAAACCGTTTCGAACGGCAAAGGCATATCCAGCAACACGCCCGAAGAATCGAAGCAATACTGCCCGTTGAAAGCGATAACGCCGTCGAAATCAAATTTTTCCCTGATAAAATCGACGCTTTGCGGCGCGCGGCCGGTCGCCAAAAACAGTTTCACGCCCTTTTGACGCAAAAGAGTCAGCGCCCGCAACGCCGATTCCGGCAATTCGTGCGTGTCAAAAGTGATCAGCGTTCCGTCGATGTCGAAAAAAATCGCTTTGATCATCACAATAATCCGTATTTCATCAACGCCCGCCGTATCCCGTCGCTTTCGATGTCCGCCGTCGTATCTTTGGCGGCGCGGACGGCGTTTTCGCACGCGTTGCCGATCGCGACGCCAAGCCCGACCGTTTCCAGCATCGGCACATCGTTTTCGCCGTCGCCGAACGCCATCGCCTCGTCGGGCGAAAAGCCGAACCGTTCGCACGTTTTCAACACGCCCGTGCGCTTCGTCACGCCTTTTTGCGTGATGTCCGTCGCGTACTCGTTCAACCGGTTCGTCGTCAGTTCGGGAAAACGCCGACGGATTTCCGCTTCCTCGTCTTCGGTCAGATAAGCGATGATCTGATACACCGGTTCGGGAACGACGCGGATGTCGCCGACCGGAACGGAAGCGGTCAGCAAAGCGCGGGCGACCTTTTCGATCCTATCGTTCATTTTGCTGAACATTTGCCGTTCGGCCGTTTCGACCATCAGCGCCAGCCCTTCCGTTTCCGCATAAGCGTAAAAGCGGTTCAAAACTTCGGAAGAAAAAGGACGGTCGTGATAGACCCGTCCGTCCGCGTCGGCGGCGTACGCCCCCGTGAACGAAACAATGGCGTCAAAATCGAAGTATTGCTTTAAAAAAAACGTGCTTTTCGGCGGGCGTCCCGTCGCGACAAAAAGCTTCAGCCCTTTTTCCCGCAACAAAGGCAAACTGTCCCGCGTCGACGGCGGCATGATTTTCGTTTTTGCGTGAACGAGCGTTCCGTCAATGTCGAAAAAAACGGCCTTAATCATCGGCCGCTTCTTCTTCATCAGGTTTCTTTTCCAAATCACGCCGGACGTCCGGACGGGCGAGCAACGCTTCGATACGGTCGGCTTCCGCTTGCGCCGCATCCGCCATGAATTTGATTTCCGGCGTCAGACGCAACATCAGCTTTTTAGCCAGTATGCCGCGGAAAAAGCCCGCGTTCGCGTTCATCTTTTTGACCAAATCGACGTTATCGACCGTGTTGATGGTCAAAAAAGAAACGAAAGCCTTGCAATACGAAAAATCCGAAGACACTTTGACTTCCATCACGGAAACGGGCGATATGTCCAACAAATCCGTCGGCACGTTGCCGCGCTGGAAACAATCCGCCAAAATATGACGGATCTGTTCGCCGACGCGCAACTGCCGCTGGGAAACGGGTTTCGAATTCGACCGCATGAGCGTTCTCCTTACACCTTGATATCTTCAAGCTTGGCGGCGACTTCCTCGATTTCGTAACATTCGACCGTGTCGTCCGCCATGAAGTCGTTGAAGTTTTCAAACGACATGCCGCATTCGAAGCCCTCGCGGACCTCCTTGACATCGTCCTTGAAGCGCTTGAGCTGCGCCAGAACGCCGGAATGATAGACGACGTTCGACCGCAACAGGCGAATCTTCGCGCCGCGGCGCATGATGCCCTCTTTGACTTCGCAACCGGCGACGGACCCGACCTTCGAGATTTTGTAGACTTGCCGGATCTTCGCGTAGCCGAGGATCTTTTCTTTCAGAACAGGCGCCAGCATGCCTTCCAGGATATCGTGGATCGCGTTCGTCACATCATAAATAATCGAATAATACCGGATTTCAATACCGTCGCGCTTCGCCGCCGTACGCGCCAGCGTGTTCGCGCGGACGTTGAACCCGATGATCAGCGCGTTCGACGCTTTCGCGAGCGTGACGTCGGATTCGTTGATCGCGCCGACTGCCGCGTGCAAGACCTTGACGCGCGCCTTGTCCGTCGCAATCTTGTTCAGCGTCGCGGTAATCGCTTCGACGGAGCCCTGAACGTCCGCTTTGACGACGACGTTCAGTTCCTTCGTTTCGCCGGCCTTGATCTTTTCGAACATCTGTTCGACGGCGGTGTGCGTGCTCTTGACCTGCAGGGCCTCGCGCTGTTTGCGCTGACGATAGGCGGCGACTTCGCGCGCCTTGTCTTCGTCCGCGACGACGATGAAGTCGTCGCCGGCGCTCGGCGTGCTCTGGAAGCCCATAACTTCGACGGGAACGGACGGACCGGCTTCGGTCACGCGCTGTCCGCGTTCGTCGGACAGGACGCGCACGCGGCCCCAGTTATCGCCCGCGACGAAAACGTCGCCCTGATGCAGCGTTCCGCGCTGGACCAGAACGGTTGCGACGGACCCGCGTCCCTTTTCCATTTTGGCTTCGATGATCGCGCCTTCCGCCGTGTGGTTCGGGTTCGCTTTCAGGTCGAGAACTTCCGCCTGCAACAGAATCGCTTCGATCAGTTTGTCGAGATTGATGCGCTTTTTCGCCGACACTTCGACGCACAATACATCGCCGCCCATGCTTTCGACGACGACTTCCTGCGACAAAAGTTCGGTGCGCACGCGATCGGGGTTCGCCCCCGGCAAGTCGATTTTGTTGATAGCGACGACGATGGGAACGCCCGCCGCTTTCGCGTGGCGGATCGCTTCGATCGTCTGCGGCATGATGCCGTCGTCGGCCGCGACGACCAGAACGACGATATCGGTGACTTTGGCGCCGCGGGCGCGCATTTCCGTAAAGGCCGCGTGCCCCGGCGTGTCGATGAACGTCACGCGCTGACCGTTTTCCAGCTTGACCTGATACGCGCCGATGTGCTGCGTGATGCCGCCGGCTTCGTGCGCCGCGACGTCGGTCGACCGCAGATTGTCCAACAGGGACGTTTTGCCGTGGTCGACGTGTCCCATGACGGTAACGACCGGACAGCGCGGCAGTTTGTCGTCTTCGGCGTCCGGCGCGTCGCGCAGGCCTTCTTCGACGGCGGAATCGGAAACGCGGCGGGCTTTGTGCCCCATTTCCTCAACGACGATCTGCGCCGTATCCGCGTCGATCGTCTGCGTAATCGTCGCCATGACGCCCAGCTTGATGAGCTGTTTGACGACGTCGGCGCCGCGTTCGGACATACGCGCGGCCAAATCCTGCACGGTGATCGTGTCGGGAATGATAACTTCGCGATAAACTTTTTCGGCGGGCTTTTGCTGCTGGCCGAGCATTTTCTGCCGTTCTTTTTCACGGGCGCGCTTGATGGACGCCAGCGAACGGCCGCGGCCGCCCTCGTCATCGTCGCGCATATAAGACGAAACGTTATGACCGCCGCGCCATTTGAAATCCTCGGTTTCCCGACGACCGGAACCGCCGCGTTTTTCATCGTCGCGGATTTCCTTGCGCTTATAGGCGGTTTTGACGCGGTGCTGTTCGGCGGCTTCGGCTTCCTCGGGCGTCATGGTCGGACGCGCGATTTTCTGCGCCGGTTTCTGTTCGGGTTTGCGAACGTTGCGCAAAGCGGGCTGTTGAGCGGCGGGTTTAGCCGTCTGCGTTTGCGGTTTGGCAACGGGTTCGGCCGGTTTCGCGGCGGCGGTTTTAGCGGCTTCCTCGGCGGCGAGTTTGGCTTTGGCGGCTTCCTCGGCCTGACGACGGCTTTCCTCCTGTTCGCGGATTTTGGCTTCGGCATCGGCTTTGGCCTTCGCTTCGGCTTCGGCTTTGCGGGCTTTTTTCAAGACTTCGAGCCGACGCACCGTTTCCGGATCGAGCCGGTCCGAACCGGCCGCTTCGCGCAAACCCTGAATATTACCGTGCTCATCCGTTACCAGCGAACGCTTCTTGCGAACGACGACCTTTACCGTCTGATTGCGGTTTCGATTGACATCCAACGGTTTTTTCAACGAAAGAGTCAACGGTTGTTTCTTGCTAGCGTCTGTCATCAGTCAGCCTTTTCCTTGCCCAAAAATAAATCCTTCCGCCGGAAAGCGGCGAAACGCCGCAATTCGACAATCAACAAATCCGCGGCGCCGCCTTCGGTCAGAGCCGCATGAACGCAGATACCCGCGCCCAGCGCTTCGGCGGTCTGTTCCGCCGTCAGCAAATCAAAAACGGGAACGGACCCGCACAAGCGCGTAATCTTTTCCCGTCCGTCCGCAGCCGCGTCGGAAGCTTCCAAAACGGCGACGGCCTTTCCCTTTTTCAACAAATCGCCGACTTTTTCGAAGCCGGTGACGATCTGTCCCGCCTTTTTGGCGAAACCGATCAGGCTCCGGATTCTGGCGACGAACAAGTCGTCCACCAGACCGGCCAGATTGTCGGGACAAACAACCTTGGCATGCAAAGCCTTCCGGAACAGGTTCTTTTCGGCCGCCTCCGCCACTTTGTCGCAGTCGGCCGCAACCCAAACGCCCCGCCCCGGGAGCTTGTGCGCCAAATCGGGACACAAATCCCCCGCGGGAGAAACGCAAAAACGAATCAACCGTTCGACGGGAAAGACCTCTCCGGACGTTATGTCTTTCCTGACGGTTTCCGGCGCGCGTTTACGTTCGACGGAACCGCAGGGCGCGCCGTGCCAGAAACGTTTTCTTTTTTCAGGCTTTCGGGTTGCCGTCTTCGTCAAAACAAAGCTCCCTGGCTTTCATGATCAGCGTTTCGGCTTCGTGTTTGGTCATCGCGTTTTCACCGACGAAATCCAGCACTTCGTCCGTCGCCAGATCGGCGAAATCGGTCAGCGTCTTCACGCCGTTTTCGCCCAGTTTCATAATGGCGTCCTGCGTCAGGCCGTCAAAGCCCAGCAAGCTGGCGTCGATGTCCAGTTCTTTGATGCGTGCGGCGAATTCTTCGTTTTTCTTTTCGATATACGCCTGTGCACGGCTCTGCAGTTCGACGGCCAGATCCCGGTCGAATCCCTCGATCGCTTCGATTTCCTCCAGCGGAACGAAAGCGATTTCGCCGACGCTGGAAAAGCCTTCGGCGACCAGCAGTTGAGCGATGATGTCGTCAACGTCCAGTGCGGAACGGAACAATTCGGTCCGGATCTTGAATTCGCTCTGGCGGCGTTCGTTGTATTCGTCTTCCGTCAGGATGTCGATATTCCAGCTCATCAGTTGGGAAGCCAGACGGACGTTTTGTCCGCCGGCGCCGATGGCCAGCGATTTCTGATCGTCGGGAACGATGACTTCCATGCGGTGGTCGTCTTCGTCCAGAATGACCTGCGCCACTTTCGCGGGGGCCAGAGCTCTGACGGCGAAATCGGCCGGATCCGGCGACCATTGGATGATGTCAATTTTTTCGCCCTGAAGTTCGGACACGACGGCCTGAACGCGAACGCCGCGCATACCGACGCAGGCGCCGACGGGGTCAAGCGTCGAATCGGACGCCGCGACCGCCATTTTCGCCCGCGAACCGGGGGCGCGCGCAACGCCTTTGATTTCAATGACGCCTTCATAGATTTCCGGAACTTCCTGCGCGAACAGCTTCGCCAGGAATTGAGGATGCGTGCGGGACAGCATGATCTGCGGGCCGCGGGCTTCCAAACGGACGTCCGTCAGATAAGCGCGGATGCGGTCGCCGACGCGGAACGTTTCGCGACGGATCAGCTCGTCCCAACGCAAAACGGCTTCGGCGCGGCCGATATCGACGATGATGTTGCCGGATTCGACGCGCTTGACGATACCGTTGACCAGTTCGCCGACGCGATCCTTGTATTCGTTGTACTGGCGCGTCCGTTCGGCGTCGCGGATCTTCTGCGAAATGACCTGTTTCGCGGTTTGCGCGGCAACGCGGCCGAATTCCACCGAAAGGGGATGCGGATCGACCCAGAAATCGCCGACTTTCAGCGACGGGTCCTTTTTAACGGCTTCTTCAAGCGAAATTTGAGCGGCTTCATTTTCGACGGCGGCGCGGTCGGCGACGACTTCCATAAAACGATACAAGCCGATTTCGCCGGTCTTGCGGTCGATCACGGCACGGAGATCGTGATTATCGCCGTATTTGGAACGCCCGGCCTTTTGAATGGCCTGTTCCATCGCCGTCAAAACCTCTTCTTCATCAATGCCCTTTTCACGAGCGACATCCTTGACGTAATCCACCAGCTCTCGGCGGGGTAAAGCAGCCGTATTTTCCATCTGTCTTTTCCTTCGGTTATCCTTTTTGCGTTTCAGTCGCTTCGGCCGCCGCCAGCAATTCGTCCGTGATCACCAGTTTCGCTTTGGCGACGTGAACGAAAGGAACGGACACGGGCGCGCCGTCGAACAAGATGACGACATTGTCGCCGTCAACCCCCTGCAGGCGGCCCGTAAAGCGTTTGCGACCGTTGATCGGCGCATCGCTTTCGACCTTGGCTTCAAATCCTTTGAACCGGTCGAAATCGGCAAGCTTCACCAAAGGACGGTCGATTCCGGGGGAACTGACCTCCAGTGAATAATTGCCTTCGATCGGATCTTTTTCATCCAGAACGGGGGAAAGGGCGCGGCTGACGGAAGCGCAATCCTCGACGCCCATCGGACGGGCGTCCTTGCGTTCGATCATGACTTGCAGGACCTTGCGCCGTTCGCCGCCGCTGACGGCGACCCGCACGACATCGTACCCCATGCTTTCGCACACGGGGGCAATCAGTCCTTCAATCGTTTCATCGCTCGCCATCGGCCTTTTCCCTTCGTTGTTATAAAAAAGAGCGGGCTTTAAAGCCCACTCTCATAAAAGCTATAAGAATGAATTGTCAAGAGTAGTAACCGATTTCCGCCCGTTTTTCAAGTGTTTTTTAACAAAAAAGATAAAAATCGGAAAACTTTCTTTCCGTCAGGAATTTTTTTACGGCGGGCGAGGCGCCGCGAATCGAACAGGAAATGCCGCGCATCGCGGCTTCGTTCCGGACGACCAGCAACATCCCCGCCGCCGCGTCGTCAACAAACGGACAGCCGGTCAGATTGAAAACGATTTCGGGTTCCGCCTGCCGCCGCGCCTGAATGAACACGGGATAGAAAGCGTCTTCGTCCGCGCCCGTAAAGGCGCCGGAAATCAAAAATTCTCGCCGTTGCGGCGCCGAACGGACCGTCAAACGCATGTCAGAGCCTTTTGAAAATCAGATAGACGGGCTTTTTGCCTTTGGCCAGAGCCTTTTGTTCGTAGCGCGTGTTCACCCAATCGGCGGGCGGCTTGCGCCAATCGTCGGCCTCCTCCGCCGTCCATTCGAAATCGGCGCATTCCGTCAGATGTTGCAACGCCCAACGGATATACGTCATATCGTCGCTCGCCACGCGCAATTCGCCGCCTTTTTTCAACAGGCGCGCCAGAACGGGGATGTTTTTCGGTCCGATGAAGCGCCTGTCGCGATGCCGTTTTTTCGGCCACGGGTCGGGAAACAGAACGTAGATCCGGTCGAACGAACCGTCCGGAAAATGAGGGAACAGGTCGCGCACGTCGTCGTCGTAAACGCGCACGTTGTCCGCCCGCCCGTCCTGCAGCCGGACCGTGTCGGGATCGACGTCGCCCCGCCGTTCCATTCCCGTCAGATGGACGAGCAGGCTCGTCACGCCGTTCAGAAACACTTCGGCGCCGATAAAGCCGATATCCGGATGGCGGCGCGCCTGTTCCGCCAAATGTTCGCCGCCGCCGAAACCGATTTCCAACCAAACCTGTTCCGGTTTGAACGGGAACAGAGCATCGGCCGCACGCACTTCGTCCTTTTCAAAAGGCTTCAGACGAATCTTCGGCAAAAAAGAATCCAACAGAACAACGCGGGATTCTTTCAGTTTTTTACCTTTTCTGCGTCCGAAAAAGCGGTGTTCGCCATGCTCTGTGTTTTCCATCGTCAAAAAGCCTTTTTCAAAACATCGACAAGGTCCGTTTTTTCCCACGGGAAAGCGCCTTCGACATCGGGCGTCCGGCCGAAATGGCCGTAGCCGGAGGTCGGGACGTAAATCGGACGATTCAGCTGCAAATGCGTACGGATGCCGCGCGGGCTCAAATCCATCACTTCCGGCAACAGTTTTTCAAGCTTGTCCTCGTCGACTTTGCAAGTGCCGAACGTGTCCAAATAAACGGCAACAGGCTTCGCGACGCCGATGGCGTAAGCGATTTGGATCATCGCTTTGTCCGCCAAGCCGGCCGCAACGATGTTCTTCGCCAGATAACGGGTCGCGTACGCCGCCGACCGGTCGACCTTCGTCGGGTCCTTCCCCGAAAAAGCGCCGCCGCCGTGCGCCACCGCGCCGCCGTAAGTATCGACGATGATCTTGCGCCCCGTCAGCCCCGTGTCGCCGTCGGGTCCGCCGATGACGAAACGGCCGGTCGGGTTGACATAGAATTTTTCTTCCGGAACGATCCAGCCGGCGGGCAAAATCTTCTGAACGACCTCGCGCGCTTTCGCCCGTATGGTTTCGTACGGGACTTCTTCGGTGTGCTGGGTGGAAACGACGACGGTGTCGACGCCGACGGGCCTGCCGTTTTCATAACGGAGCGTCACCTGACTTTTTGCGTCGGGACGAAGCCATTTTACTTCCCCCGAACGGCGCAGACGGGACAATTCCTTTAAAATATTGTGTGCGAAATACAGTGTCGCGGGCATGTATTCGGTGCCGTCCAACTCGTTCGTCGCATAACCGAAAATGATCCCCTGATCGCCGGCGCCTTCTTCTTTCGTTTCGCTTTCGTCAACGCCGCGCGCGATGTCGGAAGACTGTTTGTGGATATGGTTTTGAATGTCGACCGTCTGCCAATCGAACCCTTTTTGCATATATCCGATATCCTTGATGCAGCGGCGGACGGCGTCCTCCATCATCGCCTTGGTGATCGTTTCAGGCAGACGGGCTTCCCCGCAAATGATGACGCGATCGGTCGTCGCCATCGTTTCGACGGCGCCGCGCGCATACGGATCGTGCGTCAGAAACAAATCGAGCAAAGTGTCGGATATACGGTCGCACACTTTGTCCGGATGTCCTTCGGATACGGATTCACTGGTAAAAAGATAAGATTTTCTCATAATTAAAGTACTCCTCATGTCCCGAGGACGCAAAAAAACGCCCCCTTCGTTTCATACCATAAACAAAGAGGGCGTTCCGTAAAAGCCTTTTTTATTTTTTTTCGTCGAAAACGTCTTCGTCGATTTCACCGTTGATGTCAAAGGCCGCCAAAGAGCGGATCAGATCGAAAATCCTGCGCGCGACGCGGCGATCAGCGATCGAATAATACGCGCGGACGAGTTCGATCGTTTCCCGTTTGGCCATCGGATCGGAAGAAAACACGACGGGTTCCTCGGCCAAAGCGGTGTTGCCCGCCAGCATACGGGGCGACCGTTCGGCGACCTGATCGTCCATCTGTTCGAAAAAGAAACCGATGGGCACGTCCAAAACCTTGCTGATGTCGAACAGACGGCTGGCGCCGATGCGGTTCATGCCGCGTTCGTATTTCTGGACCTGCTGAAACGTCAGACCGATCGCCTCGCCGAGCTTTTCCTGGCTCATGCCCAGCAGACTGCGGCGCATTTTGACGCGGGCGCCGACATGGACGTCGATCGGGTTCGGCGAACCGTCGGCCGTTCTGCCGCGCGAAGATTTTCTATTGGCCATAACAAAATTCCTTTCTTTAACGGTCTTGTTGACTTTTTGGAAATAATCTAATTCATTTTGAAAATCGAATAAAGCTAAATTTTCGTTTGTCGTTTTCCATCGGTCGGATTATGCTGTCCGTACGATGAAATTTTTAGACCTCTTTCTGGCAAGATTTTTTCTGTCCGTTTTTTTGCATCCGAAAACGGCGGCGGTATGTTGCCTGATCGTTTTTTTCGGTATCGTCCGGCTGATCGGGCGATGGACGGGCGAACGGAAACGCCGGCGGAGCGCGGAAGAAGAGTCGGTCGTTCTGGATCAGGCGCTGGAAACGCAACCGGACGGGTACTATTTGTGGCGTTACGATTCCGTCGGTTTCCTGACGCAGACGGGCGCTTCGCGACGGCTGGCCGTTTTGCTGAACCTGAAAGCGGGGAAAAGCGCCTCCTTCGAAGAAGTCCTTGAAAAACTGACGACCGAAAGCGCCGAATTGCTGGCGGACGAACTGGCCCGCATGCGTTCGACGGGAACGCCCTTCGCCGCCGAAGTTTCGGACGGGGTCCATTTCTTTCAGGTATCGGGACGGCGTTGTCTGACGGAAAAGCAAATGCCTTTGCTCGACATCCTTTGGGTCAGGGATGTCACGATCGAACGTTTGGAAAAGGCCGAACTGACGCGCACGGCGGCAGAACTGAAAGAACGCAACGAAACGTTCAACACGGCGTTCAACGCCCTGCCCTTCCCCGTATGGTTGCGCGGGGACGACCTGACCGTCAAAGCGTGCAACGAAGCTTACGCGAAAGCCGTGCACGCCGAATCCCCCGAAAAAGCGGCGAACGGAAAAATCGAACTCGTTTACGAATCCTCGCCGCGCGACGCCCGCGTTCTGGCTGCGGCCTCCCGGGCTTCCGGCAAAGAACGCAAAGCGCGCGAATTCGTCGTCATGAACGGCAAGCGCCGTCTGGTCGAAGCGTCCGAAAACCCTCTGCCGACCGGAACGATCGGCTTTGTCCGAGACGTAACCGTCGAACAGGAGCTCAAAGAAAACCTCGACCTGCACGTCGCATCGCACAACGGCGTTCTGGAACATTTGAAAACGGCGATCGCCGTCTTCGACGCCGACACGCGCCTGCGCTTTTACAACATGGCCTTTTTGAACCTTTGGAATCTGGACGAAGACTGGCTGGACGGCGCGCCGACGTATTCGCATTTCCTCGACATGCTCCGCGAAAAAAGGAAGTTGCCGGAAAACAGGAACTTTTCCGATTTCAAAAACAGGGAATTGAGTCTTTTTTCGTCGCTCATCACGGAAACGACCGACTATCTGCACCTGCCGAACGGCGCGACGTTGCGCCGGACCGTGTCGCCGCATCCTCTCGGCGGATTGTTTATCTCTTACGAAGACGTGACCGACCACCTGTCCATGGAACGGTCGATGAGCGTTTTGAGCGAAACGCAATCCATCGTGTTCAATCATTTGCGCGAAGCCGTCCTTTTGTTCGACCGGGACGGACGGCTGAAAGCCGCGAACGCCGCTTACAAAGCGCTATGGGATTTCCCCGATCAGGATTCGCTTTCCGTCGCAGAAACGATCGAAAGCCAGAAACCTTATTTCGACGAAGCGAAGTGGCCGTCTTTGAAAGAGCAGATTTTGAGCGTCGTTTCGGAACATTCCGGCGAAGAGTTCCAGATTTTGCGTCCCGACGGAAAGGTGTTGGATTTTATGGCGATCAGCGTCCCCGGCGGCGGGATTTTCGTGTCGTACACCGACGCGACGAACGAGGAAAAAGCTTTCGCGAACGCGGCCGAAAAAGACAACCTGTTGAAAAAGACCAAAGCCGCCGCCGTCGCGACGGACCGTTTGCGCGAAAAATTTTTCGACCGGCTGAAAACGCTTGTTCCCGCATCGTCCGACGACGACGGGAAATTCGCGCTGGAACAGTTGTCCGACCTGACATTGATCGAAACGGGATCCTCCGTTCTGGAACTGAACAGCGTAGTTTTGGAAAAGATCCTGACCGATCTGATCCGTACGATACGCAAACGCGCAACGGAACGCGGCGTTTCCGTCGTCTTAACGTCCGAAGAAGAAAAAACCGTTCTGATCGCCGACAGAAAACGGCTGAAACAAGGGCTTTTCGCGCTGATAGACGCCGCGCTGGACGATACCGCCGCGGGAACGGAGCTGTCCGTCGAAGTGAAAAAAGGAACGGCGGCAGGAAAGATTCGCGTGCTTTTGACAAGAACGGCGGAAAACGACTCGGAACACCATGACGGATTCGAACAAAACACGGGGAAGATTCTGATCGAATCCCAAGGCGGCGCAGTTCTTTTTTCAGACAAAAGCGATCCGCGCACGACGGAAATCGTTTTAAGAACAGCGTAACCCGATGAAAAATATCGCTAATCTCTTTACACCGCTTTTTGTCGATTTTTTCCGATAAGGACTTTTTTTTCGGAAAAATCTGTTCTATACTTATAACAGTTAAGATTTTTATCCTTGTCAGGAACGATCATGCAGGAAAACAAAAAAAGACGCGTCCAATTGAACGACAGCACCGATTTCGGTTGGTCTCAAAACCGGACGCGCGGATTGAAAAACGGTCAGAACGACGATAAAGGCGTTTATTCCAATACGGTTCAGAACGACAATATCCTGTTCCGCACCGCCCGCGCCGCCCGCGAAGCCGAACAGCAGCTCCACGCCGCGCGCATGGGGCAGGAAACGCAGCGCAACAACAACATCGAGGATCGCACCCGCAAAGAAAACGACCGCCGCATCCGCGAAGGTCTGGACGTCCGCAATCAGATGATCCGGCAGGAAAAGAAATTAGGCATGGAAGGAACTTTATCCAAAGAGGAATTGCGCAAAGCCCAATACGACACGACGGGGATGTTGGGCAAAGAAAGACCGATGGACGTCAAAAAGAAGGACGTCAAAGGACTTGAAATCAAAAAGCGCCGCTCCCGCAAAGCCGGGAAGCACAGCCTTCTTCCGTCGGAGAGGAAAAACAGACTGGCGCGCGCCCGCCTGAAACGCAACCGCGATCTGGAACGTAACCGCCGCATCACGAAAGGCTTGTCCATCAAAGACGCCAACGGGAACAAAATCAGCCTCGACCGTTTGCGTCAGTTGCGCGGATTGAGCAAAACGGCGAACGTTTCCAAACGGGACGTATCCAAAGTCAAAACGGCCGTGCGGCAAAAACCGACAAGAAGCAGACCTTTGCGTCGGCGGGAAGAACGCGAGCGTTGATAATCGAAAAAGCGAACCGCGGTTATTGACTTTGGCCGCGGTTTTTCTTTTAATGAAATATCCTTCACTTACGAAAAACGGATACCATGTTTCGTCTTTTGATTTTCTTCGGCGCAATCATCGCCTCGTACGTCGGCAGTCTTCAGTTCAGAAGCACCGATCCGGCCGCTTTGATGAGCGGCGGTTTGATTTTGATCGTCGCTACGTTCCTGCTGTTTTACTTCACACGGAAAATATGGCGTTTTATCGGGTGTTTTCCGGCTCTGATGCTCATCCTTCTTTTCGTGGGGACGTTGCTTTTCACGGTGTCGGGCGGACAGATCTGGGATAACATAACCGGACAGGCGAAGCAAACCGTGGCAAAAACGGCCTCCGCCGTTAAGGAACAAATGAAACAAAACGCCGCTGCGGGACAACAGCAGACTCAATCGCCGGAACAGCAAAACGGTCAACAGCCGCAACAACCTCAACAGCCGCCGCAGCCGCAGGTGTTCGAAGGCCATATTCAGACCATCAACGGCGGGGATTCTTTCGTGTTGAACGGAATACCCTTCCGTTTGTACGCATTGGCCGCGCCGGTCATCGCGCAAAAATGCAAGGACAGGCACGGGCTTGAATACAACTGCGGTTATCTGGCCGCCCGCAAGCTCAAGGACTTTGTCGGGACCGATCCCGTATCCTGCCGCGTGATGTCTCAAAATCCGAAAGGCGAACTGATGGGGGCCTGCAACGTCGGCGGCTTCGATGTCGGCGCCGCCATGGTCGAAGCGGGATGGGCCGTCGCTTTGCCGCAGGTCGCGCCCGTTTATATCCCTTACGAACAAAAAGCCCGCCAGAATCACGAAGGGATGTGGAGCGGAACGTTCAAAATGCCGTGGGAATGGGAAGCCGAACAAATGCAGATCCAACGGGATCTGAACGCCGTCGAAGTCCCGAATATCAAAGTGAAAAGAAAGCCGCAAAAGAAAAAAGGCTCTTCCGTTTTCGATTTCTTTTAATCCGGCGAAACGACGTGGCAGACTTTACTCAATCCGAATTGGAAAACTTTGCCGCCCGTTTGGCGGAAACGGCGAAAGCCGGCGATGTTTTCGCGCTTTACGGCACGCTGGGGGCGGGCAAGACGGTCTTTTCCCGCGCTTTCATCCGTGCGCTGACGGATCCCGACGAAGAAGTCCCGAGCCCGACGTTCACGCTCGTTCAACTGTACGACGCGGACAAGGCGACGATATGGCATTTCGACCTGTACCGCCTGAAAAGCGCGGACGAGATTTACGAACTCGGCTTTGAAGAAGCCCTCGGCGACGGCGTTTCGCTGATCGAATGGCCGGAACGCGCCGGCGCGCTTTTGCCGAAAAACAGACTGGATATCCGCATCGAAACAGGCGACGCCCCCGACCGGCGCCGGATAAGCATCGTTCCTCACGGAAAAAAATGGATTGATAAAACGGAGAATACCGCATGGCTCAAAGAGACGACCTGTTAAAATCTTTTCTGACGGCGAACGGCTGGGGCAACGCCGACCGCGTCCTTTTGGCGGCCGACGCGTCGTTCAGGCACTACGACCGTCTGACCTTAAACGGCGAAAAGCGCGTCCTGATGGACGCTCCGCCGCCGATGGAAGACGTCCGTCCTTTCTTAAAGGTGGCGCGCCATTTGGAAAAAACGGGATTTTCCGCGCCGCACGTTTTTGACGCGGACGAAGAAAACGGCTTTGTCCTGCTGGAGGATTTCGGCGACGAAACGTACACCCGTCTTTTGAAAAAAGGCGCCGACGAAAAAGGGCTTTACCGTCTGGCGACCGACGTGCTGATCGATCTGAACCGGCGCGACGAAAGCGAATCCGTTCCCGACGGATTGCCGCCTTACGACGAAGAGGCGCTGATGAAAGAAGCGATGCTTTTCCCCGATTGGTACATGCCCGCCGTGTTCGGCCGGCCGACGGACCCGCGCGCGGCCGACGAATACGCCCGTTTATGGAAAGAGGTTTTCCCGCTTGTCGAAGCCGTGCCGCGAACGATGGTCCTGCGCGACTATCACGTGGACAACCTGATGATCCTGCACGGACGGGACGGCATCAAAGCGTGCGGCCTGCTCGATTTTCAGGACGCGCTGAACGGCGCCGTCACCTACGATATCATGTCGCTGATGGAAGACGCGCGCCGCGATATCGACCCCGCGTTGCTGGAAGAAATGCGCGAACGCTATATCGCCGGCATGGACGACAAGCTCGACCGCGACGCGTTCTTAACGTCCTGGGCCGTTCTGGCGGCGCAGCGGCACGCGAAAGTGCTGGGCATTTTCGTCAGGCTTTGCGTTCGCGACCATAAACCGCGCTATCTGGTTCACATCCCGCGCTTGTGGAAACTGATCGAACGCGCGTTGCGCCATCCCGCTTTGGCGAATCTGAAAGACTGGTTCGACCGCAACGTCCCCGAAGAATACAGGATCGTCCCCGAATGTCAGCCTTAACCGAAGCCATGATTCTGGCGGCCGGCCGCGGCACGCGGATGCGCCGTCTGACCGATGAAACGCCGAAACCGCTGATTAAGGTCGCCGGACGTTCCCTGATTGACCGCATGGCGGACAAGATCGCCTCTTACGGAATCGAACAAGCCGTCGTCAACATCTGCTATCTGGGCGAAAAAATCAAAGCCGATCTGGGCGAAAGAACGGATCTTTCATTTCTTTTTTCGGCGGAAGAGGAAGCTCTTGAGACGGGCGGCGGCGTCAAGAACGCTCTGCCGCTGTTCCGCACGGACGCGTTTTTCGTCGTCAACTCGGACCCGCTGTGGACGGAACCGACCGTTCCCGCCCTGACGCGATTGGCGCAAGCTTGGAATCCCGAAACGACGGATATCCTGCTGTTGCTTCAGCCGATGACCCGCGTTTTCGGACACGACGGAACGGGCGATTATTTTTTGAACGGGAATGTTCCGCGCCGCAAAGCGGCCGGCGAAGAAGCTCCTTTCGTTTACGCCGGCGCGCAGATTTTGCATCGCCGGATTTTCGACGACGCGCCCGACGGCAAGTTTTCGTTGAACCTCCTGTACGATCGCGCCGAGCGGCAAGGGCGTCTGCGCGCCGTCGTCCATGACGGCGACTGGTTCCATGTCGGCACGCCCGAAGCGCTCGCTTTGGCGGAAAAAGCTTTTTCATAAAAAGGAAACTTCATGAGCGACAAACACGTTTTCACGATTCCGCCATCCCTGTGTTTTGCGGACACGCTGACAGAATTTCTGCTGAAAACGTATTCGCCCGTCGAACTGGCGCGCGTTCTGCTTCTTTTGCCGACGCGAAGGGCCTGCAGAACCGTGCGTGAATCGTTTTTGAACGTCGCCGACGGCAAACCGATGCTGTTGCCGCGCATGATACCGTTCGGCATGATCGACAGCGACGAAACGGCGACGGAACTGCTGGTCAAAGGCAGCGAAGCTCTGCCGCCCGCCCTGCCCGCGTTGCGGCGCCGGTTGCTGTTGACGAAACTGATCCGGACAAAAGACGAAACCGTCGGAATGGAAAAAGCGCTTCAGCTGGCGGATTCTCTGGCGGCTTTTCTGGACGAAAGCCACATCGAACGGTTCGACCTGTCCCTTTTGACGAAGATCGTCCCCGAAGAATATGCGGAACACTGGCAGAAAACGCTGGAATTTCTGGACATCCTGATTCAACGCTGGCCGTCCGTTTTACGGGATGAAGGCGCCATCGACGCCGCCGACCGGCAAGTCAGGCTGTTCACGGCGCAAGCGGAGCTGTGGCGCAAAACCCCGCCCGATTTTCCCGTTATCGCCGCCGGTTCGACCGGTTCGCAGCCGGCGACGGCGGACCTGCTCGACGCAGTGGCGTCTTTGCCGAACGGCATGGTGATCCTGCCCGGACTGGACACGGTAACGGACGACGAAAGCTTTGCCGCGATCGAAAAAGACCCGTCGCATCCGCAATATCATTTGTTCCGTTTGCTCCAAAGGATGGAACTGACGCGCGCGGACGTCCGGCCGTTGACGGAAAACGCTGACCCCGACGAACGGTTCCGGCTGATTTCCGAAGCGATGCGTCCGGCCGCGACAACGGACAAATGGCAGAACCTGCCAAAGTTTTCCGATACGGTTTTGAACGGCGTTTCCCGTATGGATTGCGCCGACCGGCGCGAGGAAGCCGTCGCGATCGCCTTGATTTTAAGGGAAACCCTTGAAACGAAAGGAAGAACAGCAGCGCTTGTCACGCCGGACCGTGATTTGGCGCGGCGCGTCATCGCTGAAATGAAACGCTGGGGGGTCGTCATGGACGATTCGGCCGGTATGCCGCTGGCCCGAACGGAGCTCGGGACGTACCTGATTTTGCTGGGCGAAGCGGCTTTGACAAACGTCGCGCCGTACGAATTGCTGGCGTGTCTGAAGCATCCGTTGGCGCAAGGCGGCGGTCCGTACGGTCTTTTCCGCGAACGGGTGCGCCGGTTGGAAAAGGATATCCTGCGCGGATCGCGAACGGGCGACGGATGGGACGGCCTGGACGCCGCCGCGCAAAAAGCGGATGCCGGGCGGGAAGAATATTTCGTCCCCCTCATCCGCCGCTTAAGCGAAATCTTGCGTCCGCTGACCGACATGATGGCCGATCCTTTGCCGAAGGATTTTTCCGTGTTGCTCGACGCGCATCTGAAAGCGGCGGAAGGGCTGGCGGAAACGACCGAAAAAAGCGGCGCCGACAGGCTTTGGCGCGAAGAGGCGGGCGAATCGGCCGTCGCGCTGTTCCGCGATATCCGGGACAATGCCGATCTTATCGGCAAAACGACACCGCGCGGATATATGACGTTGCTGACGTCGCTGATGCGGGCGTGTTCCGTGCGGCCGAAGTACGGCATGCATTCGCGGCTGGACATCCTCGGCACGATGGAAGCCCGCATGTTGCGTCCCGACGTTCTGGTTCTGGGCGGATTGAACGAGGGCGTTTGGCCGAAAACCCCTTCGCCCGACCCGTGGATCAGCCGCCCGATGCGCAACGAATGCGACATACCGATGCCGGAACGGAAAATCGCGCTTTCGGCGCACGATTTCTGTCAGGCTTTCTGCGCGCCGACGGTGATTTTATCCCGTTCGCTCAAGGACGGCGGCACACCGACCGTCCCGTCACGCTGGCTGTCCAGACTCGACGCCGTGTTAAGCGCGTCGAAACGAAGCTGGACTCCGGCGCCGTACGTCGGCTACGCCCGAAAAATCGACATGCCCGAAGAAATCGTGAACATCCGTCCGCCCGCGCCGAAGCCGCCCGTCGAAAGCCGTCCGCGCAAGCTGGCGGTAACACAGGTCGAAACGCTGTTCCGCGACCCGTACAGCATTTACGCCCGTTTCATTCTGGGCCTGAAGCCCTTGGACGACATCGACAAGGAAACGGGATTGGCGGATATTGGCATAGCCTTGCACGCCGCCGTTCAGGAATTCTGCGAAAAATATCCCGCCGCCGTCCCCGACGATGCCGAAGACATCATTTTGACCATCGGCCGAAAAGCCGTAAAAACGCTTAATTTTTCGGCAACGGCGGCGGCGTTTTGGAAACCGCGCGTCGATGCGGCGCTTTTGTCGTTTCTGACCGAACGGCGCGAACGGGAAAGCGAACGGAAGTATTCTTATTGCGAACAGGAAGGCGCCATGACCGTCGATACGCAAAGCGGACCGTTCACGCTAATCGGAAAAGCCGACAGAATCGATAAAATGGCGGACGACACGCTGACCGTCGTCGATTACAAAACGGGCTCCCCTCCGTCGCAAAAAGAAGTGAAGGCAGGTTATTCCCCGCAGTTGCCTTTGGAAGCGATCATGGCTGAAAACGGCGCTTTTCCGAACATCCCCGCCGCCACCGTGACCCGATTGGAATACCGGAAATTGCGCGAAGACGGCTTTACCCGACTGTTGAACGGCAGCGCTTCGGAATTGGCGCAGGCGGCGCTGGACAGACTGAAAACCGCCGTCGACGCGTACGACGACCCGACCATACCCTACCTGCCTTCGCCCGACCCGAGCTTTACAAAAAAATACCGCGATTACGACGACATCGCCCGCTTCGACGAATGGGCAACCCGCGACGACGAAACGGAGAACGACAATGGCTGAAATCCTTGATCCGAAACAGGAAGCGACAAAACGGCAACTCGCCGCCTCCGATCCGTCCGTATCGGCCTGGGTGAGCGCTTCGGCCGGATCGGGCAAGACAAAAGTTCTGTCCGATCGGGTTTTGCGGCTGATGCTGGCCGGATCTCCGCCCGAAAAGATCCTGTGTCTGACTTTCACGCGGACGGCGGCGACGGAAATGTGCAACCGTCTGACGAAAAGGTTGGCGCAATGGGCGACGGCCGACGACGACGATTTGGAAAAACAGCTGAAAGACTTGTCCGTTCCGGTCGAAAAAAAGAACGCCGCCCGACGGCTTTTCGCGCGAATACTGGATACGCCCGGCGGATTGAAGATCATGACGATCCACTCTTTCTGCCAATCCCTGCTCCGCCGTTTCCCGATCGAAGCGGGCGTCGCGCCGGAATTTGAGGTCGCCGATGAGGAACAGGCGACAAAGATGTTGTCGCAAGCGCAAGAGGAAACGCTTTCAAACCCCGCCTATGCCGACGATTTGAACAAAATCGTTCTGGCGACCAACGAAAAAGATTTCGCCGACGTGATGTCGGATTTGAAAGCGCATTTGCCGGAGTTGGACCGTTTCCTTGAGAAAAAAGACGATACCGCCGTCCGGCGGGCGTACGAAAAGGCTTTCGGTCTGCCCGAAAACGCCGGTAAAGATTCGCTGATCGCCGATTTTCTGACACTTTCGCCGCAACGGCGCGCCGATCTGACCCGATGCGCGGAAACGTTAAGCCGGTCGAAAAACAAGACGGCCCCCGCCAAAGTTGCCGCTTTCAGGGCTTTTCTGAACGGAACGGCCGACCTTGACGAGTATCTGTCCGTTTTTTTGAAAAAAGACGGCGACATTCAGGCAAGGCTTGTAACGAAAGACGCCACCGACGTATCAGAAGAGCTGATGCGGGAAGCCGAACTCGCCCGAACACTGTTCAACGATTTGAAATCCGTCGAACTCATCCCTTTTTCAATGGCGCTTGTCCGAATCGGCAAAGCGCTGACCGAACGATACGAGGCGCTGAAAAACGAATTGTCCCTGCTCGATTACGACGATCTGATCGGCAAAGCCACGGATTTGCTTGAAAAATCGGGAGCCGCCGCTTGGGTGTTGTACAAATTGGACGGCGGCATCGACCACGTCTTGCTTGACGAAGCGCAGGATACCAGCCCGGCGCAATGGCGGATCGTCAAAGCGCTGACCGACGAATTTTTCAGCGGCGAAAGCGCGCGGACGAACGCTAAAACCGAACGGACTTTATTCGTCGTCGGCGATCGAAAACAGTCGATTTTCAGTTTTCAGGGCGCCGATCCCGACGAATTCGACCGGATGAAAAAATATTTTTCGGAAAAGATCGCCGCGGTTTCGACACTGCGCATCGTGCCGATGGACGTGTCTTTCCGGTCGTCGCCCGCAGTCATCGACGCCGTCAACAAAACGTTGCAAAACCCGGCGGCGGCGGATTCCGTTCTGGCCGACGGGGAGGAGGCGACGCATCTGTGTTCCCGCAAAGGAACGGGCGGAACGGTCGAACTGATGGGATTGGTCGAATCGCGCAAACCCGAAGAAATCCCTTACACGAAACCCGTCGAAAAGCGTTCCGGCGAAAAATCGTCGATAGCGGAAACCGCCGAAGCCGTCGCGAAGAAAATAGACAGCCTGATCGGAAAGGAACGGTTGCCGACGGGAAAACTCGTTTCCGCCGGCGATATTTTGGTTTTGGTCCGCCGCCGCAACTCCTTCGTCAACGCGCTGACCCGCGAACTGAAAAGCCGCAACATTCCCGTTTCCGGCGCCGACCGTCTGAAAATCACCGATTCCATCGCCGTCAGAGATCTGATGGCCTTGGGCGACTTTCTGCTTTTACCCGAAAACGACCTCGCTCTGGCTCAAGTCCTGCGTTCGCCCCTTTGCGGCGTCGCGAAAGACGATCTGCCCGAAACGGGACCTTTTCCCGAACGGCTTGACGGGATATCGGAAAAAGACTTGTTCGCACTGGCGAACGGGCGCGGCAACCGCCCGCTGTTCGGTCGTTTGCTCGATCACGCGAAGGAAACGGACACGCCGCTCGGCAAAGCGTGCGCTTTTCTCAACGACCTGTTGCAAAAAGTCGATTCCCTGCACCCGTACGAATTGTACGCCTACGTGTTGGACACGCTCGGCCGGCGAAAAGAGTTTGTCCGCCGTTTGGGACAGCAGGCTTTGGACGCGATCGACGAATTTACGACGCTGGCGTTGGATTTCGATATGAAAAACCCGCCGTCGCTCCAGCTGTTCCTGCGCGGGTTGCGCGAAAACGACATCGAAATCAAACGCGACAGCGACCAAAACGACGACGCCGTCAGAATCATGACCGTTCACGCGTCCAAAGGACTGGAAGCCCCGATCGTTTTCCTGCCCGACACGCGGCAGACACCGAAAACGACGGTCAATCTGTACCGCTTCGACGGCGGCATGCCCGTTTGGACACCGGAAGCCTCTTTCAGAAACAGACAGGCTGATGAAAAACTGGCCGAAATAAAACGAAAAGAGCTGGGCGAATACCGGCGATTGCTGTATGTCGCGATGACGCGTCCGCGCGACCGGCTGTACGTCACGGGCTGGGAAAACAATAACAAGGCGCCGGAAAACAACTGGTACGACCTGATCGACCGGTCGTTGGACGGACAATCCCTGTCTTATCCGTGCGAAATCGTCGAAACCCCGAAAGAACAATCCGACGACACGACGGAATGTCCCGAATTGCCGGACTGGGCCGTCAAACATGCGCCCGACGACGCCCCGCTTGAAAAACCGTACGCGCCGTCGCACGCGGACGATGACGACATCGCGTTCGAATCGCCTTTGTCCGCCGACCGCGCCGCGGCGCAAATCAAAGGGACGCTGATTCACAAATTGCTGGAGATCCTGCCCGATTATCCCGCGGACAAACAACGCGACGCCGCTTTGTCTTTCCTTGCCGCGCAGGGCGGCGACGAAGCTTTGGCGGACAAAGTCCTCGCCATCGTTCAAAACCCGTCGTTCGCGCCCTTGTTCGGCCCCGGTTCGGTCGCCGAAGCTTCCGTTTGCGGCATTACGAACGGATGCGCGTTCGCCGGCCGCGTCGACAGAGTCGCCGTCACCGACACGGACGTTAAAATCGTCGATTACAAAAGCGGCAAGCATATCCCCGATTCGGCGGAAAACATTCCCGACGCTTATCTGAAACAAATGAGGATCTACGCCGCCCTTTTGCACGAAATCCACCCCGACAAACGGATGAAATGCTATCTGTTGTGGACGGAACTGCCGCGATTGGACGACATCACGGCGCAGGTCGGGTATTGACCGACGGCGAAAAGCTTCCTATAACTACCGTATTCGAACACAACAACAACGATAAAGGACGAATAACAATGAAAGTCATCAACGACACCGAATTTGACAGCGAAATCAAAAACTCGACCGTTCCCGTTCTGGTCGATTTCTATGCGGAATGGTGCTCGCCGTGCCGTCAGCTCTCCCCCCTTCTGGAAGAAATGTCCCGCGAAATGGGCGGTAAATTGAAAGTCGTGAAAATGAACATCGACGAATCGCCCGAAACGCCGACGTCGTTCGGTGTGCGCGGCATCCCGACGCTGATCATGTTCAAAGACGGACAACAGGTCGCCGTCCATTCCGGCGCAATGACGAAATCCAAGCTGAACGAATGGGTGCAGGCGCAACTTTGATCCGCCCCTCATTTGATAAAAAAGCCGGCCCGAACGCCGGCTTTTTTTTAACGGAGCTTTCCCGCCATGATCAGACATTCCCGCCCCTGATGGGGCGCTTTGTTCGACGGTTCGCCGATATCCATGTGCTTCACTTCTCCGTCCGCGTTAAAATAAACGAACAAGACGCACGTTTTTGCGGCATAGACCCACATTTCGGACGGCGTTTCGCGTCGTTTCAGCGCCGGTTCGCCCAAGACTTCGGCGACGTAATCCGCTTTCAGCACCGGCGGACGCGACGACCGGACGACGGGTTCGGTCCGTTCGACGACAGGCAAATCCTCGGGAACGCTTGTCACGCATCCCGTCAACAACAACCAAACGGCGGCGAAAAAAAGTCTCACTGTTTATCCGTTCCTTCCCTGTACAGCCGGCACGCAAAAGCGACGGCGATCAACGGCGACAACATATTGACGACCGGCACGAGTGTCAGCGCCGCGATCAACGCCCCCGCCCGCGTCCAGCGCGCTTTATCCTTTTCATATCCGGCAAGAGCGTTTTCATAATCCGAAAAACGCAAAGCGACGGCAAAAAAGTATTCGCGGCCCAACACGCGTCCGTTTATGTATAAATATAACGCAAGCGGCAAAAGGTTCAACAACGGAATCCATCCGATGATGACGGCGCCGGACGCCGAAAAGACGCTCGCCGCCACGCCGCGAAGGGTTGAAGAAACGGATATTTTCAGGCTTTCCCCCATCGGAACCGTCCGTAAAACGACATCTTTTCCGCACAACCGTTCAACGCTTTTGTCAATCAGGACGCCGGCCGCCAACGGCATGACGACGGGAAAAAGAAAAAGCGCGATAAAAAAAATGCCGATCAGTCCCGTCGCTTCGATCAGGCGGGTCAGAAAAACGGAGTCGAATCGTAAAAACTCCTGCGCAAGCAAGTGGAATCCCCCCGCCAACGCCATAAAAACCGCAAAGGACATCAAAAAGCTGTATACTATCAACCGCCTGATTCTATTTGAAAAAACATCGCGAACCGCCATCAGAAGAGTCTTTATCATCTTGCACCCGCATAAAAAAGTTTATATTTTGTTTTCACAAAGCTTGCCTGATTTGCCGTAACTTTTATACTGCAAATTGTTTAACAACCCCATACGGAGGTTCAACCGTTATGAATTCCCCTTTGCGTTTTGACGTCGTCGCCATCGGCAACGCCATCGTTGACGTTCTGGCCGACATGGACGATTCCTTTTTGGAAAAGAACAAGATGCCGAAAGGGATCATGACGCTGATCGACGCGGAAACCGCCGAAAGGATTTACGAACAGATCAGTGCGAACGGCGTTAAATGTTCGGGCGGTTCCGCCGCGAACACCGCCGTCGGCATCGCTGCGATGGGCGGAAAACCCGCTTTTATCGGGAAAGTGGCGGCCGATCATCTGGGCGACGTTTTCCGCGACGATATCACGCGTTCGGGCGTCAGCTTCACGACGCCGTGTCTGGAAAACGAAAAACCGACGGCGCGCTGCATGGTCATCGTATCCCCCGACGCCCAGCGCACGATGAACACTTATCTCGGCGCGTGTTCGAAACTGTCGCGCAAAGACATCGACGAAGACCTGATCCGCAGTTCAAAAATCGTTTATATGGAAGGATACCTCTGGGATCGCAAAGAAGCCAAGGACGCTTTGAGTTTCGCGGTCGAACTGGCGCGCAAGCACGACCGGAAAGTGTCGTTGTCGCTGTCCGATCCGTTCTGCGTCAACCGCCACCGCGACAGCTTTATCGACCTGATCAAAGGCGGCGTCGATATCGTTTTCTGCAATCAGGACGAAATCATGGCGTTGTTTGACACGGACGATCCGGAACAGGCGTTCAAACAATGCGAGGATTTATGCGAAGTCGTTGTCGTTACGCGCGGTGCGGAAGGCGCCGTCGCCGTAACGAAAGACAAACGTTACACCGTTCCGGCGGCTCCCGTTATCAAAGTCGTTGACACGACCGGTGCGGGCGATTTGTTCGCGGCCGGATTTTTAACGGGTTACGCGCAAGACAAAACGATAGACGATTGCCTGAACATGGGCGCTTTGGCGGCGGCGGAAATCATATCGCATTTCGGCGCGCGTCCCGAAACGCCGTTGAAAGAACTGCTCGCCGCGCAAAAGGGCGCGGCCGGATAACGTCAACGGCAATCTTTCGCTTCGAAACGGCATCCCGCTATCGGAATGCCGTTTTTGTCGTTGTAATGCGCCTGCAAAGCGATCCCTTTCGACAAAACGGAATCATACATGACGCCGCACAGCATCGGGCGTACCGTCGGACAGATCTTCGATTCCAGAACGGGCTTCATAAAATCCCTTTTATCCGAAGGAACGGCGGACACATCCATTTCGATGCGATAGATGTAGTGGATTTCCCCGTTGACGCCGTAAACGTCCGTCCATGTCGTTTCATCGTCGATTTTCAACGGCAGGATCGTTTTCACTTCGGCGACGTTCTTTTCGATGATTTTCGCTTTATCGTCGCCGGCGGAAAGGTCGGGAATGATATCGGCCGGCGATAATCCGGATTTCGGCGCCGGTTCTTCGCCCGAACCTTTCAAAAACTCGTCTTCGGACAGAAAACCGTCCTTGTTCAGGTCCATGCGGGCAAAGCGTTCCTTTGCCGTTTCGGCAAAAGCCTGTAAACAAAAAGCGGAAAACAGCGCGGTCAGAAACAGCAATCGGAACATACGGGAGCCTCCTTTGCAAAAATACGATCCAAGGATAGAACAACAACGGAAAATTTGCAAAAAATTACGGGAACGTGGCGCTCTTTAATTGACAAAACGGTCAATAGTCCTTAAAAAGCATAGTCTGTTGTTTTTTATTTAAAGAAGTAAGCCCATGCGAAATATTGCGATTATTGCCCACGTCGACCACGGCAAAACGACTCTGGTCGACACGATGCTCCGCCAAAGCGGGACGTTCCGCGACAATCAGGTCGTCGCCGAACGCGTTATGGATTCCAACGATCTGGAACGCGAACGCGGCATCACGATTTTGGCGAAATGCACCTCCATCGAATGGAAAGGCACGCGCATCAACATCGTCGACACGCCGGGGCACGCCGATTTCGGCGGCGAAGTCGAACGCATCCTGAACATGGTCGATTCCGCGATCGTCCTCGTCGACGCGGCGGAAGGTCCCTTGCCGCAAACGAAGTTCGTCGTCAGCAAGGCGTTGAAGCTCGGGCTGAAACCGATCGTTCTGATTAACAAAGTCGACCGCGCCGACGCCCGCCCGCAGGAAGTTTATGAAGAAGTCTTCGACCTGTTCGCTTCGCTGGACGCGACGGACGAGCAGCTGGATTTCCCCGTGCTGTACGCGTCGGGCCGCGAAGGCTGGGCGGTCAACGACCTCGACAAAGACCCGCGCACGAACATCGAACCGCTGTTCGACGCGATTCTGAAATTCGTTCCGCCGCCGAAGTGCGATCCGAACGCGCCGTTCACCATGCTGGCGACGACGCTTGAAAACGATCCGTTCGTCGGCCGCATCCTGACCGGCAAAGTCCATTCCGGTTCCGTCAAGGTCAATTCGGTCGTCAAAGCGCTCGACCGTTCGGGCAAGATCATCGAAACGGCGCGCATCAGCAAGATTCTGGCGTTCCGCGGTTTGAAACGGACGGGCATCGACATTGCCGAACCGGGCGACATCGTGGCGCTGGCCGGTCTGACAAAGGCGACCGTGGCGGACACGATTTGCGATCCGTCGGTCACGACGGCGATTCCGGCGCAGCCGATTGACCCGCCGACGCTGTCCATGACATTTTCGATCAACACGTCGCCGCTGGCGGGCAAGGACGGCGACAAGGTCACGTCCCGCATGATTTGGGACCGTCTGCAGAAGGAAGCCGAAGGCAATGTGGCGTTGAGCATCAACCGCACCGCGACGACCGACGCGTTTGAAGTGTCGGGACGCGGCGAACTTCAGCTGGGCATCCTGATCGAGGAAATGCGCCGCGAAGGATTCGAACTGTCCGTCAGTCGCCCGCACGTTGTCATGCAGAAAGACCCCGTTTCGGGCAAAACGCTCGAACCGATCGAGGAAGTCGTCGTCGACGTCGACGACCAGTACGTCGGCACGGTTTGCGAAGTCCTCGGCCAGCGGCGCGCGGAAATGACCGACATGCGTCCGTCGGGCGGCGGAAAGACCCGCATCACGTTCCTTGCGCCGTCGCGCGCGCTGATCGGGTATCATTCGCAGTTCCTGACCGACACCTGCGGCACGGGCGTGATGAACAAGCTGTTCCACGGCTATGAACCGTACAAAGGATCGATTCCGGGGCGCCGCACGGGCGTTTTAGTGTCGACCGACAACGGCGAAGCGGTCGCTTACGCGCTGTGGAAACTGGAAGACCGCGGACCGATGTTCGTCGATCCGGGCGACGACGTGTACGAAGGCATGATCGTCGGTGAACACACGAAATCGAACGACATCGAAGTCAATCCGGTCAAAACGAAGCACCTGACCAACATCCGCGCCGCGGCAAAGGACGAAAACATCCAGCTGATCCCGCCGATTAAAATGAGTCTGGAGGAAGCGCTGGCGTACATTCAGGACGACGAACTTGTCGAAGTAACGCCTAAAACGTTCCGTCTGCGCAAAGCGATTCTGGACACGAACCTGCGCAAGCGCGACGCAAACCGCCGCATGAACATGGATAAATCGGCCGAGGAATGATTTGATGACACCGTGGAAAGCCGCCCTGACCGTTTATAAAAACCCGAAGATGCTGACCATGCTGATTCTGGGCTTTTTCAGCGGCTTACCGTTGTTGCTGATTTTTTCCACATTGTCGTTCTGGCTGACGGATTGCAACATATCCAAAACGGCGATCGGCGCGTTCGCGCTGGTGCGTTTGCCGTACAGCTTCAAATTCCTGTGGGCGCCTTACGTCGACAGGATTGACCTGCCCGTCATCGGTCATCTCGGCCGCAGACGGTCGTGGGCGTTGGTTTTCCAAACGGGGCTGATGCTTTCGCTGTTGGCGCTGATCCGGACGAATCCCGCGGAAACGCCGTTACTGACGGCGGGTTTCGCCGTTGCCGTCGCCTTCTTTTCGGCATCGCAGGACATCGTGTTTGACGCGTTCAGAATCGAAAGTTTTTCAACAAACGACCAAGGGGCGGCGTCGGCGACGTTCGTTACCGGATACCGGATCGGCATGCTCGCGTCGGGCGCGGGCGCTTTGTATATGTCCGTTTATTTGAGCTGGACCGCCGTTTACACGTTGCTCGCCGTATCGGGACTGATCGGCATGGCGACGATTCTTTTCGTCAAAGAACCCTTAAAGATCACCCGTCCGAGGGGACACTTCTTTAAAGAAGCCGTCATTGCGCCGATCAAGGATTTTCTGTCGCGCGACGGATGGTTTTTGATTTTGCTGTTCATCATGCTGTACAAGCTGTGCGAAACGACGCTCGGCACGATGACGGCGCCGTTTTACACGGAGCTCGGCTTTTCGCGGGCGCAGATCGCAACGGTCGCAAAAATCTACGGCGTTCTGGCGACGATCGTCGGCGGCATTGCCGGCGGCGCTCTGGTCGTGCGATTCGGCATCATGAAATCGCTGGTCGTCTGCGGCATCCTGCAGGGATTGAGCAACCTGCCTTTCGCGTATCTGGCGACGCAGGGAGACAGTATGCTGTGGCTGTCGATTTCCGTCATTTCCGATAATATGGCGTCCGGCATGGCGACGTCGGCTTTTGTCGCGTATATGTCTTTTCTGTGCAATACGGCCTATACGGCGACGCAATACGCGTTGTTAAGTTCCATCATGGCTTTGCCGCGCGATCTTCTGTCTTCGGGAAGCGGATGGCTGGCCGACCGGATGAGCTGGCCGACGTTTTTCATCACGACGTCGCTGTTCAGTCTGCCGGGGCTGTTTCTGCTGTTTCTGCTTCACCGGAAGTTTCGCACGCCAGAGAAACAATAAAGCTCGTTCCGTCCTCGACGGAGCTTTCGACGCGGATGTCGCCGCCGTGATGTTTGACGATCTGCGCGACGATCGCCAACCCGAGTCCCGTCCCTTGTATTTTCTTTTTTTCGGCGACGCGGTAAAAACGTTCAAAGAGATGAGGCAACGCGGCGGGCGGAATCGGATCGCCCGTATTGTGAACGGAAACGACATACCGGTCGTTTTCGACTTTTGACGACACGGTAACGGTGCTTTGCGGCTGACCGTATTTCAGCGCGTTGTCGATCAGATTCTGAAAAACCTGCATCAGTTCGTCCGCGTTGCCGAGGATGTTTTTTTCCTGTTCGCACAGTTTCAAAACGATTTTCGACTTTGTTTTTTCCGCTTTGCCGTCCAGCATTTTTTTCGCGTTCGCGACGATGTCGGGGACGGAAACGGAATCGGACGGCTTGACGCTTTCGTTCATCTGCAGGCGCGACAACGACAACAGGCTTTCGATCAGCGACGCCATCCGTCCCGCCTGCGTTTGCATGATGGACAGGAATCGTTCGCGGGCGGCCTTATCGTCCTTCGCCGTATTTTGCAACGTTTCGATGAAACCCGACATGATCGACAGCGGCGTGCGCAATTCGTGGCTGGCGTTCGCGACAAAGTCCGCCTGCATTTGTTCGAACTGTTTGCGCGCCGTCATATCGTAAAAAGAAACGACCGCAACGGCGCCGGCGTTGGCTTCGGCGGGCAGACGTTCAATCTTCACATTGAAAGCGCGACCGCCGACGAAGAACTCCGTCTGCTCTTTGTATTTTCTATCGTGCACAACGGCTTTGGCCGCCGTTTTGATATTCTCGTCGGGAAAAACGTCTTCAAACGCTTTTCCGCGGATTTCACGGCCGAACATACGGCGGGCGGCCAGATTGGCGCCGATCAGATTGCCTTTTTCGTTCAGCATCAGCAAAGGGTCGGGCAAACTGTCCAGCACGGCGGCGTCGGAAAGGGTTTGCGCTTTCAACATTTCACTGCGCGACACCCAAATCGAACGCATCTGATTGATGGCTTCGACGATACGGGCGCTTTCGCCGTCCTTTTCGCGCAAATCCGGCGTTGAGACATCGCGTTCGTCCGCCAGATCGCTGACATAGTCGGAAACGGACTGCAGACTGACGAAAAAAGGCAGGGTCAGAACGATCGTCAAAACGACGACGACGCCGTAACCGATCAGAGCGGAATCCGGATTGATCTCATTCAGTCCGACAAAAAGAATCAGCGTCAAAGCCGTCGGCAGCGAAAGCGTCAGAACGCGTTCGACAAAACGATACGGCGTTTCGATATTTTCGTTCCGCCGTATGTTGTCGCGAATATGAACGAACAGCTTTCGCCACCAACGCATTTGTCAATCCTTCGCTTCGGCAAGGGATTTTTTATACGCATCCCAATCCGCGACCGGCTTTTGCGCGATTCCCGTGTCGCAGGCGGCCTTGGCGACGGCGCAGGCGACGGCGGCGCGCAGCCGCGGGTCGAACGCGTCCGGAATGATGTTGTCGGCGCGCAATCCGTCGGCGCGGGCGATTTCAGCCAACGCCTCGGCGGCCGCCTTCTTCATCGCTTCGTTGATCGTTTTGGCGCGAACGTCCAAAGCGCCGCGGAAGATGTACGGGAATCCCATCACGTTGTTGACCTGATTCGGGTAATCCGAACGTCCCGTCGCGACGATCGCTTCGGGATCGGCCTGATACGCGGCTTCCGGCGTGATTTCCGGAACGGGGTTCGCCAGCGCGAAGATGATCGGGCGCTTGGCCATCGTTTTGACCATGTCGGGCGTCAGCGCGCCGGCGACGGACAAACCGAGGAACACGTCGGCGCCTTTGACGGCTTCGGACAGCGTGCGGGCGTCGGTTTCGGCGGCGAAGCGTTCCTTGTACGGGTTCATGCCCGTCGTTCTGCCTTTGTAAATAACGCCTTTGGAATCGCACATGACGATATGGCGGACGCCGATGTCGCGCAACAGCGTCGCGCAGGCGATGGCGGCCGCGCCCGCGCCGTTGACGACGACACGGATGTCTTCGATCTTGCGTCCCGTCAGCAACAGACCGTTCGTCAGACCCGCCGCGACGACGACGGCCGTGCCGTGCTGGTCGTCATGGAACACGGGAATCGGAAGCATATCGCGCAGTTTTTCCTCGATATAGAAACATTCCGGCGCTTTGATGTCTTCCAGATTGATGCCGCCGAATCCCGTCGCGCACAGGCGGACGGCGTTGACGACTTCGTCGGGGTCATGGGAATCGACTTCGATGTCGATCGCGTCGACGCCGCCGAAACGCTTGAACAGAACGGCCTTGCCCTCCATCACGGGCTTGGACGCCAGCGCGCCGATGTCGCCGAGTCCGAGGACCGCCGTTCCGTTCGACACGACGGCGACCATGTTGCCTTTGGCGGTGTAAACGTAAGCGTCGTCCGGATTCTTTTCGATTTCCAGACACGGCGCGGCGACGCCGGGGGAATACGCCAGCGACAGGTCCGCTTTCGTGTTCAGCGGCTTCGTCAGAACGACGGCGACTTTTCCGGGACGGCCGGCCGCGTGCAGCGCCAGCGCTTTTTGTTCAAGTTCTTTTTTATCCATGACAAATCCTAAACTTTAATGTTTTCCAAAATGGGCGAATATGTTAGAAATAGCATAAATTAAAACGGAAGTGAACGGATTATGACGGAAAAAACGACCGACGGCCACACCCCTTTGATGGCGCAGTATTTCGCGATAAAGGAAAAGCACCCCGACTATCTGCTTTTTTACCGGCTGGGCGACTTTTACGAAATGTTTTTCGACGACGCGGTGAAAGCGTCGGCGGCGCTGGACATCGCCCTGACGAAACGCGGCCGCGAAAAGGGCGAAGACATCCCGATGTGCGGCGTACCCGTCCATTCGCACGAGCTTTATCTGGCGCGCCTGATCCGCAAAGGGTTCAAGGTCGCCATCTGCGAACAAACGGAAGACCCCGCCGAAGCCAGAAAGCGCGGTTCCAACGCGCTGGTCAGCCGCGAAGTCATCCGATTGGTCACCCCCGGAACGCTGACCGAGGACAACATCCTCGACGCCCGCGCGTGCAACTATCTGACGGCGTTGACGGACACGGCGGACGGCATCGGGTTCGCGTGGGTCGATATGTCAACGTGCGATTTCGCCGTCCAAACCCTGCCCGACCGGCGGGCGGCGACGCTGACGGCCGCCGTTTCCCGATTGGAACCGAAAGAGATCGTCGTTTCCGAAAAGCTGATTCAGACACCGGAATACTTTGAAGCCTTCAACGACGTCAAACGGTTGCTGACGCCGTTGCCGCCCGCGCGGTTTTCCCCCGAAAACGGCGAAAAACGCCTTGAAACCTTTTTCGGCGTTCAAACGCTGGACGCGTTCGGCCGTTTCAACAGAAGCGAAGTCGGCGCGGCGGGCGCCCTGATCGATTACATCGAACTGACGCAAAAAGGGCAGCTTCCCCGCCTGAATCCCCTGCGGCGGCAAACGGCGGGCGCAATGATGGAGATCGACGCGGCGACACGGCGGAATCTGGAGCTGTTCCGGTCGCTGTCGGGCGAAAAGAAGGGATCGCTCCTTTACGCCGTCGACCGGACGAAAACCGGCGCGGGCGCGCGTCTGCTGTTTCAATATCTGGCGGCGCCGCTGACCGACGTCAAAGCCGTCAACAAGCGCCTTGACCGTGTCGAGTTTTTCGTTCTGAATCCGCTGATACGGGCGTCCGTGCGCGATCGGCTGGCCGAATGTCCCGACATGGAACGGGCGCTGTCGCGGCTTTCGCTCGGGCGCGGCGGACCGCGCGACCTTGCGGCGTTGCGCGACACGCTCCGTCAACTGCCGGATCTGAAAAAAGACCTGACGACCGAAGCGGGAATGCCCGCGGCTCTGGCCGAAACGGTCAAGAGGTTCGGCCGCCACGAAAAGCTTACCGAAAAGCTGACGTTCGCGTTGGCGGACGACCTGCCTCTTTTAACGCGCGACGGCGGATTCATCGCCCCGTTGTACAGTAAAGAGCTGGACGACCTGCGCCGCCTGCGCGACAACAGCCGGCAAACCATCGCGGCCCTGCAGTCGAAATACGCCGAACTGTCCGGCGTTTCGTCCCTGAAAATCGCGCACAACAATATTTTGGGCTATTACATCGAAGTATCGGCGAAAAACGGCGAAAAAATGCTGGACGACGCGCGGTCGGGACGGTCGGTTTTCCTGCACCGGCAAACGATGTCGAACGCGATCCGGTTCACGACCGTCGAGCTGTCGGAGCTTGAAAACAACCTGAAAGGCGCCGCCGAAAAAGCGCTGGCGCTGGAATTAAAGCTGTTCGCCGACCTGACGGGCGCCGTCATGGCGGAAGCGTCGGGGATCGCGGAAGCGGCGCACGCGCTCGCCGTGCTGGACGTCGCGTCGGGGCTGGCGCAAACGGCGCAGGAAACGAACGCCGTCCGCCCCGTTCTGGAAAATTCGACCGCGTTCGACATCGTGCGCGGCCGTCATCCCGTCGTCGAAGCGGCAATGGCCGAAAACCGCGAAACCTTCGTCGCGAACGATTGCCATCTGGGGTCCGCGGAAACGAACGACGGCCGGCTGTGGCTGATCACCGGTCCGAACATGGCGGGCAAAAGCACGTTCCTGCGTCAAAACGCGCTGTTCGCAATCATGGCGCAGGCGGGGTTCTACGTTCCGGCCGAATCGGCGCGCATCGGCGTCGCGGACAAAGTCTTTTCCCGCGTCGGCGCGGCGGACGATCTGGCGCGCGGACGGTCGACGTTCATGGTGGAAATGGTCGAAACGGCGGCGATCCTGAATCAGGCGACCGAAAGGTCTTTGGTCATTCTGGACGAGATCGGGCGCGGCACGGCCACGTTCGACGGCTTGTCGATCGCGTGGGCGGTTGCGGAATACCTGCACGACGAAAACAAATCCCGCGCCCTGTTCGCGACGCATTACCACGAATTGACGGCGCTGGCGGACACGCTGCCGCATTTGTCGCTCTACACGATGAAGATCAAGGAATGGAAAGGCAACGTCGTTTTCCTGCACGAAGTCGTCCGCGGCGTCGCCGACCGGTCGTACGGCATCCACGTCGGCAAGCTGGCGGGATTGCCGGGCGTCGTTCTGGCCCGTGCGAAACAAGTCTTGGAACAGTTGGAAAAGCAAGGGGCGTACAGCGTCAGTTTCATGAACGATCTGCCTCTGTTCGCCGTCGTCCGGAAAAAAGCCGAAGAGGAAAAGCGCGAAACCGAAACGCAGGCGGAAACGTCTTCACCCGTCATCGACAAGCTTGCCGCGCTTGATCCGGATTCGATGACGCCCCGCGAAGCTCTCGACACGCTGTACGCTTTGAAAAAGATGCTGTCATGATTTCGACCGCCGATTTATCCGCCGCTTTCGCCCGTTCGCGCGCCGACGCCGTTTCCCTGTTGAAAGACGAACGGCGGCAAATGCTCGACCGATTCGCGCGAAGTCTGGAACACAACGACGGATTGACGGCGATGTTCGCTTACGCCGACGAAACGGACGCGCTGATGCGCGCGGTGTGCGATTTCGTTTTCGGCGAATTGTTCCCGACGGATTCCCCGCCCGCGTTCGCCGCCGTCGGCGGATACGGCCGGTGCGAACTTGCGCCGTATTCGGACACGGACATTCTTTTCATCGTCGGAAACGACACGGCGCGCGACGGCATTTCGTTCATGATCACGCTGTTGTGGGACATCGGGCTGAAAGTCGGTCAAGCCGTCCGCACGCCCGAACAATGCGAAGAAAGCGCGAAAACGGAAATGAGCGTCCGTACCAATCTGCTCGAATCCCGCTTCATCTGGGGGAATTACGGCCTGTTCAACGACTTTTCGGTTCGCTACGACGCCCTTCGGAGGGCGACGGACGGGCGGGAGTTCGTCGACGCTAAAATCGCGGAACGCAACGACCGCTACGAACGGATGGGTCAATCGAAGTATATGCTGGAACCGAACGTCAAGGAGGGGCGCGGCGGCCTGCGCGACCTGCACCTGATGTTCTGGCTGTTCAAGTATCTGTTTGACATCACCGATATGCCGGATCTGGTCGAACGCGGCGTCCTGTCGCAATCGACGTGCGACAAGTTTCTGAAAGCGCATCGCTTTTTAACGACCGTCCGCTGTCATTTGCACCTGATCAACGGAAAAGCGGGCGACGTCCTGACGTTCGACGCGCAAAAAAGAATCGCCGAACGGATGGGATACGTTTCCCGAAACGGGCAAAGCGCCGTCGAACGGTTCATGAAGCACTATTATCTGGTCTGCCGCGACGTCGGCGACCTGTCGTGGCTGATGACGGTCGTCATCGGCGACGCGCTGACGCCGCATCCGGCAAAAAGCGACATCGACGGCGAACCGGATTTCGTTTTGATCAACGACCGCATATCGTTCAAAAGCGAAACGAAAGACCCGCTGCTGATCTTCAAGGCCTTCGCGCTGAAGCAAAAGCTCGGCAAGCCTTTGCACCCGCAAACCGTCCGCTTTATCACGGAAAACGCGAAAACCGTCCGTTCCCTGCGCGGCAATGCGGAGGCGAACGCTTTGTTTTTCTCGGTTCTGACGGGCGAACGGGCGGAAACGACGCTCCGGCAAATGGTCGAAACGGGCGTTCTGGGCGTGTTCATGCCGGTCTTCCGACCGATCGTCGCACAAGTCCAATTCGATATGTACCACGTTTACACGACGGACGAACACACCTTGAAAGCGGTCGGTTTCATGACGGAACACGGCAAAGTCCCGATGCTGGCGGCCCTGTTGCACGACATCGGCAAGGGGCGCGGCGGCCGGCACGAGGAGATCGGCGCGGCGATAGCCTTGAAAATCGCGGCGGGGCTCGGCCTTGAAAAAGCGGAGGCCGAAGACGTCGCCTGGCTCGTCCGCCATCATTTACTGATGAGCCAATACGCTTTCCGGCGCGACATCTTCGACCCGAAAACGCTGACGGACTTTGTGAACACGGTGCAGTCGCCGGAACGGTTGCGCGACCTGTTCGCGCTGACGCGGGCGGACATCAAAGCGGTCGGTCCGGCGGTGTGGAACGCTTTTAAAGAGCAATTACTGTCCGACCTTTACACTCTGTCGCTGGAAAAGATGCGGGGGATCGAAGGGCACGCGCGCGAACTGTCCCCGTCGCAGAAGGCGGTCGCGGAGGGCGGGAAAACCGACGGATACGTTTTTGCCGTCCGCGCAGACGAGGACCGCGGCGTAACGGAACTGATCGTATCGACGCCGACGCACGACGGGCTGTTTTCGGAACTGACGGGCGCGTTGGCGGTGTGCGACGTTTCGGTCGTCGAAGCGCAAATCATGACGTTGCCGAACGGCATGGCGCTCGACACGTTTCTGGTGCAGGACGAACGGAATCGGCCGCTGGCTTCGGCGAAAAGGATCGAGCGGCTGAAAAGCACCATTGAACGCTCCCGCGAAACGGATTTCGAACCGATGCTCGCGCAAAAGCGGCAAAAGGCGCCGAAAGCGGAACTGGACCTGCCCGCCCGCGTATTCATCGACAACGACGCGTCGGAAAAATGCACGCTGATCGAAATCAACGGCACGGACAGGGTCGGCTTTCTGCACACGGCGGTCTACGCGATGTCGCGCTTGAATCTGGGCATCGTTTCGGCGCATATTTACACTTACGGATCGCGCATCGTCGACGTGTTTTACGTCGCGGAGCGCCGGGGCGCGAAGATCACCGACCCTGCGCGGATCGAAGAAATCAAAAACAGGCTTACGGAAGAACTCAATGGCACGTCTTTCAGTCGTTAAATCAATCATCACGGTCGGCGGGTGGACGATGATCAGCCGCGTTTTAGGCTTCGTCCGCGACGTTCTGATCGCGAAGTTTCTGGGCGCGGGGCTGATCGCCGACGCGTTCTTCGTCGCGTTCAAGCTGCCGAACCTGTTCCGGTCGCTGTTCGCGGAAGGCGCGTTCAACGTCGCTTTCGTGCCCTTGTTTTCCGAAAAGCTGGAAACGTCGGGCAAAGACAAGGCGAAAGCTTTCGCGGACGACGCTTTTTCGGCGCTGTTTTACGTCGTTTTGCTGTTTTCGGCAATCGCGGAAATCGCGATGCCGGCGGTCATCGCCGTGCAAGCCCCCGGCTATCTGGACGAACCGGAAAAATTCGACGCGGCGGTGCTGATGTCGCGCATCACGTTCCCGTATTTGTTGCTGGTGTCGCTCAATTCGCTGCAAAGCGGCGTGCTGAACTCGCTCGGCAAATTCGCGGCGGCGGCGCTGACGCCGGTTTTGCTGAACCTGACGATGATCGCGGCCTTGTTCGCGTTCACGCCGTTGTTTAACGGCAACTTCGGTTTGGCGCTGTCGGCGGGTGTCACGACGGCGGGCGTCTTACAGTTGTTGTGGCTCGTCTGGCACACGCGGCGCGCGGGCTTTCCGTTGCGTCTGCGGGGATTGGGGGCGCTGTTGAAGGAAAGATCCGCCGATTTGAAGCTGTTGATGAAGCGCATCGTTCCGGGGGTGTTCGGGTCGGGGATCTATCAGATCAATCTGTACCTTGACACGGTGTTTCTGTCGTTCCTGACGACGGGGGCGGTGTCGTGGCTATATTACGCGAACCGGTTGTATCTGTTGCCGGTCGGCATCATCGGCGCGGCGATCGGCACGGCGCTCCTGCCGATTTTGAGCCGTCAAATCAAGGCGGGCGAGATGAAAGAAGCGAAAGACAGCCTGAACCGCGCGCTGGAAGTCGCGTTGTTATTGTCCGTTCCGTCGGCGGCAGGGCTGATCGCGCTCGACCTGCCGATCATCGCGGTTTTGTTCGAACGCGGGCAGTTTACAGCGGAAGCGGCGCAGAAGACCGCGGCGGCGTTGAGCGCGTACGCGGTCGGATTGCCCGCCTACATCCTGACGAAATCGCTGGCGCCGGTGTTTTACGCGCGCGGCGACACGACGACGCCGGTCCGGATCGCGGCGGTCGCGCTGGTTTTGTACATCGTTTTGTGCGCGGTGTTCCTGCCGACGCTGGGATACCTCGGCATCGCGCTGGCGAGCGGGTTGGTCGCGTGGGTCAACGTCGGGCAGTACGTTCACCGCATCCGCAAAGCGCGCTTGCACGAAACGGACGCGGTGTTCCGCCGCCGCACGGTGTCGATCGTCGCGTCGTCGGCGGTGATGGGCGTCTGCGTCCGGCTGGCTTACATAAAGAGTTTGGCACTGTATCCCGATTGGCCGCACGGAAGCGACCTGTTGCGGGCGGGCTTGCTTGCGGGACTGATTGCGCTGGGCGGAGCGATCTTTGCGGCATGCATCCTGCTGACGGGGAGCGCGAGCCTTGCCGAACTGAAGCGGCTGTTGTTGCGGCGGGGGCGCGCCGGATGAGCGACGCGAAAGGATACCTGATGTGGCAAGCGCTGGCGGCGTTGGCGATTTTCACGATGACCCTGCCCTACATCGCCCGCCAGAAAGCCCGCGAAGCGCGGCAAAGGCAAACAAGCGTCCTGACCGCGCACAAAGAAATGCTGGAACGGGCGGTCGATTTGTTTTTGCAGGACAACCGATACGATATCGCGCGGCAATTGTCGGATAAAAGCGTAACGGAAGGCGCGTTCGACGTGGAAGAAAAGGCCTTGCGCCCGTACCTGCAGGATTTTTTGTTCGAAGGCGATTCGTTGCGCCGTCCGAAACCGGTCAAGGATTACCGACTGAAAGTGCTGGCCCGTTGCGTCGAATCGGCGACTCCGGACGGGCAAAAATGCGATTCGGCGGCGCTGCCGGAGTTTTGCCGGTGCGTTTTTTACGAATTGAAGCCGTCGGCGGAAATCGAAACGGAACTGCAACCGCTTGATTTTTAACGATTTTGTATTCTATGACTTTAGATATATAATCCGCTGAAACCCGCGGGAATCCGCGATTTATGACCATTGACATATTGTTTTTTCCTTGCGTTGACGATTTGACCGCTTTTATTCTGTAAGCAGAAAAAAGTTTCTGTTCGCAAGGAGAACGACCATGACACACTTTGCAAATAAATCGAGCGACCAGCGCGGCGCGCTGATGATGGAAGCGATCGCCCTGTTGGGATTGATGACGATGATGTCACCGATGGTCGTTCGCCAATCGTCCGAACGGATCACGGAAATGGAAGACGTGACCGTCGCCGCGCAAATGAAGAATTTAAAGGACGCGCTGGCGAATTATATGGAAGCGAAATACTCCGATTTGATTCCGGCGAATACGACCGCCGAAAAAACGGGAATCATCACGCCGGCGAATTTGCGTCCGTACTTGCCGGCATCTTATTTTGACGGTGCGAACCTTCGCGGCAATAAATTGTTGGACTCCAACCAAATTAAATTCGGTTATCGGGCGAATTGTTCGGAAGTTACAACGATTTTGTATGAAGATAATGGTGAAATAAAAAGTAAACCGTGTAAGAATCCGAACGCCGATACAGGACTTTATACGGATTTAACGAACAGCTGCAAATGCGAACGTTACAAGCTGACGGGCGTCGTTGTCGGCGGTCGTGAAACGGCGATTCCGGACAAACGGGCCTCCCGCATCGCGTCAATGATCGGCGCGGACGGCGGTTACGTTCGCAGTGATGAAATCGCCACCGCGATGGGATTGCCCGACGACCAAAAAAGAAACCTGATCGGTTCGCAAGGAATGTGGGAAGCCTCGCCCGCCAGTTTTGGCTTGGGTGACACGGAAGTTCCCTCTCACGGCGGCATGATCGTCGCATCGACCGCGTATTCGGCGGGCCGATCGGCGGATTATCTGTATCGTAAAAAAGTCAGCGGCATCCCCGATGCGAATTCAATGTTCACGGATTTGGACATGGGCGGCAACGGCGCCTGCGATGCGACATCGGGCGACGGCAAATGCAGCCGGATCAACAACGCGGGCGGCGTCGAAGTGATTGCCGGAAAACTGATCGTGCGTGAAAAGAATACGACGCCGGGAACGGATCAGGCCGACGGTGCCGTCGGCAACACTTATGCCCGCATTTCATTGGGAACGGACGTAGCCAGAATGAACGTATCCAAAGGCGTTGTCATCCGCGCCAGCGATTCCCTGTCCGCCATGGACGCCGCCGACAACACCGTCAAAATCGATTCAAAATCGAAAATCATCTCGACAACAAACGAAATGGAATCAACGGCAACGGCCAAAATCACTTTAACGGCCGGCTCCACTGATGCCAACAAAGCCACGCTCACAATGGCGAACAACCAAACAATCAAAATGGGAACGGGGGCCAGTTCGATAGATATGTCGAATACGGATATTAACGCGACCGGCGGTACGAACGTGTCCGTTACGGCAACAACGGGCGACGTTTCCGTCAAAGGTAAGAAATACGTCAAAATCGATGCTGAAACAAATAATATCGAACTGCACGCAAACAGCGATATTAAACAGACGGCAGGAAACGATATCGTTTTGGATGCAACCGGCGACATCGCTGCCGGAGCGACGAACATCACCATGGACGCCACCAGCGAAGCGGAATTTACGGCCATGGAAGAAAACAACATAATTAAGATGTCCGGGGCCATTTTGATCAGAAACAAAAAATCCGATGCCGATATCCAAATCGCGGCGAACAGAGATGCCAAAATGTACGCCAAGCGGACAGTCTATCTGGGCGCGGGCGGATCGATCGGCGAAGACAATAATCCGGCAAACCAAGTATCCGTTCTGGCTTTGAACGCGAAGGGAGGAGACAATTCCGGCACACCCGTTGACGCAAGCGATAACATCCTTGGCACCGAACGCAAAGGGGGAACGCTGGCGCAAATGAAAGGCGGCCTGTTCCTGAATTCGGATATCGCCGCAGGTTCCGACGAAGGTTTGTTCGGCGGCTTGCAAATCGGTAAAGGCACAAGCGACGGAATCTCGGGCGGAAGCTCCACCGTTTATCTGACCGATCGCGGCATGGCCATTCACCGTTCCACTGAAAAACAACCGGGATTTTTGTCGGGCGAAGGCGCCATTGGTCCCGAAGACATCGTCATTACGGCAAAGAAAAGCAACGGCGGCGGTATCATCGCCGTCAACGCCGCGGGCGCGAACAATGGCTCTGCGGGAACGCCGTCCATCAAATTGATCGGCGAAACCGGCGTCATTGAAGCCAGCCGGATGGAAGTCACAACCGTCCGCGACAGCGGTGAGTCGGACGAAAAGAAAAAACAAAAGAACGCCGTCAGAAGTCTTGTCACGATCCAATACAACGACGACGGTACGAAAAACGGGGATGTACAGGACGCTCGTTCGGACAAAACGAACGGCGACACAACGTTCACTCAAAATAATTACAGCGCCAGCAATATCCGTTATGATATGCACAGCAACGCCGCCACATCGTTCAAAGTCGATCCCGCTTTCGTTTCGGTGATGAACGACATCCGGCTGACCTCCCGCGGCGGCGCGCGATTGAGCGAAATCCTGCCGAACTATATCACCAAGGGTATTTACGAACTGCACAACACGTATACCAAAGGTCCCTGGCCGTGTCGGGGCAGTACGGGATGCACAAACGACACATGTCCGGTTTGCGACTATGACATGGAAACAACCGTAAACGGCGAAAACGTTTCCATGCTGACCTGCGCCGATATGGGGCTCGGCAGTTCCGGACAGTGTACGGATCCGTCGCCCTCCAACCAAAAGATTCATATCGCATTAAAAGCGGGCAACTATAGCGAAGGCGCGAACGGCGGACTGGCGCACCCGTTCATGGGCGTCGTTCCCGCTCCGGGACGCAGAGTTACCACGGCATCCCTTGAAGGTGTTTCCGACGACAAAGCGACCGAAAAAATGGCGGCTTTCGATGAAGGCGCGTGTCCGAACGGATATACGGCGTTGATCGCCATCACGCCGGCGGCCTTTTCCGTCGGCGGCGTGTGGGACACGATCGCCGAATGGAACGTGGACGACAACGATATTTTCGTGGCGGAAGGCGACGTTAACGCGACGGCAAACGGAAGCGGCATTTTGCAGGGCGGCAA
>DGGW01000063.1:35168-39602 GCA_002393065.1 Alphaproteobacteria bacterium UBA3864 | reverse complement strand
TTTTGCAGGGCGGCAACCAGCTGGGCGTTACGAACAAGCCGATCGAAAGCGGCGGTCAAACCCTGGGATGGGCGATCGCGATTTCGACGTTGGCCTACGGGTCCGATGCCAGCGGCAATCTTGTCACTTACTGGAATCACAACGCGACGGTGTACGTCGATTCCATCACGGCCTATGTTACGACATACTGCTATTACAACCCGAGCTACTTCAAGTTGCCGAACATGAAAGTAAACGGAGACGGTTTGCTTGCTCCGTTGGAAAGCGTTACGGACAACGGTTCGACCTGGTAAGGAGGATACGCCATGTTTTTCTGGTTGTTTATGGCGGCGTTGATGGGGTTGATCATGTTCGGAACTCTGCATGATCAGACAAAAGACGAAAAAGACCACGTCCAGCCCATTTATGAAACGCTGGGGGCGACGTTGCTCCAATTCCACAACGCCGTTGTATACGGATATGAATCGACGGTCCGTTTGAATCCCGCCGCCGCCGCCGGGTACTGGGGCGACGGAGGAGGGCTCGTCCCGCTGATATCCGTCGAAAACAACACTTATACCGACGGGAAAAAAGAGCCCGGCGATCCGGCAAACGTATTCAAAGCTCCCATTCTGTCTTTCATGCCGTTCACCTTTAAGCCCACCGGTTCGAACGGAACACGGTCCTATCTGTTCTGCCTGAGCAAAATCAACGAAACGCCTTTGAGCTGTAATTCCGGAGCCGAAGCCCTGCGGTATATCGTAACGTACCGTGAAATCCCGCCCCGCTATGACGGCGCCGACAAATATCTGGCGTTGCGCGCGTTAAGCAACGCCACTGACGGATCGCGGCAAATCGGTCTGTTGGTCAAAGCGGACTCTCCGTTGACCGTTCCGGCGGGGGGGGGCATCTATCATCAGCCGAAAGGATCGAACTATTATATCCAAACCAGCGGCAGCGAACCTACAACGGCGAATTACATTCCCAACTATATCATTTGCAACGCGCCGCCGAAAAATTCACAAACGGGCTCCGATTCCATCGGACATTATCTGAATAACGGCACTAAAAAATATCTGATTGCCATGACGCTGGTGCAGGGCGGAAAAGAACACAACGAAAATTTTCAGGACACCGGTTGCACACCGCTTTCCGGTTCCGAATAACGAAAAGCCCGCCTACGACAGGCGGGCTTTTTCTTTTTCCGATTCAGAAAAATCAATCCAAATGCTTTAATCCCGCCCGCATGTAATCGGCGCCGGTCATAATGGTCAGAACGGCCGATATCCAAATCAGCACTTCGCCGATTTCGCCGAAATAACAAAACCACGGCGAATAATCCGCGACCATCAGCATCGGAATCGCCGTCATCTGGCATCCCGTTTTCCATTTCGCCAACCGCGTGACCGGCAAACCGATGTTCAGCCCCGCCAAAAATTCGCGCAATCCGGAAACCAAAACTTCGCGGCACAAAATAATCACGGCGGGCAACAGCCCCGTATATCCCAACCGGTCGAACGACGCCATCATCAGCAACGTCGCCGACACCAGCAACTTGTCCGCGATCGGATCCAGCATCCGCCCCAACGACGACGTGCTTTTGAATTTGCGCGCCAGATAACCGTCAAACCAATCCGTCACCGACGCGGCGACAAAAAAAGCGCATCCGATCCACGCCCACACGACGCCGGGGAAATAAAAGGAAACGATAACGAACGGAATGGCTAAAATACGCAAAAAAGTCAGATAATTCGGTATTCTTTTCTTAAATTCGTCCGTCATGGCCCTGTTTCCCGACAAAATATTTCTTTAATACTAGAATGTTATCCGCCGATAATCAAAACTTTTTTTCAATAAAAAACCGTAAATCTTCAATCAGTTCCTTATCCGCGGGCGGCAACGGATAACTTTTCGCGATATCCGCGACATCCGCCCACGCCGTTTTCTGCCCTTCCCTGCCCGCGGGAACACCTTGCCAACGCAGACACGCGAACAGTGGCATTTGCAAATGAAAATCGGGATAATCGAACGAAACGGAAGAAACCGGTTCCATCGCCGATTTGTCGACAAGGATGCCAAGCTCTTCGTTCAATTCCCGAACAAGAGCGTCTTCCGCCGTTTCGCCGGATTCGATCTTGCCGCCCGGAAATTCCCAGAAACCGGCCAGATTCTTGCCTGCCGGACGTTCGGAAATCAAAATCCTGCCGTCGGAGTCGATCAGCGCGCCCGCGACGACGTTTAAAACCTTTTTCATTTTCGCTTTTCCCAAACGGATGCCGGATCTTCCAAATCGCCGCTGGCCAGATCGATCGCCTTGAACCGCCAAACCTTGACCGTCGGCGACCAATAATCAACCGACAACCCCGCGTTGCGCTTAAGGTGCGAAAAGAATTCCTCCGGCGTGCGGAAAGTTTCCCAGACCTGCGGCAAAAACAAAGCCCTGTTCGACCGTTCACGCAAAATCAAACCGTCCGTCCCCGCCCGCACTTTCGACAACAGGTCCTTTTCGTCCGAAAACTTGATCCGGTGCGGTTGCGTCAAAATCGAAATCGTTATTTCCGCGTCTTTGAGCTGTTCCTGTTCCAGCGGAACGAAGCGGAAATCCGAAAACGCCGCGTTGTAAGCGTTGTCGGCGATGTCTTCCAACAACGGTTTCGTCGGTTCCGACGACGACGCGCTGCCCCGCAACGCGCCGTCATAATACAAATTGACCGCCGTCGCCGCGTTTTGCTGAAATTCCTGCGGATAGCGCGTTTTCAGAACGCGCAGGGGACGCCCCCGTTCAAACCCGTTGACGACGGATTGCGCCGCGATCCGCAACAAATCGACCTGATGCAAACGGACGACGCTTTCAAATTCTTTGTCATCGACGGCTTTGGCGGCATCTTCGCTTTCATAAAAACCGACGGCCGCGTAACCTTCGTATTTTCCGTTTTTCTGCCAATCGCCGACTTTCACGTCCAAAGCGTCGGCCCGCATCCCCGTTTCTTTTGCGTAAGCCGTCAACCCGTTGACGACCAGCGGCGCGGACACTTCGGGCGATTTCAGCGCTTTGTCCGAAACGTCGGCAAGCTTGCCCGCCGTTTTTTCCGTTTCCCGCAAAGCCGCATCGAAATCCTTGTTTTCCGCAAAACGCGAAACCGCGACGACGACCGTTTCCGGACCGCCCCAAACGGCGTCGATCAGATCGGCGACCTGTTCTTTCCCCGCGTCTTCAATTAATACGGGCAGGATGCGAACATTCGGACCGAAAACGGACGCTATGAAAGTCAGTTGCGTTTCGATCGACTTGTCGCCGGCCAAAGCGTCGTCGTCCACCCCGACGCCCTGTGCGGTCGAGAGCGATTTCACCGTTTCCGTGTCCACGTCAAACACGGCCCCCGGTATTTCCCACTTTTTCGCACCCGACAGCAGAACGCCGAAAGACTTGCTCGTTCCCGTCGAAGACAAAATGACGACGCGGCGGACGAACGGTTTGATCTTTTTCAGCGTCACATAGCCCGCCGCCGCCGTTTCGCCGGACAGGAACAGCGAACCGTCGGGAACAAGGATCGCTTTCGGGAAATCGGTCTGTTCGGGACGAAGCCTGCGCTCCGCCCCGTCGAGCAGGTCCTGCACCTTCTTTTTCAACGCCGCCGGTTCGGCCGGATAAAACAATCCGGCGGCGGCGGGATAACGGATGTCGGCCGCCAGCGCTTCGCAAACGAAAAGTCCCGAAAACAATACTGCCGCTAGAAACTTTTTCACCGTTGAGCAACCTCTGACAAACACTTCTTAAACGAAAGTATCAGATTTTTCATCATTGCGTCATAAAAATCTTTTCCGACGCCGACGGAGGCGCCCAAAGGATCGGCCGTTCCGAAAACGACGGGCAGGTCTTCCGCCAAAACGGACAGACGCTTCGACGGCATTTGCGGTTCGGAAAACAGGCAAACCTTTCCGGCGCCCCGCATGGCGGCGCGCAGACGTATCAGATGTCCGGCGCCCGATTCGCGGTGTTCGTCCGTCCTGACGGCGCCTTTCTTGCCGCGCAAAGCGAAATCGCGTTCAAATCCTTCGTACGCGTCATGGAAAACAACGAACGGCGCGTCGGCGAAGGTCGCAAGCTCCCGTCGGCCGAAAGCGAGCAACGCGTCGATCCTTTTCAGAAAAGCGTCGGCGTTCGACCGGTACGTCCGCGCATTGTCCGAATCGGCTTCGGCCAGAAAAGCTGCGCACTCCCGCGTTATTTTTTTCATCCGCTCGGGCGAAAGCCAGAAATGCGGATCCTCCCGTTCGGTCATGGCGGAAAAAACACGACCTTTCGCCTGTGAAACGGACTTGGCAAGGGCGGCTTCCAAACGCTTGCCGCCCCAGAAAACGACGTCCGCCGAATCGATTTTCAGCGCGTCGGACGGCTTGAGCGCGTAATCATGAACGGAAACGGCGGGGGAAATCAGCAACTCCGGTTCGAAA
>DGGW01000063.1:0-35127 GCA_002393065.1 Alphaproteobacteria bacterium UBA3864 | reverse complement strand
TCCGGTTCGAAAACGCCGTCGGCCACGGCCGACACGACCGCGTGGAGCGGCGCGATCGACACGACGGCCCGCACCGGCGCCGCCGAAGCGGCGCCCGAAAAACAAATAAACAAAATCAACAAACGCAACATAAAAGAATGTTTCCTTTCCCGAACGAAACGGTTATTCTGCATCAAAATAAAACAATCCGTGACACTTTGAAAGAATAAAGAAAGTGACTTTGATCGACATAAAGGGCATCGGCTACGCCCCCGAAAAAAGGACCGTTCTGGAAAACGTGTCTTTTTCGATTCCCGCCGGAAAAATCATCACGCTCATCGGGCCGAACGGCGCGGGGAAAACGACACTGTTGAAAATCATTCTGGGCATCGTCGAACCGACGTCGGGCACGATCGAACGCGCCGAAGGGCTGAAAATCGGCTACGTGCCGCAAAAGCTTCATCTGTCGCGGACGATACCGGTAACCGCCGGACGATTTCTGACCCTCGGGCCGGGAAAAAGCGAAGACGTCCGAAGCGCTTTGGCGGAAACGGGCGCGGAAGACCTGATCGACCGCGATCTGTCGCAATTATCGGGCGGCGAAACGCAACGCGTCCTGCTGGCACGGGCCCTTATCGGAAATCCGGACCTGCTCGTCCTCGACGAACCGGATCAGGGGTTGGACCCCGTCGGCGAAGAAACATTGTACCGGACGATCGAAGAGCTGAACAAACGCCGCGGATGCGCCGTGCTGACCGTGTCGCACGATTTGCACGTCGTCATGGCGAGAACCGATCTGGTCGTTTGCCTGAACCGCCATATCTGCTGTTCCGGAAAGCCGCAGGAAATCGCGCCGTTAAGCGATTACACGACTCTGTATCGCCACCATCACGATCATAAACACCTGCCCGACGGGAGCATTGCCGATGTTTGAACCTTTTATCTTACGGGCGTTGATCGCGGCCGTGCTGACCGCGCTGGCGGCCGGTCCGATCGGATGCGTCATGATTTGGCGCCGGACGGCGTACTTCAGCGATTCATTGGCGCACGCGTCGCTGTCCGGCGTCGTTCTGGGCGCTCTTTTGGGTGTAACGCCGAACGCGACCGTCGCCGCCGTCGTGGGTTTGTTCGCGTTTCTGATGATGAAGATCCCCGCGCGGACGATTATCGGCATGGATCTGTATCTGTTGATCATCGGCCAGACGGCTTTGTGCGGCGCGCTGGTTTGTTTGTCCTATATGCCGTCGTTCCGAGGGAATCTGACGAGTTATCTGTTCGGCGACGTCCTTTCCGTCGGTACGGAGGATATCCTTTTTATCTCGGCCGCAAGCGGAATCGCACTTTTATTGTTGCTGAAAAACTGGAAAAAACAGGTTTTTTGCGCCGTCGCGCCCGACATCGCGCAAAGCGAAAACATATCCGTCAGAAAACAGGAAAGGCTGTTCACGCTGGTTTTGGCGCTGTTTGTCGCCGCGGCGTTCAAAACGACGGGGCTGTTGCTGGTATCGGCGTTGCTGATCATTCCCGCCGCATCCGCCCGTCCGATATCGAAAACACCGGAACAAGCGGCAAAAACGGCGGCTTTCGCGGGGGCTGTATGCTCCGTTTCGGGCATAGCGGCCTCCGTCGCTTTCGATATGCCGGCCGCCCCCGCCATAGAGCTTTTTTGCGCGGCTCTGTTCGCTTTAAGTCTGCTGAAACATTTTTTTAATAAAAGGAAATGCTAATCTTTCTTGCAAAAGGCGGCTTTTTGGGCTTATGATTTTGCATTATGTCAGACAGGATTTGCCATGGCTACAATTGACGAACAACTTTTTTCGGATATCTATTACACCCCCGAAAACATCATTTACGTTCATGACGGCGAAACGCGTTTCGGCCTGAAGGAACTACACGTCGACGACGCGAAACCTTTTCACGACGCTTTGGAAAAAGCGTATACGGGACGGTCGAGCTATTCCATGTCGTACGGGTCGACGATGTACCGTGTCGAACGGATCGCGACGGTAACGGGCATTCACTACTCCGCCCGCCGCATGCCGCGAAAAACGCCGGACGTGATTCGTCTGGGACTGCCCGAACCGATCACGAACCATCTGATTTCCCTGAACCGCGAATCGGGCCTGATTTTGTGGAGCGGTCCGACCGGCGCCGGTAAAACGACGTCGATTTCCTGTCTGATGCGGAAATTTTTGGAACGCGAAGGCGGATTCGCTTATACGATCGAAGATCCCCCCGAAATGCCTTTGGACGGTCTTTATCAGTCGAAGCGCGGCGGTTTGGGATTGTGCAAACAAACCGAACCCGAAAACAACAATTGGGGCGAATCGCTGAAATCGGCGTTACGTTCGCGGCCGCGTTACATTTTGGTCGGCGAAATCCGTACGCCGGAATGCGCCAGCCAGATCTTGCGCGCGGCGACTTCGGGCCACCTTGTGTTGTCGACGATTCACGCGAACAGCGTTGAAGACGCGCTGAATTCCGTCATTAAATACGCGATGGCCGCTGATTTGACCGAAGAATTGGCCGCCGACCTGCTCGGCCGCGGCATTCTGGCCGTCATCCACCAGAAATTGCAGGGCATCAAGACGATGTTCCCCGAAATCCGTTTCGCTTTCGCCAATCCGGATCCGACGGTTGCCGATCAGTTGCGCATCGCCATCCGCGACCGCAACATCGCACTGGGAACGTTGATGGAAACGCAGTCCGCCCGTTTGTATCAGGGTAAGCCGCTGTTCCGCGAACCGACCCAAGTCTGACCCGCGAAAACATTTTTATCGCCGCCGTTGTTTTCCGACCGGCGGCGATTTTGTATGGCGGAAGAAAATCAATCGCAGATTTTTACAATGTCTATCTTACATTTTTTCGGATTGTAAACGAATCCGATTTTTCCTTGTTTCAAATCCAAGGCGGCTTTGCCGAAAACATCGTATCGCCACCCCTGCAACAAGGGAGAGGTTTCCGGACTTGAAACGGCGAATTTATCCAAATCGTCGAAACCCGCGATCATTTTTTCAGCGACATCGTTGTCCGCCGCTTGAATCATCAGCAACAATTTGAGCATTTTGGCGACGGCGCGGGCGTGGCGGGGGACTTCAAACGGTTTTTCGGCTTTCGGATACGTCGCCGGATCGGCGGCTTTGACGTCTTTGACGATATCCATGATCAAGCGTCCCATCCGACCTTTGGCAAAGCCTTCCGGAATACCGCGCAAAGACGCCAATTCGTTCACTGAAGACGGGATATTCGTCGCGATTTCCATCAGCACTTCGTCGCGCATGATGTGTTTGCGCGGCCGGTTCAGACGTTTGGCTTCGTCTTCGCGAAAAGCGGCCAATTCCCGGCAAAGCGCCAAACAAAGCGGCTTTGTCGTGTTCAGTTTCAAACGTTTCCAGGCTTCGCGCGAATCAATTTCGTACGTCGACGGCTGCTTCAAGCGGCGGGCGTCATCATCCAGCCAGGACGAACGACCGTTTTCGGCCAGAATCTCCGTCATCTTTTCATACACGTCGCGCAAATGCGTCACATCGGCCAAAGCGTAGGAAATCTGTTTTTCCGTCAACGGACGCTGCGACCAGTCGGTAAAGCGCATCGACTTGTCCAAATCGCGATCGAGCAACTTTTTCACCAGATTCTGATAGCTGACGGATTCGCCGAATCCGCAAACCATCGCCGCCAGCTGGGTATCGAACAGCGGTTTCGGGATTTCACGCGTCATGTGATAAAAGATTTCAATATCCTGATGCGCGGCGTGAAAGACCTTAACGACGTTTTCGTTTTGAAGCAGCGCGAAAAAAGCTCTCATATCCAAATCTTTCGCCAAAGGATCGATACAGACGGCCTCTTCGCGGGAAGCGATCTGAATCAGGCACAACTGCGGCCAGTACGTTTTTTCGCGAATGAACTCCGTATCGACGGTCACATACGCGAAACGGGACAGGCGATCGCACAACGCGTTCAAATCTTCGGTCGTTTGAATAAAAGAATCCATGGTCTTCCTACCGCTTTCTTTCTGATTTTCGTTGTTTCAGTTGTAGTCGTTTTAATAAAAAAAACAAATAAAAAATTAACCTATCCTAGCAAAAGAGCTTGTTTTTCGCCCCCAATGCGCTACAATTTTTTTGCGGATTGTGACGTCCGTACTTGTAACTTGTTAAAGGAGACATTCATGCCCGAAGGGACTGTGAAATGGTTCAACAGAACCAAAGGGTACGGTTTTATTGCCCCTGATGACGGATCGAAGGATGTATTCGTGCATATCAGCGCCGTACAAGCTGCCGGTTTATCCAAGTTGAAGGAAGGCGAAAAGCTTTCCTACGAAACGGTAACCCGCGACGGCAAAATTTATGCGGATGCCTTAAAAGCGTTGTAACGCTCCATTTCCCCATGAAAAAGAAAAGCTCCGCCCTTATCCGGCGGGGCTTTTTGTTTTTGCCTTTCTTTCAACGAAAAACTTTGCGATACTGTAAACAGGGAACGGAGGGCGCCATGCTTAAATTTCTTTCGGTATTGTTTCTGATTTTTTCCGCATATTCCGCGCAAGCCCGCACGATCAAAATGGGCGCGATGCCCGGAAACCCGAACATGATCCAGCAACAACAGCAGCAACGCCGCCAACGCTCAGAGGCCGAAGCCATCGCCCGACAAACCAGAGCACGCCTTTTGCGTCAAAAAAAATCCAAACGATATCAGCAGCAGCAACAGCAACCGGAAACGCCGCAGGAATGTCTGTCAACGGACGACTGCCCTTATAATCAGGAATGCGTGGCGCTTGAATGCCGGTCCGTCTGTTATCCCGATTCCTGCCCGTCCGATAAACGTTGCACGGCGTTCAAAGACAAACCGCATGCTTACGAATGCGTCGATTGTTTGCGCGACGGGGATTGTCCGGACGGACAAATATGCTCACAAGACACCTTCACCTGCGAAAAGGACGATCCGTGCCGGAAAGCCGTTTGTTTTCAGGACGCGCCTTATTGCGTTCCCATCGCGTATAAAAGCCTGCCGTACACCTGCGTCCAATGCACCGAAGACGCGCATTGTCCGCCCGTCGCGGGACTGTCGCGTTCGTGCGTGAAGAACAGTTGCCTGTTCAATGTCGCCGGCAATATTCCGGCCGACAGCAAAACCGTTGACGAAGAAAATAAAAAAACGGAACGGACGCCCCGGCCGGCCGAAAATGCCGCCCCCGCGGCGGAACCTGCCGTTTACCGCATAACGGAAATACCGGAAAAGGATATCGAATCCGACGATATCCCTTACGATGACGAAGAAACGGAAGACGATTTCGAAGAAGACGAGTGATCTTTATTTCGAAATAAAGTCTTTGATCTTATCGAAAAATCCAGACGCCGCCGGACTGGAATCCCCGCTTTCGGCGGCGAATTGCTTCAGCAGTTCCTTTTGTTTGGCGGAAAGTTTCGTCGGCGTTTCGACGGCGAACCGGACGAACAGGTCGCCGAGCGCGGAACTTTGCAAAATGCTCATACCCTTCTTGCGCAGACGGATTTCCGTTCCCGATTGCGTTCCTTCCTCGATTTTAACTTTTTCGGTCGAACCGTCCAGACACGGGATTTCGATTTCCCCGCCCAAAGCCGCCGTCGTCATCGACACGGGAACGGTGCAATACAAATCGGAACCGTCGCGTTTGAAAATCGGGTGAGATTTGACATGGACGAAAATGTACAGATCGCCGCTCGGTCCGCCGTTTTCACCGGCCTCGCCCTGACCGGACAAGCGCATTCTGTTGTCGGTGTCGATACCGGCGGGGATATTGACCTCCAGCACTTTTTTCTGCGCGACCTTGCCGGTTCCGTTGCATTTTTTGCACGGGTTTTTGATGACTTTTCCGATTCCGTGGCAGGTCGGACAATCGCGTTCCTCGATAAAGAAACCTGATTGTCGGCGGACGCGTCCCGTTCCGTGGCACATTTCGCACGTTTCCGGTTTCGACCCTTCGGCCGCGCCCGAACCGCCGCAAGCGTCGCATTTGACGGCGGTCTGAATCTCTATTTCCTTTTTCAGGCCCTTATACGCTTCCTCAAGCGTGATTTCCAAATCATAGCGGATATCCCTGCCTCGGATTCCTTCGGAACGGGAGGAACGGCGGGAAGCGCCGCCGCCCATGAATTCGCTGAAAATGTCGCCGAAGATGTCGCCGAAGCCTCCCGCGCCGCCGAAATCGAAGTTGAATCCGCCGAAACCGCCGCCGGCACCGGCGCCCTGCGCGAACGCCGCCCGTCCGTAACGATCGTAGGCGGCGCGTTTTTGCTTGTCTTTCAGAACCTCGTAGGCTTCGGAAGCCTCTTTAAATTTATTTTCCGCCTCTTTGTCGCCGGGGTTGCGGTCGGGATGGTACTTCATCGCCATCGTGCGGTACGCTTTTTTGATTTCGTCGTCGCTCGCGTTTTTCTGGATTCCGAGAACTTCGTAGTAATCGCGGTCTTCGGCCATAACATATCCTCTTTTCAGCCTGAAACCGTTCGGGAAGGTTCACTCCCCGAACGGTCGATATCAGATTATCAGATCACTTTTTGACTTCTTCAAAGTCGGCGTCCACGACGTCATCTTCCGGCTTGGCCGCTTCGGGCTTCGCCTCCGTTCCGGCCGCGGCGTCCGCCGGCTGCGCGGAAGCCTGTTGCGCCTTGTACAGCGCTTCGCCGATCTTCATTGCGGACTGCATCAACGCGTCCGTTTTGGCCTTGATCTTTTCGGCGTCGCCCGATTCCAGAACGTCCTTGAGCGCTTTGACGTCGGCGTCGATTTTTTCCTTGTCGGCGGCGGAAACCTTGTCACCCAGTTCTTTCATGTTCTTTTCGGTTTCGTGGATCAGGCTTTCGGCCCTGTTTTTCGCATCGACGGCTTCGCGGCGTTTCTTGTCTTCGGAAGCGTGCGTTTCGGCGTCCTTGACCATCTTGTCGATGTCGGCTTCGCTCAATCCGCCGGAAGACTGGATGCGGATCGTCTGTTCCTTGCCGGTCGCCTTGTCCTTCGCGGACACGTTGACGATGCCGTTCGCGTCGATATCGAACGTGACTTCGATCTGCGGCATACCGCGCGGCGCGGCCGGAATGCCGACCAGGTCGAACTGGCCGAGCAGTTTGTTGTCCGCCGTCATTTCGCGTTCGCCCTGGAAGACGCGGATCGTAACGGCCGTCTGTCCGTCTTCGGCGGTCGAAAACACCTGCGACTTACGGGTCGGGATCGTCGTGTTGCGGTCGATCAGACGCGTGAACACGCCGCCAAGCGTTTCAATGCCCAAAGACAGCGGCGTAACGTCCAGCAACAGAACGTCTTTAACGTCGCCCTTTAAAACACCGCCCTGAATCGCGGCGCCCATCGCGACGACTTCGTCCGGGTTGACGCCCTTGTGCGGGTCGCGGCCGAAGAATTCCTTGACGATCTCCTGCACCTTCGGCATACGGGTCATACCGCCGACCAGAATGACTTCGCTGATGTCGGAAGCCTTCAGTCCGGCGTCTTTCAAAGCGTTCTTGCACGGTTCGAGCGTGCGTTCGAGCAGGTCTTCGACCAGCGATTCCATCTTCGCGCGGGTCAGCTTGACGTTCAGGTGCTTCGCGCCCGACGCGTCGGCCGTGATGAACGGCAGGTTGATTTCCGTTTCCTGCGCGCTGGACAATTCGATCTTCGCCTTTTCCGCGGCTTCCTTCAACCGCTGCAGAGCCAGCTTGTCCGAGCGCAGGTCGATGCCCTGCTCTTTTTTGAATTCGTCGGCCAGATAGTTGATGATACGGGCGTCGAAGTCTTCGCCGCCAAGGAACGTGTCGCCGTTCGTCGCTTTGACTTCGAACACGCCGTCGCCGATTTCCAGAATGGAAACGTCGAACGTGCCGCCACCCAAGTCGTAAACGACGATCGTGCCGCTGTTCTTCTTATCCATACCGTACGCCAACGCGGCCGCCGTCGGTTCGTTGATGATACGCAAAACTTCCAGTCCCGCGATCTTGCCGGCGTCTTTCGTCGCCTGACGCTGCGAATCGTCGAAATAAGCGGGAACCGTGATGACGGCTTGCGTCACCGGTTCGCCCAAAAAGGCTTCGGCGTCCTGTTTCAGTTTTTGCAAAACAAAAGCGGACACCTGGCTCGGCGCGTATTTCTGGTCGTGCGCTTCGACCCACGCGTCGCCGTTTTCACCGGAAACGATTTTATAAGACACCAGCGATTTCGCCCGTTCGACCTGTTTATCGTTGAAACGGCGGCCGATCAAACGCTTGATTGCGAAGAACGTGCCGTCCGGATTGGTCACGGCTTGCCGTTTCGCCGCCTGACCGACCAGTTTTTCGCCGCCCTGCGTGAAAGCGACCATCGACGGCGTCGTGCGGGCACCTTCGGCGTTTTCAATGACGCGGGCGTCCTTGCCGTCCATAATAGCAAAGCATGAATTTGTCGTACCTAAATCGATACCGATAACTTTTCCCATAAGAATCCTCGTTTTTCCTTAACTTACCGCCCTGTCGGGCTACCTTCGGAGCTGTATATAGGAACGCTTTTTCCGTTCCGCAACCGCCGGATGAAAAAAAATCGAAACTTTTTTGATTTGTAAAAAAAACGAGACTTTTCAAAGAAGACGGGATATTATAAGAGTCCTTTTGAGCTTTTTAACCTTTTGATGATGACTCGATTTATGTTCAGGCTGTTGCGTTCTTTCTTTATCGCGCTTTGTTGCGCCGTTTTTTGCTATTATTTCATCGGAATCTGTCTGACGCACCGTATCGTTACGGATTCTTTGCCGAACGACGATAAAAACGGAACGGCGTTGTCCGTCGTCATGGCGGACGTAATCGAACGGGAAACGGGGAAGCATGTTTACGCGCCGGAAGTTCCTTCATACTCGCCGACCGCCGTTTTGGACAACATGCCGGCCTTTCAGCGCGGCATCATTTTCGGGGCGGCCCGATCGGTCGCGGCTTTGTCCGACGACGCGAAAGCGAAAGAAGCGGCCGCTTTGCTGGACGAACGGACCGGTTGCGCCGCCGACTTTAAAAAAGCAGCCGGATTGTTGCGCGAATCCGCCGGCGTTCCCGACGAAAAACGCCTGATCGCCGCCGTCAGCGGCCTAATCGAAGACGCTCAACGGCGCTTGTCCGACCATATCGTCAAACGGGAAATGTATTTTATCGATTTGAAAGCCGACGACGTGTTCTTTTTTACGAAAGGAGAGCTTTATACGGCTTTTCTGGCCCTGTCGACGCTGAAACCGACGGAAAGCGTCGACAACGCCCTGTTTTATCTGAAAAAGGCTTTCACTCTGCAGCCGACCGTCGTTCTGAACGTGTCGCCGGCGTCGCAATTCGCCCCGAACCATCTGACGGGCGCGGGATTTTTTGCCGGACGCGCTTTGGAAGCCCTGCATAAGGCGGAGAACAAGCGGAAATGAAAAAGAAAAGCCTTCTGTTTCTCGCCGTTCTGCTCGTTGCCGCGGGATGCACCGCTTTCCTGTTTTTAAAAAGGGACGAAAAAGCGCTGATCGTCAGAAAAGAAGACGGTATCTATGTTACGGCGAAAACGACACGGGGACTTCAAAAGGCTTTTCTGGAGCTCAATTACGATATCGCGGAGTCGCTGAACGGCAAGAATCCCGTTCCGCGCATTTTCACGACGGACATTCCCGAAGACTTCAATCGCGAAAAATTCGACCAGATACGCCCCGCCCTGTTTACGGAAATTCTGCTTCCGCTGATTTTAAAGGCGAACGAGGAAGCCGAAGCGGAACGTTTGACCGTCGCCCGACTGATCGACGATCTGCCGCGTGAACAAAGTTTGACCGAACTGAAACGATACGCCGAAAAATACCGCGTTTCTTTCAAACCCGAAAGGCCGGACGAGATGACGCGCATCCTTATCGAGCGCACGGGAACGGTTCCTCCGGGGATTTTGCTGGCGATGGCCGCGCAGGATTCCGGTCTGGCGACCGACGGCTACGCCCGCGAATACAACAACCTTTTCCGTCATCGGAATTGGGACGGGAAAGGCGCCGAACCCGAAGAGCCGTTGCGTCCGGGCGAAACGTACAAGATATCCGTCTATCCGACCCTGTACGACGGAATCGCCGACCAGATTTTGCACATCAACACCACCAATCATCTGGAAACGTTCCACGTCGCCCGCCGTTCGTACGGGAACGGTCCGCAATTCATGGGATCCCGCGCCGTCGTCGGCCGTTTTGTCAACATGCCCGACCGGACTCTGCTTTACACCGACATTCTGGATCAGCTTTTGCGCCAATACGAATGGAACATCTTTGATCGGGCCGTTTTATCGCCGAAGTGACAGAAAGGTTTGAAGCTATGTTTCTGTTAAAGTGTTTTGTACCGGAGGACGAACAATGATGTCGACCGTACAATTGATTCCCGCAAAAAAAGAGCTGACCGTCGTTTTCGGCGGCGATTGGAGCATAGAAACGCCGTTCGAAAACGTTTCCGATTTCGAAACGCTGGCGAAAAGCCCCTTTTCCGCCGTTGTTTTTTCGGGCGAAAGCGTTCGTCGCTGGGACAGTTCGTTCGTTGCGACGATCCTGCACTTCATCACCGTTTGCAAAAAAGAAAAAAAATCTTACCGTTTTGAAAAGATGCCGGACGGCGCTTTGCCGTTGATCGAACTGGCGCTGAAAGTGCCGCCGCGCGATCTGCCGCCGCGCGCGAACGGACGGAAACCCTTTTTGGACGCGCTCGGGGAAACGTCGCTGTCCTTTTTTGCCGGTTGCGCCGACGCTTTTTCGTTCTGCCGTCAGGCGTACGCCTCGCTTCGCCGGTTCCTGCGCGGAAAAGCCGTTCTGCGCAAAAGCGACCTGTGGCTCGCCTTGCAAGAAGCGGGAGCGAACGCCCTGCCGATCGTATCGTTGATCTGTTTCATGATAGGATTGATCGTCGCGTTCGTCGGATCGATCCAGCTTAAACTGTTCGGCGCGCAAATTTATGTCGCGTCGCTGGTCGCGATTGCCGTCACCCGCGTGATGGGCGCCATCATGGCCGGCGTCATCATGTCGGGCAGGACGGGCGCGTCCTATGCGGCGACCATCGGTTCCATGCAGGTCAACGAAGAAGTGGACGCCCTTGAAACGATGGGAATATCCCCGTTCGATTTTCTGGTCACGCCGCGCCTTCTGGCTTTGTCGCTGATGATGCCTTTTTTGACGGTTTACGCCGATATCACGGGAATTTTGGGCGGCGCGTTCGTCGGAATCGTCATGCTGGACCTTTCCCCCGAAGAATATGTCCGTGCGACAATGAACGCTTTAAAAATGCGCCACGTCCTTGTCGGGATCGCTTATGGCGCGAGCTACGGCGTGATCATCGCCCTGTGCGGCTGTTTTCAGGGCATCCGTTGCGGCAGGAACGCTTCGGCCGTCGGCAAAGCGACAACGTCCGCCGTTGTCGTATCCATCGTTCTGATGACGGTCGACACGGCTGTTTTGACTTTCTTATTCAATATGTTCGGAGTCTGATCATGACGGATTTTCTGACAGTTTCCGATATGACCGTCGCTTACGGCGACAACGTCGTGATGAAAGACGTGTCGTTTTCCGTGCACGAAGGCGACATCTTCATCATCATGGGCGCCAGCGGTTGCGGCAAAAGCACGCTGTTGTCCGTTCTGACGGGATTGAAAGAACCCGCGAAAGGAACGGAAGTCTTCAACGGAACAGATTTCTGGCCGGGGACACCCGAAAACCGGAAGAACGCCATGCGGCAGGCCGGCATCCTGTACCAGAGCGGCGCGCTGTGGACGTCGATGACGCTGGCGGAAAACATCGCCCTGCCGCTGGAACAATACACGAATCTGACGGCGGCGGAAATACGGGACATCGTCGCGCTGAAGCTCGATCTGGTCGGATTGGCGGGATTTCAGGATTTTTATCCCGCCGAAATCAGCGGCGGCATGAAAAAACGCGCAGGGCTGGCGCGTGCGCTGGCTCTCGACCCGAAAATCGTGTTTTTCGACGAACCGAGCGCCGGTCTCGACCCTGTCAGTTCCAAAAACCTCGACGATCTGATCGTCCAAATCCGCGACACCCTGCAAACGACCATCGTGATGGTCACGCACGAATTGCCGTCTTTGCTGGGCATCGGAACAAATTCCATTTATCTGGACGTCGATACGAAATCCGCCATCGCGCACGGCGCGCCGCGCGACTTATTGAAAAATCCGCCGAACGAAAAAGTCCGGCGTTTCTTGAACAGAGGAGCCTGAACCATGTCGGCACATCCCGATCCGCGAAAAACCGGAGCCTTCGTGTTAACCGCTTTGTTCGCGATACTGTTTGCCTTTATCGCCGCAAACAAAGACCGTTTTTTCTCTCATACCATCAAATACGTCCTGTACTTTCAGGGGACCGTGAAAGGGTTGAACATCGGGTCGCCCGTCATGTTCAACGGCGTTCCGATCGGACGCGTCATCGGCATATCGCTGATAACGAACATGAAAACGCTGGACATCCGCATCCCCGTTTACATCGAAATCGATCGGGGAAAATTCGTTTTGTCGAACAAAAAAGCCTCTTACGAAGGGAACTTCGAACGCACGACGAAAGAACTGATCGACCGCGGTTTGCGCGCGCGGCTGGCGACGCAAAGTCTGCTGACGGGACAAAGCTATATTTCTTTGGCGTTCCTGCCCGGTTCCCCCGCCGAAATCATCGAACCGAAATCGCCGTTGCCGGAACTTCCGACGTTACCTTCGACCGGCGAAGAAATTCTGCAAACGCTTCAGCGGCTGCCCTTGCAAACGCTGTTCGACAACATGAACGCGACACTCGGCGAAATACAAGCTTTATTGAAAACGCTGAACGCCGAAACGCCGGAAATCACGGCCGACGCAAAAGATATCACGGCTTCGCTGAAAAACATCACGCGAAAGACCGAAGACGCTTTAACATCGTTCGATCCCAATTCGCGCACGATGAACGATCTGAACAAAATGATGCGTAACTTCAGCGCGGCGGCGCAGGCGTTGAAAAATTGGGCGGACTATTTGGAACGCCATCCGGAAGCCCTCTTGAAAGGAAAGGGAAGATACTGATGAAAACAAAGATTTTTCTATTATGCGCGATGCTGGCCGCGTGCGGAACGACTCGACCGTCCGTTTTTTACACGCTTGATTCGGGCGACGTCCCCGCACCGATGAACCAAAAGGCGGACAACGTCCTGATCGCCGTCGAACCGGTTTCCGTTCCCGCCGCGCTGTCGCGTCCGCAAATCGTTTTGCGCGACAAGAACGGCCTGAACGCGACGCTTTCGGAATTTCACCGCTGGATCGAAACGCCGGCCGATGCCATTCCCGACATTCTGGCGCGCGCCATAGACGAAGCCGCGGGCAGACCGATCGCGAAACCCGTGCCGGTCGTCAACACGTCTTATCCGTACAAGCTGATCGTCGATATCGTCCGTTTCGACGCGATTCTTGACAAAGCGGCCGTTTTAGATGTATGGTGGACTTTCACGACGCAGGACGACGTCATCGTGTCGCGCAATCATGTCGTTATGACGGAACCGGTCGGTCCGACGTACGCCGATGCCGTCAGGGGCGAACAGATTTTGATCGAACGACTGGGACGCGACATCGGCGCCGCCGCGAAAAAAACTTTTAAAGGAAAATAATCATGCCGATCAAACAAGACCTCGATCCCCCTTTCGAAATCAAAGGCGACGAAAAGGTCAAAGACCGCATCACGGCGATGATCAACACGGCCGTCAAATCCGAAACGGGTCGTGAAACATTGGAAACCGCCAGCAAAGCGGGATACACTCTCGGCATGGAATTCGCTTTCGGATGCAACGGCGGTTGTTCGAAGGAAAACAAGGTCATCATCCTGAACCCGATCGAAAAGGATGAAACGCTGATCGGCGTCCTCGTTCACGAAAGCCGCCACGCCGGTCAGTTCGAACGCGGGGAATACGACGCCTGCGACGACCGCCGCGCGCGGACGAACACGCTCAAGCACAACATCATGCGCACACGCGCGGTCGAAGCCGACGCGCAGGCGACGGCGGCGCAAGCTCTGGGCGAATTGTTCGAAGCGGGAATCGAAGAACCGTTGCTCTCGTTCTGCCGTCAACCGGCGAACCAAACGATCGCCGCCGCTTTCAACCGCGCCTGCTACGCCCCCGACGCCCTGAAGGACGGGTCCGCGCGCACGGCCGCTTTTTTGGGATGGTACGATAACGAAGCCGTTCGGACGGCGTACGACAACGTTTATCAGATCGACATGATGGAACGGCGCGCCGAAAACGGCAAAAGCATCGAAGACACTTACGCGACGACGCAATCCGGCGCCAAAATCGTAAAGGATCTGTGTGTCAAAGCCGACGGTTCGTGCTACTTCACCGAAGATCCCAAAATTCTGGAAACGCAAGATTACGCGGGAACGACGCCGGCCGTCGCGACGAAACTCGACACTCTGATGAAAGCCGTTCCGAACGCCCGTAAAAGCGCCGAAAACGTCCAACCGTTCAAAGCTGAAGACAATCGGGCTTTCATGATGAAGAAAATGCGAATCGGTCGTTAAGAACGATCCGTTATAAAAAAGCCGCCTTCCGGCGGCTTTTTTTACGACTTTACGGAAAACTCACTTGACGCTCAAGCGGACGGGCGCGTCATCGTCGGACGCGAGCTGACGAACGGTCGCGCAATATTCGCACCAATTGTCGACGGCTTCCGACAATAAACGGGAAATCAAATCGTTCAGCGCTTCTCCGTTTTCATCGGCCTGCTGTTCCAGCAACGAATACAGCGGCGCTTCAAGCTTCAATGAAATCTGTCTCTTATTGTTCAAAACTGCCGTCATGACTTTTCCCCCTGAATTTAACCCGCTTTTAAATTCTTGTCGGTACAGTCTGATTCTGTAACGGAAACTCTTAACAAAAAGTAATTGTTTTTAACAAAATGACAAAAAAACGGAAAAAAAATGAAAAAGCGTCCGAATCGAAGGTTCAAAAGCCCGCGCCGAATCGAAAAAAGCGCGCCGCGGCGATTCTGATTGCGCTTCCGTTCGTCGCAACGGCCGTTTTTTTGCTCGTCTGCGTCCTGACGATGCCTGACATTTCCGATTCGATCAAATCGACGCGCACGCCGAAAATCACCGTTCTGGCGGCCGACGGAACGGAAATCGCCGCTTACGGCGCCAAGGGGTCGCCCGTCGATCTGCGCGACCTGCCCCCTTACGCGGCGCAAGCCGTCATCGCTACCGAAGACATCCGTTTTTACAAACATTTCGGTATTGATTTACGCTCCGTCGCCCGCGCCGTTATAACGAACCTTGTCCGGCGACGCAAGGCGCAGGGCGCGTCGACCATCACGCAACAGGTCGCCAAAAACCTGTTTCTGTCGTCAAAGAAAACGATACGCCGGAAAGTGCAGGAATTCATCCTGTCGCTGTGGCTGGAAAAGAAGCTGACAAAAGACCAAATCCTGACCGTTTACCTGAACAGGGTTTATTTCGGGGCCGGTTCCTACGGCATCGACGCCGCGGCGTTGCGCTACTACGGCGTCCGCGCCCGCCATTTGTCCCTGTATCAGGCGGCGGTTCTGGCGGGATTGCTCAAAGCGCCGACGACGTACAATCCGCTGGCGCATCCCGAAGCCGCGAACAAACGGGCGCGCATCGTCCTTGCAAACATGGTCAAAGCCGGTTTTATCGGCGCGCGCGAAGCGTTGGCCGCCGCAGAAGAAGGAGCCCGGACGGAAAACTCCGCCAAAGATCTGTCCAAGCGCTATTTCACCGATTGGATCGCGAACGAAACGGACGCTTTTTTAGGTTCCGTTACACAGGACATCACCGTTCAAACGACGCTCGACATAACGATACAAACGGCGTTGACCGCGGAAATCGAAAACGCGCTGAACGGCGACGAAGCCCGTCAAAAGAACGTGTCGCAAGCCGCCGGCGTCGTGATGACGCACGACGGCGCCGTGCTGGCGATGGTCGGCGGTCGCGATTACGCGAAAAGCCAGTTCAACCGCGCGACCGAAGCGCGCCGGCAAATCGGTTCGACCGTCAAACCGTTCGTTTACCTGACCGCTTTTCAAAAAGGCGCCCGCCCCGATGACATAACGGAAGACGCGCCGCTTTACATCAAAGGCTGGAGCCCGAAAAACGCGAACGGCAAGTACTACGGGAAAATATCGCTTCGTCAGGCGCTGATCCGTTCGGTCAATACGGTCGCCGTCGCGACGGCCATGCGCGCGGGCGTCGGGAACGTGCTGAAAACGGCGCGCAAGTTCGGCGTCGTCGGTTCGGATTGCGAAGCGAACGCCGCCATCGCGCTCGGTGTTTGCCAGACCAGATTGATCGACCTGACGGCGGCTTACGCGACATTGGCGAACGGCGGGACGGGCGTATATCCGTACGGTATCACGGAAATCCGCGGACGCAACGGAAAAGTCCTTTATACGCGCAAAGCCGGCGAACGGGCGCGCTTGGCCGATCCGAAGGCTTTAGCGGAAATCGATTCGATTCTGGAGGATGTCGTGCGCGAAGGAACGGGAAAAAAAGCGGCGTCCGGCATTTTAACGAAAGGAAAAACGGGAACGACGCAAAATTATCGCGACGCGTGGTTCGTCGGATACACGCGCGACATGGCGGCGGGAATCTGGGTCGGCAACGACGATGAAACGCCGATGAAATCGGTCGGCGGAGGTTCTCTGCCCGCCGAGATATTCGGGCGCGTCGTATATACGGTTTCCTTTGACGGGAACGACGACGGCTATTCCGATTTATAAACGGGATAACGGCCGGTCAGAACGTCGTCGATGGACGACAGGTCTTCGCCGAGAAGGCTCCGGTAAATCCAGTAATTCGCCGTCACTTTCTTAACGAAACCACGCGTTTCACGGGACGGGATCGTTTCAACGAACATCAGCGGATCGTTTTCAAAATCCTTTCTTTTGATCCACTTGGCCACATTGCGCGAACCGCAGTTGTAGGAAGCGATCGTCATCAGCAGATTGCCCTGAATATAACGGGAATCCAGCAACGTTTTGACCAATTCCTGACCGACCATCAGGTTGAACGGGATTTTATGCAGTTTGCTTAACGCGTACTTGGCTTTGACGCGGCGCGCCATCAGTTTGGCCGTCGACGGCATCAGTTGCATGACACCGCGCGCGCCGGCTTTGCTGAAGGCTTTGTTTTTAAAGCAGGATTCCTGACGCACGAACGCGTAAACAAGAGCCTTGTCCAATTGCCATCCGTTTTCCGGCGTCCAGTTCGGCACGGGATAAAGCGCCTTGTCGCCGTCGGGCGTTTCGATTCTGCCGTTCAATCCGGCGAAAAATTCGCGCATTTCCGGATATTCGACCAACGTTTCGACATACGCTGTGATATCGTCGCGCAATTTTTTATTCTGTGCGAACAGACGTTCCAATTCCGTTTGCGCCCAATCCGTCTTGCCGATTTCGATCAAAGCGACGGCTCTTTTGCCGGCGGGTTCGGCCAAAATTTTTTTCATATCCGGATCTTTGACCGGACTTTGCCATGTCTGACCGATCGACCAGCCGAGCGCCCTTTGCGCCAAAATACCGTAAAACGAACGCGGCGATACCAGCGCCGCCCGTTTCAGATAATCGACGACGTCAACGTATTCGTCCCGCTTCATCATCGCGCGTGTCGCCCAAAACGCGGCGGCCGCTTTGGCGGAAGGCAGAGCTTTCGGATGAGCTTCGAGGCGTTTGAAAAAGGTTTCGGCGTCTTCCCAGCGTTCCGTTCTGAAAGACGCGAGCCCCGCCACCCACAGCGCCATCGGATTGCGGGTTTCACTGCGTTCCAAAGGTTCTTTGACGGTTTCAAGCGCCTTGTCGTCCTGCCTGTCGACGATATAGGCGAACGCCAGCACCGTCAGCGCGTCGTCCCTGTCCCTGCGGGAAAGGTACTTCTTCATATGCTTTTCGTTCAGATGGAGCTTGGCGGCCAACGTCTTTCCCCGCCGGATCGCGGACGAAAAGTATTGGAACGAGCGAACGACTTTTTTCCGATATTCGTCGGGGACATATTTGAAATGATGGAAGTGGAGCAGATCGACGGGATCGGAAATCGGAACGGACGTGCAAACGCCCGCGACGACGTGGGGCGTCGCATCGGCCCGTCTGACATACGGCAGATAGGATTTTTTGACCAAAGCCAAATCGTAAACGGCGTCCGAAACGGCAAGGCTTTTATACTTGTACAGCCAATTGGTCAGCGCTTGTTTTTTGGCGCGTTTGTCGTCCTTCAGGTATAATCCGGCCAAAACATAACCGCGAAGCACGTCGCTTTCCGTCGTTTTCAGCAACGTTTCCGCGGCATCCGTTTCACCGTTGTCAAGATGATCGAAAATCTGCGCATAAACCTCTTTGTCCGTTGCCGACAAAACCGAAACGGAACGGACGGCATCGGGCTCCGCGGGCGGTTCGATCAACTCGACGACATCCTGCGCGGACGCGAACTTTACGGGAGCGAAAGCCGCGACAATGAAAAAAAGCAAAACGGAAAAGCGCATTTCAAACAATGTTTATTTTAAGACAATTATTTGTTGACATTGTTCTTTCGACGCCGTGTCCAATTGGCATTGCATCTTGGACATGGCGGGCTTTATGGTGCGAAGCAGCGGACATTCCTGAGAAATAAACTTAAGTTTCATCACCTTGGACGCGCCCGAAGCGAGCGGCGGAATACGGACTTGAAAAAAAATGGATTTCAAATTCCCCGCCAGAAACATGGTTTTGATTCCCTTGTTCGTTCTGTTTTGGACGACGAAATCCCATGAACACATCAGACTGTTCGGCAAAACGTCGTCAAGTTCGTAATTCGTCACATAAAACCATATCTCGCCCTTCGTCGGTTCCTCGTGCACCCGTACCGGCGCGGATCTCGCGGAAAGGACGGGATCCGCTTTGCCCGTCATCGGCGCGAACGAAGGGATATCGTCTTCGTCGGCGGAATCCGTTTCCGCCACGGCTTGGGGATTCTTTCTGACTTGCGGTCTGAACATCATCTTTTGCGAAGCGGCCGGCGCGGTCTGACGAACGGACGGTTTCGCGGCGGACGACGATTTTGTCGTAAACTGCGCCTGCGCCGGAACGGAAAAGGCGAAAACGGCAACAATGACCACAAGAAAACGAAACATCCGGACCTCCTTGAAAAAACTTTCGTATAGTTTACCTTAAATTATCTTTTTTGGCATAGAAAAAAAGAAGAAAATCTTTTCAGCAAGGGATAAGAGCATGAAAAAGTATTTTTTTTGCGGCATCGGCGGCAGCGGAATGGAACCGCTCGCCTTTGTTCTGAAAGCGAAAGGTTGCGAAATATCGGGATCGGACCGCGCGTTTGACGCCGGCACGTCGCCGGACAAGTTCGCCAAAATCGCCGCGCAGGGAATCACACTGTTCCCGCAGGACGGTTCCGGTTTGACGGAAGACACAACGGCGCTGGTCATTTCCGGCGCGGTGGAGGAAAGCGTCCCCGACGTCGTCGCCGCGCGCGCCCTGAACCTGCCCGTCATCACGCGCGCCGAACTGCTTGCCGAGTTTTTCGGTCTGCATAACGGCATCGCCGTCGGCGGCACCAGCGGCAAAACGACGACGACGGCCATGCTCGGCCACATCCTGAAAGTCGCCGGAATCGATCCGACCGTCATCAACGGCGGGAAAATGCTGAACTATCCTTCCTTTCCCGGCGACGGCAGCGTGCTGACCGGCGAAGGGTCGTTTTGCGTCATCGAAGCCGACGAAAGCGACGGCTCCATCGACCTGTACACGCCCGAAGTCGCCGTCGTCACTTCGATTTCCCTCGATCACAAACCGTTGGAGGAGTTGCGCGAACTGTTCGGGAATTTCGTTTGCCGCGCGACCGTCGGCGCCGTTCTGAACGCCGACAACGCGGATTGTCTGGCCTTGCGGGACGGGAACGCGAACGTCCTGACGTTTTCCGTCAACGGGAACGACGCCGATCTGAAAGCCGAAAACATCCGTCCGATTTCGAACGGAACGATTTTCGCGCTGGACGGCGAGGACATTTCCCTGCCCGTCATCGGAAAGCATAACGTCGCCAACGCGCTGGCGGCGCTGGCGGCGGCGGAAATGATCGGCGTCCTGCGTTCGCAGGCGGTCGAAGCGCTCAAAACCTTCCGCGGCGTCCACCGTCGTCTGGAAACGGTCGGCACGACGAAAAAGAATATCACCGTCATCGACGATTTCGCCCACAATCCCGAAAAAATCGCGGCGTCCCTGTCCGCTTTGAAGGAATACCCCGGCCGTCTGATCGTCGTTTACCAGCCGCACGGTTTCAAGCCGACGAAAATGTTGCGCGAAGGACTGGTCGACGCGTTCGACAAGCATCTTGAAATGGACGACACGCTGATCATGCCGGAAATCTATTACGCCGGCGGCACGGCGGCCAAAGACATCTCCGCCGCCGATCTTGTCAAGGATCTGGAAAAGAAAGGCAAACGCGTCCACTTCATTCCGGACCGGCGCAAGATCCTTCATCTGATCAAAGCGCTGTCCAACAAGGACGACCGCATCGTCGTCATGGGCGCGCGCGACGAAACGTTGAGCGATTTCGCCAAACAGATCTACGAAAGCCTGTCATGAAAATCGGCGTCGTTTCATCGTCCAGTCCCGTTCGCGAAGAGGCGCTTGAAAAAGGTGTCCGCTTTTTCGAAAGCGCGGGCGACGACGTCGTTTTTTCGCCGTCCCTGTTCGACGCCGACCGGTTTCTGGCGGGAACGGACGAAGCCCGCGCGGCGGAACTGACGGCCTTTTTCGCCGACGCATCCGTTGACGTCATCATCGAAGCGTGCGGCGGTTACGGTTCGCAGAGGATCCTGCCCCTGCTCGATTACGATTTCATCAAAGCGCATCCGAAACCGCTGATCGGCTTGAGTGATTCGACCGCCGTTCAAAACGCGCTCGCCGAACGATCGGGTATCGTCTGTCCGTCGGGTTTTCTGTTCAAGGACCGCGGAATTTCGGCTTATCCGCCGGCGACGCTCGCGGCTTTTCTGAACGGAAAAAGCTTCGCCCTGCCCGTCGAAGGAAAAGCGGCCGCCCCCGTTCGCGGAAAAGTCTTCGGCGGATGTTTGAGCCTTTTCACCCGTTTGCTCGGAACGCCGTACATGCCCGATTGCGGCGGCGCGATTCTGGTTTTGGAGGACGTCGGTGAAGAACCGTACGCCGTCGACCGGATGCTGTCGCATCTGGAGCTGGCGGGGATCTTCGATAAGGCCTCCGCCGTCGTGTTCGGCGTCTTTCTCGACTGCGCGGCAAAAAACGCGGCGGACGGAACGGTCGAAAACGTGCTTGACGAATGGACGGCGCGTTTACGCCTCCCCGTTTTCAAAAACCTGCCCTACGGCCACCATTCCGAAAGCGAAACCGTTTTGATCGGCGCCGAAGCCGTCATCGAAAACGGCGCGATGACTTTTAACGCAAAGGACAAACCATGACGGAACTCCTCGCCCCCGCGGGCGATATCGAAGCGGGATACGCCGCGCTGGCTTACGGCGCCGACGCCGTTTATCTGGGCTTGCAAAGCTTTTCGGCGCGCGCCGAAGCGACGAACTTCACGCCCGAATCGCTGAAAGTCTTTACGGCTTACGCCCATTCCTTAAATAAAAAAGTGCTGGTCGCGGTCAACACCGTTTTCTTCGACGAAGAACTGCCGGCGTTGATCGACACGCTTGCGGCCGTCGAAGACGCGCGCGCGGACGGCGTCATCGTTCAGGACCTCGGCACGGCGCGCATCATCAAAAAGCACTTTCCGTCCCTGCGTCTGCACGGCAGCACGCAAATGGCCGTCCACAACCGCGAAGGCGTCGAAGCCCTGCGCGACCTCGGGTTCAAGCGCGTGGTTTTGGCGCGCGAACTGACGCTTGATGAAATCAGGGACATCTGCACCGTCCCCGGCATCGAAAAAGAGGTCTTCATCCACGGCGCGCTTTGCTACTGTTACAGCGGCCTGTGCCTGTTTTCGGCGATTTACGCCGGACGGTCGGCGAACCGCGGCAAATGCGTCTATCCGTGTCGGGAAGCTTTCGGCGTCGATGGCGAAACGAAGCACGTTTTTTCCATGAAGGACATGGCGCAAAGCGAAAACGTCCTGCTGCTCAAAGAAGCGGGCGTTTCGGCGTTGAAAATCGAAGGGCGGAAAAAATCGGCGCTCTACGTCGCGGCGGTCACGGATTATTACCGCGCGATTTTGGACGGCGAGAAAAACAAAGCGGTTTTAAGCAAAAAATTCGCCGCGATCCGAACGATCTTCAGCCGCCCGACGACGTCGCTCTACCTGACGAAAGCCGACAACCGCAAAACGACCGACATCGACATCGTCGGCCACCGCGGCCTGCCGCTCGGCACCGTCGAACGGACGAAAAAAGCGGGCGACATCCGTTTCATCCGCTTTAAAACGGCGGCGCCCGTCGCGCGCTACGACGGCATCCAGATCGACCTGCCCGACGAAGAACGCCCGTTCGGCTTTTCCGCCGAAAGGATCAAAACGGGCGGACGCGACGTGTTCGAAGCCGGCGCCGGCAGCGTCGCCGACATCGCTTTGCCGCCGCACGCGCCCTTTATTCCGGACGGCGCGCCCGTTTATTTAGCGTCCGCGTCGGCGGTCAAATCGGCGTACCCTTACGCGAAGCCGAAAGAATCCGATTTCGAACCGGCCGTTCCCGTTTCGGTGTCCGTCTCCTTTTCCGAAACGGCGTTGACGGCGTCGGCGGAAGGCGTCAGCGAGACGGTCGAGGGGACGTTTTCGGCGGCGAAATCCGTCGAAACGGCGGAGTCTTCCGCGCGCAAAGCCTTTGAAAAAGCGGGCGGGACGGGGCTTCTGCCGACAACCGTCGCCGTCGAAACGAACGGCTTGTTCGCCCCGATGTCGGCGCTGAACGAACTGCGCCGCGGTCTGTACGAAAAAGTTTCCGCGCTTGTCGCCGAACGGCGCGCCGAAAACGCCGCGAAACGCAAAGCCGCGATTCTGGCGGCGGAAAAAGCGCCGACCGTTTCCGTCAAAGCTCCCGCGCCGCGCTTCATCGTCAAAACGGATCACCCGTCGGTTTTATCCGCTTTCACCGCCGAAGACTGGAACAACATCGCCGAAGTCGTTGTCGAACCGGACGGGGACAAAATCCCGTGCCCCGACATCCGCAAGATCCGCTTCGCCCTGCCGACGGTTTTGCGAGCGTCCGACGCGCTTTACAGGAAAAGGATCGCCGGCCTGATCGCGCAGGGGGCGAAAAAATTTGAAATCGGGAACATCGGCGGACTGACGTTTTTGCGGGACGCGAAAGCCGACGTCAGCTTTGACACGCCGTTGTACGTCGCGAACAGACAGGCGGCTCTGCATTGTTTGGAACTCGGGGCGTCGCGGTTCACGGTATCGCCCGAAACGCCCGATCCGTCCGGTCTTTTCGCCGAATTCGGCGACAAAGCCTGCGCCGTCGTTTACGACGACCCCGTCCTGTTCGTCAGCGAAACGTGCCCGCACGCGTCGTTGGCGCAAAAGTGCCTGAAATGCGGCGGGAACAGACAGGACGAGATGACGTCCCGATACGGGAAATTCGTTTCGGTCATGAAGAACTGCCGCCACTTTTTACTGTCCGAAAAGCCGCGGACGCGGGTGCGGGAAAACGCGGGCGCCGCCGTGATGCGGTTGGATTTCGTCCTGCGCCGGCACGATCCGGAAAAGGCGGTCGAAACTTTTAGAAAAGTCCTTGTTGCAGTTCGGTCGCAAATGATTTAAAATCGCGACAGTTTTACGAAAGGGAAAGCACAATGAAAAGTCCTGTTCAGCCTAACGATATTTTTCAAAAAGCCAGCGGTCTGGCTTCGAAATGGGTCGTCGACCGCGTCATCGAGTTCCCTGATTTACCGCTGCACGTCCGTCTGGTCGAACAGGGCGGCAACGAACGCACGGTAACGGTCGCGTTGTCCGCTTTGCTGGACACCCGTCAATGGCAGGCCGTCAAAACGGCGAACCCGATCGACACGAAATAATCGGCGGGAAAACTTTTACGGGCGGCTTCGGGAAACGGAGCCGCCTTTTTTGCAGGCGGCAAATAAAGTATTGCGTTCCGTTTAAAATTATTCTATCAATTTAATTACGCATGGCTTTTCGGTTATGCGAGCGTCTCAAGCGGACGCGGAGTTGTGAAAGGCTCTTTACTAATCCTACACGGCGCAGATATGCGTCGTTACCTGTTTTGCTTATTGTGAAACGGGCAAAATATCCCCGATTTCTTAACAGAGGTCGGGGAGACTTTGATGTATGTTCAAGAAGGTCTCGTCTTATCCTCAATAACAGAGACTTTCCAAAGATCAAAGTATCATTTCTGTAGGGTTATGATCTTTCAACTCCCCGACCGCCTTTGATGGCGGTTTTTTTGTTTAACAGAACAAGGAGTTTATCATGGATCTTGAACAACTGGAAAAACTGAACGATCTGAAGGAAAAAGGGATTCTGACGCAGGCGGAATTCGACAAGAAAAAGAAAGAATTACTGAACGGATCGGGCAGTTCTTCAAAAACCGAAGCGCCGGCGAACGGAAACGCCGATTTCAGTCACTTGGGCGTTATCAAAGGGTCTTTCAATGCTTTCCTTTCCGCTTTCAAACGCTGGAAAGATGTTAAAGGCAGAACGTCCCGATTCGATTTTTGGGGTGCATCCATCGTTTTCACGTTGTTTTCTTTGATTATTAGTTGTATTCCCCTTATAAGCTTAAATGCGGGTCTAATATTGAATAGTATATACGGGTTACTCGGATTTATTGTCGTATTACCCCTTGCGATCAGACGCCTTCACGACATCAATAAAAGTGGCTGGTGGGTTCTGTGTCCTCTGGTGCCGGCGATATTTCTTTTCTTCAAAAGCGATAAAGACGCAAACCGTTTCGGTCCGGCCTTCACAACGGACGAAAAGAAAGCGACCGGAGCAATACTTATTACGCTCATAATATATGTTCTATTGTCTGCACTTCAAGTTGTTATCTCTCTCGAATTAGAAAACACCCTTTCCGATGATTCCGAAACCGTCGAAACGTCGGTCGTCGAAACGAAAAAAACGAACAATGCCATAGAAAAGTTTTGCCTCAAACAAGCCAAAAGGTCTGGAAAAGAAATCTCGGCAGAAATGAAAGCGCATTGCAAATGTGTTAATACAAAAATGGCTGCCCGTTTTTCCGGAAAAGCGGTGGAAGTATCCGCCCGCGTTCTGGAAGCGGCGCTGACAAAAGGACAGGCCGCCATTCCTCAGATTATTTCAGCCTATGACGACGACGTAGTGAGAGAAACCAGTTCCGCCTTGAAATTCTTTGATGTCGCATCAGTTAAATGCGCGGCGGAAAGCGGATTGCTTGACGACGATGAATAAGCACTTCCGGCCTCTTTAAAAATATCCCTTTCGGGGGGATATCCCTCCCGAAAGGGTTTTCAACCGTTTAGGATAACAATATGACTGAGGAAACAGAAGAACTGTTCGGCGGCGTTTTTTTGATTCTGCTGATCATAAGCTCGCTGGTTTTGATCGGCTTCGCCGATAAAAAGAACGCCGTCAAAGACGCCGTTTACAGCATCGCAAGATTTGTTGTCATCCTGTTGATCGGATTATTCCTTCCGGAACCGTACGACGAGAATTACCTCGCCGTAATCTCTGGGGGATGTGTTGTCGCCTTTCCGTTCCTTTACTTCGGTTTGACGGAAATCAGCAAAGGAAAACTGCAGTGGGTTTTAACGGAACCCGACACCGTTTCCGAAACGAAAAAGAAAACGGCGCCCGCGGCTACGGCCCCGGAAGCTTATCTTCAAATCGAAAAAATGGCGGAATTAAAAGAAAAAGGCGTTTTGAGCGAACAGGAATTCGAACACGAAAAACGCAGACTGCTGAATATATAGGAGTTACCCATGAATCTTGAAAAGTTGGAAAAGTTGAACGAATTAAAGCAGAAAGGCATTCTGTCGGAGGAGGAATTCGCCGCCGAAAAAGCGAAAGCTTTGGCGGAAAGCGCGCCCGTTTCGCAAAAAGTGTCGACCGATGCCGGAACGACAACGATCGTTCACATCCATCAGGACGCCCCCAAAAATGACGGAGCCTCCCAATCCCGCATCATCGCTTTCCTGCTGTGTTTGTTTTTCGGCTGGCTCGGTTTCCACCGTTTCTATACGGGATCAATCATCTTAGGTCTTTTATATCTGCTCACTTGCGGATTTTTAGGTATAGGCGTCATTCTTGATTTGTTGTGGTTGCTTTGCGGTACCTACCGGAACGGACGCGGGCAATATCTGGAATAAAGACAGTCCTTATTTTACGACCGCAGAGCTTTACCGTCCTGCGGTCGTATCCGTTAAAAAGGTTTCCCATGCGTTTTTTCCTGCTGGCCGTTTTTTCCCCGTTTTTTTCGTTGCAAGCGTTCGAATTGCCGCCCAAAGAAGCGGGCAACGATTTTGTCCGCTTGTTCGAAACAGGCATTCCGCCCCAAGACAACGCTTATTTTTATTACACCGGCTTCGGCGAAGGACCGGGACGTGAAAAACAAGCTTACGACGAAGCCGTCAAAAAGCTGACCGATAAAATAACCGGTATGCAAAAAATCATCAATACGCCGTCTTTTACGCCTTTTTTATTCAAGCATTTCGAGCAAAATGCCGGCTTTTTCGACCGTCCGCCCCGTTATTGGGGAATCTATCGCAACAAAACCGCCAATATTCAAAAACAGCGCGACAGAATCGTATCCCTGAAGATTATTGCCGCAAAAGTCAAAAACTCGCCCGAAGATCCCGACGAATACATCAACGGCGCCACCGTTTATTACGCCGGTAAAAACAAAAATGTCCGTATCGGAAAAACACCTATCGCCGATTTGACGATCTTTACCGGAAACGAAACGTTCGTTTTGAAAAAAGACGGATTCCTTGACGCTTCGGAAACCTGCCGCATCAATAAGAAGAAAAACTTTTGCGTCGTCCGGATGACTCCCGTTTCGCAAAGCGGCTCCGGCGGCTCCTCCGACGGATGCTTGATCTTTATCAGCGTTGTCATTTTCCTGCTCGTTCTTTTCGTCCGTTCTCTTTACAGGAAAGGATGAACCGTGCGTTGCCTTCTTGCGTGCTTTTTCCTGATGTGTTCAGCTTGCGTTCCGATTCGATACAACGCTTGCAACGAAGCGATCCCGCCCGAAAAAGCGGATACGGATATCAAGCGGCTGTTTAATGGTTGCTCCCTTGAAACAGGCGCTTTTTTAGGCGACCGGTCGCGTCGTTATTACGTCGCTTATGCCGAAGGTGACGACGCCGAACAAACGGCACGAAAACGTGTTGCCGAAAAAATCCGCAAAGATGTGACCGGTAAACGACATGTCAACATCCCGTTGTACGAACTGCGCCTTTTCAAGCACTTCCGTTACGGCAAACATTATTGGGGAATCTTTTTCATTCCGCAGGCGGAATTTGAAACCCTGCGTAAAAAATACCGCAAAACCTGACAAGAGGCGGAACTTTCATGCTCCGCCTCTTTTTTGCGTTACGCGATTTCGGCGTTTTGTTCGACGAAGCGGCGAAACGCCTTCAGATGCAGCAGATAGTACATCATATAAATCATGGATATCATCGTTCCCCAAAGCGGTCCGAACGAAAAAATCCCGAGCAACGTTCCGAAAATCAGATTGTACACGAAAACCGGCAGGCACGACACGACGGCCAGCCGCATCCGTTCTTCGAACGGCACGGAAAAATACGGGAACAGCGTCAGGAAATACGAACCGAGCGCCAACAGGTACGCCAGCAGAGCGTATTTGAAAAAGTGCAGAGGCACGCCGATCGCCAGCGTCATCGACGGCACAAAGTATTTCAGCCTGCTCATCATCATCGTTCCGTATTCGACGATCTTGTCTTTCGTCAGAACGACGGAATCCGTCCCGAACAGCTTTTTCAGCGGAAAGAGTTCGATTTTGCCGCCTTTGGAAAAGCGGACGCCGTTCTGCCCGACGTAGATCTCGTTCGGCGCCAGATCACGATCCGGCACCGTTTCGCCGGTCGTGTCCAAAACCAGATGGAGCCCGTCGCCGATCCGGTAACGCTGAAAGAAATTTTCCGGACGAACGATCCGTCCGTCCCGTATTTCTATTTCCGGCAGGGAAACGACCTTTTCCGAAATGAGTTCGGGCGAAAACCCCGTCATGAAAACGAACGCGTAAACGGCCTGAACGACAGCGACGATCACCGCCAAAACGAACAGCGGCATCAATCCTATGCCTTTGCTTTTTTCAATAAACCGCTCCGCAAGGTTTTTATCGTAAAAAGAACGGAACAACAGCGATACGGGACACCCTTCCCTGAAATTGCAAGCCATCGGCAATCCTCCCTTTGAAAAAAATGACTGCCTTCATTATAGGAGAGCGGAAACGCGTTGTAATCCTGCCGGAACGGATAAAACAGGGGATAATTAGAGGTAAAACTAAAACCTGAAATAGATGAACGGATTGTAGGTGGACAGCGCAATCGTCGCCGCCGAAACGACAAACACCGCGATCAATCCCGCGTTGACGACGCAACGCAAAAACTTACGGTTCCGGTCGATCGTCAAAAGGTTGCGGAAAAGCGGCGTCGCGCAAACGGCCGCAAGAACGAACGCCGCGATTTCGACGTTGTCGACATACTCGGCGAACGAATGTCCTGCCTTGCCGGTTCGAAGCAGGCCGAGCATGTTTCCGATATAATCCCGCGCATAGCTCAAACCGTCCGCGCGGAACAAAACCCATCCGAACAGGAAAACAAGAATCGTATAGCCGTGCTTTAAGGTCGTGAACGCCCTGCCGCCTTCCTTCTTCGCGAAGCCGGTCGCTTTTTCGATGATGATGAACGCTCCGTGCCACAGCCCCCACACGACGAAGGTCCACGCCGCCCCGTGCCATACGCCCGTCGCCAGAAACACGACGAACAGGTTGAACAGGTTGCGCCCTTTGCTCACTCTGTTGCCGCCCAAAGGAATGTACAAGTACTCCCTGAACCACGTTGACAAAGAAATGTGCCAGCGCCGCCAGAATTCGGTAATTGATTTTGAAATGTACGGGTAGTCGAAGTTTTCCGGAAATTTGAATCCGAAAATCGAGCCGAGCCCGATCGCCATGTCCGAATAGCCGCTGAAATCGTAATAGAGCTGGAACGCGTAAGCCAACGCCCCGATCCACGCGGTCGGCGTGTCGAATTGCGAAACGGGCAACGCGAAGATCTTGTCGGCGACGGCGCCGAGCGTGTTCGCGATCAGCATCTTTTTCGCCAGACCGACGATGAAGCGCTTTATCCCGTAAACGACGCCGTCCGGCGTTTCCGTCCGGTTTTCCAGCTTGTCGCAGATATCCTGATACCTGACGATCGGACCGGCGACCAGTTGCGGGAAAAAGGAAATGTACAGCAACAGCTTGTCGAAACGGCGCTGGACCCGCACCTTTCCCTGATAAACGTCAACGACGTAGGACAACGCCTGAAACGTGTAAAACGATATCCCAATCGGCATCACGACGTTTTGAAACGCGAACGACGCGCCGAAAACCGTGTTCACGTTTTCAATCAAAAAATTCCAGTATTTGAAATAGCCGAGAACGGATAAATTCATCCCCAGCGTCAGCCCTAACAGCGCCTTTTTATGCCGCGGGCATTCGTTTAACGCCAACGCGCCGACATAATCGATCAGCACGGTGAACAGCATGATAAAGACGTATCGCGGTTCGCCCCATGCGTAAAAAACCAGCGAAAACAGAATCAGGACAAAGTTTTTGACGTTCCGCGGGCTTAAAAAATACGTGAACAGAACGGCGGGCAGAAACAAAAAAACGAAAGTTACGGACGAAAACAGCATGGCTCATACCTCGTCGAAATTCAGGCGCCACAAAAAGCGTTCAACGACTTCAAGGACGACGATGTCGGCCTTTTCCAGCTTTTCCCAATCCAGCGTTTTGATTTTTTTATACGGATGCGTTTCGACGCTTTTAAAGCTTTTGGCGAAATATTCGATCATCGCCGTATAAAACGAATCCGTCAAAACGAAAACGGACAGATCATTTGCCGGTAAGACTTTGAAATCACTTAGTTTCTTGTATACGACGGGTTCGGCTTTAAAACCGGGGAAAAGCCTTGCCAGATCCGAAACGACATAATCATCGGCGACCAGCTCTTTATCATCCGTTTGCAAAACGGGGAACGGCCGCGTTTTGTTCATTTCCCGCACCAACGCCCTGAATCCGTAATAACCGCCCAACGGATTCCAATGCGTATCGTGTTTGTAATACAGCAACGCCCCCGCTTTTTTGGCTTCGCGCAATTCCGCGTACGGGTAAACGACGGGAACGCCCGTTTCCGACCGGATGAGCCGGATCATGTCGTTGGTGCGCGATTGCTCGTCCGGTCTGACTTTTTGTATGGCGTCGGGGAAAAATTCGCCGTAGATTTTGTTTTTGTCCGGCGCGATGAAAACGTACAGGTTTTTATTGCGGGACAAAAGCGTTTTGATATACGAAACAATCGCCTGCTTTTCATCCGCCGTAAACACGCTTTCGTTTTTAAAATTCGCGATACTGTTGTCGTATTTGTAAAAAAGCCAGTTATCCTTTCCCGCCAGCGCCTTTTCCGACGTTTGGCGCGAATTGAGACGACGGATGGCGAAATTGATGTTGATAAAGTCCTTTCGCCCGACGATCCTGTCGCTGAAATACTTTTCGAAACCGGTCCCGAAATCCCGATTGAGCCGTCCGTCGATAAAAAGGGCCGGCGCTTTGTGATAATTCCTGTTTTCCCACTTATTGACGGTTTTTTGATGGATATAACTGCCCGGAACGGCCAAAAGGATGAAAAAGATCGCCGCGAAAACGCGGTCGACGCCGTCAAGCGCGGCGAAATTCCGACCTTTAATCGCTTTAAGCAGGGAAAAAATTCCCGGTACAAGAATCAAAAAAGGAATCAGAAACCTCATCCGCGACACTCTTTCATCCGTTCCGCCGTCGAAAGATGATGAAAACACAACCGAACGGTTAAGTCAAGGCATCCGCCCGCCGTATCCGTTCTTTCACCGTCGGCGGGAAAGCAAAAAACGGAACGAAACGGAGTTAGGACTTGACCTTACAGGCGAAAAACTTTATACAGAATGAAGAAAGACCCTATCGTCTAACGGTTAGGACATCGCCCTCTCAAGGCGGTAACACGGGTTCAAATCCCGTTAGGGTCGCCACTTAAAGCCGTTGATTTTCAACGGTTTTTTATTTTGCCCGTTTCCGGCGATCCCCGCCGCAACCGCCCGCGTTACAGGAAAGGAAATCGAGTCCGGCGGCGCAAAGGCCGCGGCATCCAAATCAATATTCGGGAAAAGCAAAAAAAGCAGCGCCAGAAATGCAAGCTCTATAATAAATTCGATAACGTCGCCGATGAAGACGTCGTAAAACCATCCGGCTATTTTTTCATATCGGGCGCCCGCTTTGTAAAACCGTTTGCAGATCCTGCGATAAATTTTATACTGAAGCATCTTTCTTTTCAACAGGACGACCATGAAAACCGAAAAAGAAAAAATGCTTGCCGGCGAAGCTTTCAGAACCGGCGATCCCGAATTGATGACGGACAAGAAAAACGCCCGCGTGCTGGCGGAACAATACAACCGTTCGCCGGAAGACGATCCGGATTTGAGAAAAACCCTCTTAAAAAAACTGTTCGGCCGCTGCGGTGAAAAGATTTTCATCAAGCCGCCGTTTCATTGCGATTACGGATACAGGATATTTACGGGCGAAAATTTCTTTGCCAACTTCGACTGCGTGTTTTTGGACGCCGGACCGATCGAAATCGGCGACAACTGCATGATCGGTCCGAAAACCTGCATTTACGCCGTTTCCCATCCGTTAAATCCCGACGAACGGCGGAAAGGCATCGGTTTACCCGGAAAAGTAAAGATCGGGAACGACGTGTGGATCGGCGGCGGCGTCACGATTTTACCGGGGGTCGTTCTGGGCGACAACGTCGTTGTCGGCGCCGGCAGCGTCGTTACGAAATCCTTTCCCGACAACGTCGTCATCGCGGGCAATCCTGCGCGGATAATCAAAAACTGTTGAAATAGCCCTTATTCTTTTCCGGCGGATTTCTGACGGAGCAACGCCGCAGTTTTTTGAGTGCTTTTTTGCATATTTTCATAAGCGTTCTTTATGCTTTTGAAAAACGATTTCCCTGCCGGTCTTGTCTGTCCGGCCTTTTGTGCCGACCAGTCGTTTCCGTTCTTCATATCGTCATACTTCGCCCTGAAATCGTTTGCCAGTTTTTGCGGAGATTTCGACGGGTCCAGCACTATCGTCGAGGCGGGGGCAGGCTTTCCCTCTTTTCCGAAAGCGATCGTCAGCGGATTCTGCGCCCCGTGTTGAGACAATTCCTTCCTTAAATTTTCATCTTTCAAAAGAATCGTCAGCATAGCGTTCAATTTGGCTTCGCGAATCATCGCTTTTTCCCGCGGAACGCGTGCCAAAGACGGAGCGTCCGCCTGCGGTTTGAAAAACAGCGCCCCTTTAAAATCGTTTCCTCTTTTCCTTTCGCCGTCCAAGGACAGCACGATCTTCCGACCGTCCGGCGAAGTTTCGCGCACGACCGGCAACGGATCCCGATAACGGGCGAACAACGTCGCCTTTACGACATTGTCCTTTATCTTTTTGGCTCCGTCGACCAGAATATAAGGGAAGGCTTTGATTACCGCCTTTCTTTCCGCCATAAAGCCCCGCGTCCGCATAATCCTGTCACCGATTTTATATACGGTTATACGCCAAGCGTCTTTATGACTGCGACGGACGGCATGCGGATTGCGGCATCTTTTTTCAGGCTCCGTGCTTTGACGGATACCGCCGGAATCACGAACGGTAAAAGGCCGATTGCCGGACGGATGATCTTTTCCGGACAGCATCCGGTAACGATCTGCTGAAGTTTTCAGACTTTCAGCCGTTTTTGTTGTTACATAATCGTATTCCGGCGATCTGACCGCTTCGCGGATTCTTTCATCCGTCGGCTGTTTGTCGAACATTCCGGCCGTATACCGTTTAAACGCCGCCGTTTCGTCCAAACGGCCGCCGTCCAGTCGACGGTCCAGCTCTTTCAGCGCGTCTTTCTTCAACCCTTCGTGCAAGTAATCGGCATACTTGCCGAACCGCGGCGTCGGATCGCCCATTTCCCTCCGGTGATAACTTGTTTCATAAACGGAGGAAATCCTGTAATTATCCGCATAGCCGCGCATAGCGGCCAAAACGCATTCGCTTTCGGGAAGTCCCGCTTCTTTTGCGGCGGCGTATTCGTTCAGCCCTTCGGCGTAGCCGCCCAGCAAAGACGTCTGCCTGTACGCGTCCATCGCTTGCGGATGTTTGTCTTTCATTTCATACAGGTATTGATAACACGCCGTTTCCGCCGCGGATTCGCACAAACGATCGTCCAAAACAGATTCTTTCAGGGACATATCTTCCTTGCGGCGGCCCATTTCGCCTTGCGAGAACTGTATCTGATGCTGGAATTCGTGAACGAAGGTTCCCGCCGCACGATATCCCGTTCCGGCCATCGGAGACATGATCAGAAAATCACCGTTGCAAGCCCCCAAAAAATTACTGCTGGCTTCCATCGCCAGAACGGGGCGTTTTTCCAAAGGAAGATCTTTGATTTTTTTCAGTTGAGCGGGGCTTTCAATCACTTTCGAAAGGATTTCGCGCAAATCCTCGCGATGTTTGGCACTGCCGACAACGGCAAGGTAATCGTCCTTTCCGGGACCGAAACGCAAAACGTATTCCGTCCGCGCTTTACCGGGGTCGTCTTTATCGGGATGTTCTTCGATCCGAACCGTTTGTTTCGTACGAAAAGCGCCACGAAAATCGCCCGTTCCGATACGATCAAGCCTTGAAGCCGCCTGCGCGAAAGCCTGTTCAAGAATATTCACGGTTTCCTCCCCCTAAAAAAACAGATTATAATTATAACAAAAAAAAGAGCCTTCGAAAAGGCTCTTTCTTAAATCCGTTAAAATCTGAAATCGCGCTCGCCCTTCGCGATATGGTCGAGGTGATCCTTGCAAACGTCGCGGACCTTCGGATTCGTGATTTTTTCCAGCTCGCGGTCGATCAACGCGTATCCGACCTTCTTCGTTTCCTCGGACGCGTAGTCCTCCAGATACTCCTTCAGCGTCATCAGCGCGTTCGGGTGGCAGCAGTTCAAAATCTGCTTCGATTTGCACAGTGCCATAAAGCGGTCGCCCGTCCGTCCGGCGCGGTAGCAAGCGGTGCAGAAGCTCGGGATGTAGTCCATGTCCATCAGCCACTTGATGACTTCATCAAGCGTGCGGGTGTCGGCGCGGTCGAATTGCGCCGTTTCCGTTTCGCGGACGACATAGCCGCCGACGGATGTCGACGACGCGCCGCTGATCTGCGAAATGCCCAAATGCAGGACGCGTTCGCGGACGCGCTGGCTTTCGCGGGTCGAAACGATCATACCCGTATAAGGAACGGCGACGCGGATGCACGCGACGATCTTGACAAAGATGTCGTCCGGCAGAGCGTCCTTGAACGACGCGGGGTCGATGTCGTCGGCGGGGCAGATGCGCGGCACGGAAATCGTGTGCGGCCCGACGCCGTGAACGGCTTCCAGATGTTCGGCGTGCATCAGTTGTCCGGCAAATTCGTAAGCGTAGTTTTCCAAGCCGTACAAAACACCCAAGCCCACGTCGTCGATCCCGCCTTCCATCGCGCGGTCCATCGCTTCGGTGTGATAGGCGTAGTTGTGCTTCGGTCCCGTCGGATGCAGGCGTTCGTAAGATTCCTTGTTGTACGTTTCCTGAAACAGGATGTACGTGCCGATGCCGGCTTCCGCCAGCTTGCGATAGTTTTCGACCGTCGTCGCGGCGATGTTGACGTTGACGCGGCGGATCGAGCCGTTTTTATGCTTGACGGAATAAATCGTTTTGATCGATTCCAAAATGTATTCGATCGGGTTGTTGACGGGGTCTTCGCCGGCTTCGATGGCCAGACGCTTGTGCCCCATGTCTTGCAAAGCGATGACTTCCTGCCGTATCTGCTCCTGCGTCAGCTTCTTGCGCGGGATGTGCTTGTTTTTGACGTGGTACGGACAGTACACGCACCCGTTGACGCAATAGTTCGACAGGTACAGCGGCGCGAACAG
>DGGW01000031.1 GCA_002393065.1 Alphaproteobacteria bacterium UBA3864 | reverse complement strand
GGGGGAACGATGACGTGGGCGTTCTTTTCAGGCTTTACGTTGGGCGTCGTTCCGTTTTTCGGCAAAACGCCCTTGACGTATTCGTATACGTTGAAGCGGACGGAAAATCAACGAACGATTTTCCTGTCCGATGTGAACGTGTCGGCCAGAGCTTATTTCGGCTGGCTGATGATTCCGGCCGTCGTTTTCCCCGACGTTTCCTTTGGCGGAAATTTCGACGACCGCGCGATGGTTTCCGCCATCGAGGAAGCCGCTTCGCTTGTTTATGACAAGAAAAGCAAGCTGTATGAAAAAGTCGAACAGCGGAACTGGGGGCGCTTGACCGGCGACGGAACCAAAAAGGAAAACGACGATCCGGCGGATAACGCGGATATGGATTCCGTTTGGTAACAGGAAAAAGGGACAGATTATGAAAAGCACGTTTTTGTTCGCCGCCGTTCTGCTTCTTTCCGGCTGTTTTACCGATTTGACGAAGTATCCGCAATACGACGTCTCCGAACCGGTCGAAAAGGCGAAGCTTTATTTGTCGTTTGAGGAAGGTGCCGAGCTGAAGCCGATCCGGAAGGAGCTGGAAAAGTATTTTATTCCGTCGTCGAAACAGGACGCCGATTTCATTTTGCAAATCGAAAAAACGACATCCGAAGATCCCGCGTTCGGAAGCTATTTGCTGTCCGGTCTGACGTTGTGGATTTTGCCGACATGGGGAACGTACGAGGCCTCGTATACATTTTCGCTGACGGACATGAGCATCGGGCAAAAGATGGATCTGTCGCCCGTGCAGACGAAGAATCGTGTCGTTTACGGATGGCTGTTGTCACTGCTGTTGTTTTCGTCGGATTATTCGTTCGCTTCAAGCGATTCCGTCCTTTCGGCATACGCGTCGGCCGTTGCGGAAGCGGCGTCGCTGGTCTACGATCCGGATAGTCGGTTGTATCGCCAAGGAAAGCGCAAAATCGCATCTGACGGAGAAAATCGCGAAATCAAAAAATTCGAAACGGAACGTCGTGCAAACGAAGAAAGGGCTATGCATGACGGGGACGATTTTCTTTCAAGCTGGTAAAAGACTCCGTTTTTCAACGAAGGTTTTTCATTGAACGGAGGACCGAATGATAGAAACGACTGAAAATTTATCCCGCCGCGCAAGAGCAAATGGAGGCTTTTATTGCCGCCGAAACGGATCCCGAACTCAAAAAGGCTTATTCGGAAATGCTGGATGGCTGTTTGCGCCATCCCGACCAACGGCAATGGTACGCGATGTGGATGATTGAGTTGCAAGACGGAACGCACGTCGGCGATTTGTGCTTTAAGGGGCTCGATACGGACGGCGCGACGGAAATCGGATACGGAATTTCGGAAGACCGTCAGGGGCAAGGCTACGCGACCGAAGCGGTCGGCGCGGTCGTTGACTGGGCGTTGCGGCAACCCGCCGTGACCCGCGTGGAGGCGGAAACGGCGCCGGATAACAAAGCTTCCCGGCGCGTTCTTGAAAAATGCGGGTTTCGACCTTCCGGCGTCGTCGGGGAAGAGGGATCGCGTTTTGTCAGAAAACCCGCGTGATCAGGCAAAAAAAACCTCCGGCTTTTCACCGGAGGCTTTTCGTTGAACGGAGGACGAATCAGAAACCGTCGCGTTCCAAGCGCTTGCGTTCCAACTTGCGGGCGCGGCGGACGGCTTCGGCCTTTTCGCGCGCTTTCTTTTCGGACGGCTTTTCAAAGTTGCGGCGCAGTTTCATTTCACGGAAAACACCTTCGCGCTGCATTTTCTTTTTCAGAGCCTTCAGAGCCTGATCCACATTGTTGTCACGAACGACGACTTGTACCATTTTAATTTCAATCCTTTCATAAAGAGGGCGGTGCCCTTGGTTAAATCCGATCGTTTGCGCGGGATGATACCCGAACAATCACGATAAAACAAGAAAAAACTCTTTCATTCGAGAAAGAGAATACCATACCCCCTTTGCGGTCAAAATGTTTTCGACTCTTTCAGGATACCGCTTTTTGCCGGAAAAGGCAATTCGTTTTTTATTCGACGAATTTGGACAAAAAAGCTTGACGGAAAGCGATTTAAAACGTAAACTTGTTCAAAATTTTGATTCGGAAAAGGGGGAACCCATGCTGTTTTTGGATTTTGTTTTTCGCGGCGGTGCGGAAAAAGCGCCGGAAACGAACGAAAAAGAAAAACTGCTTATTGATTTTAAGCTGGCGCCGCGTCCCAACGCCAAACATCCCGAACGGGAAGAGGCGAGGCTGATATCCTTTGTCAACACCATCGCCGAAAAATCCCCTTTCGGAAAAGCCGTTTTGGAGGAAGCCGCCCGCAACGGATACACGCTGGGCTTTGAAAACCAATCCGGCAGCTGCGGTTTTTGCGAAAAAGAAAACAAGATCATCATGCTCAATCCGCGGATGTCCGACAATCTGCTGATCGCGACTCTGGCGCACGAAGCGCGCCACGCCCAGCAGTTCGCGAACGGCGCGATCGAGGAATTCGGATATTTCAATCTTAAGGACGACCTGAAATACAATCGCGCGATGGAAGCCGACGCCGAAACCGCGGCGGCCGCTACCTGCTACGAAATCCGCGCGAACGGAAACGCCGGTCCGTGGAAGGCTTTTGCGAAGGATTCGCGCGATATTTCTTTCGGATTGATGAACGGTGCCGCTTCTTCCGGCGCCGGAAAGGGCGAAATCACCACGCCGATGCTTCAGGGCGCTTTCAACGGATGGTACAAAGACACCTATATGGTCGAAGGCTATGAGGAAGGTTATGTCCAAGACGTGATGAACGACGCTCTTGACAACAGGGAAGAATACGGTCTGCCTTATGACGGCAAAATCTCTTCCGCTGAAATCGTCGGCCGTTTCTGCAAAGACTCCGCCGGAAAATGTTATTGGGCGGACAAGCCTGACGTGCTCGAGTCGCCGGAAAAGCTGTCTGTTTGCGCCGAAACGGTCAATGTCGCGGATCGGTTTTTCAAATCGCGCGAAAAACGTTTCGGCATGAAACCGGATACGTCGTACAAGAATCTGCCCGTCCGCGATCCGGAAAATCTGAACGATTCGGACGTTTCTGCAAAAAAATCCCGCATTTTTTCGATACTTCGCAGGACAGCCGGCAGGAATCTGCGCTGACTTAACATTTTTTTCTCCTTGTAAAAGGGCCTTCTTCGGAGGGCCCTTTATTTTTATTCAAAAAAATAGACGAAAAAGCTTTTCTTTTTCTGAAAAACAAAGTATCATTCCTGCCAGTAAAAAATACAGCGAAAGGAAAATGAAAAAATGTCCTTGAAAGAAGCTTTGTTACCGAAGGAAGCCCCTGTTTACGATAAGAACGCGAAACCCGTCGTCGATATCGACATGACGGAATGTAAACCGGAACATCAGCCGCGCATGATCGCTTTGGTCAACCGTCTGGCGAAAAGCCCGTGCGGTTTGGAAACGTTGCAGATCGCGGCGGAAAACGGGTTCAAATTCAGCTTTTTCGATAAAGGCGTCCGTTGCTGCGGCGCTTGCGACGAAGCGGGACATTGGGTTCGCCTGAACGAAAACGAAAGCGACGACAAGCTGATCGGAACGCTGTGCCACGAATGCCGCCATGCCGGACAGTTCGTCCGCGGCGCGCACGAAGCGCAGGGCGTCATGGACGTCAAATCCGAACTGATCGTTTTCCGCGCGATGGAAGCCGATGCTCAAACCTATGGCATCACCGCTTGCAAAGAACTCGCTTTGCAGGGCGAAACGGGACCGTACGACACCTTTAAAAAGCGCTATCCGGAAATCGAAAAGGCTTTCGATACCGCGTATCAGAAAGAAGGTAAGGTCAATCACAACGTGATGACGGCGACGTTCGAAGGCTGGTACGATCAGCTCCGCACCAAAACGGTGTACGAAGAAGCGTATCAGATCGAACCGATGACGAAGGAAATCTACGACCTTCAGCAGGGCAAAAAGCCGACCTTGTTCTACAACAAGCAGTCGATGGGCGCCGAAGAAGCCGTCGCGATGGCCGGATGGACGAAGAACGGCAACTACTACGTCAACGATCCGAAGCGTTTGGAATCGGGCAAATTCCTCGACGTCGCGCAGGCGACGATGGAAGACTTCAACGATTTCTTCCGTATGCGCAAGGAACTGACCGGCATGGAACCGGACAAGTCGATCAAGGATCTTCCCGTCCGTCCGAACAGTATGCCGCGCAATCGTCCGCATATCGGCGAAAAGCCCCGCGAAGACGCGTTGTGCGAACGCGCGGACATGGCGAAAAAAGCGATCATGGCGAAACGCCTGTTGGCGGCGCGCGGTCGCTGATTTCGAAAACAAGCTTATCAAAAACCCCGCCGGTTTTCCGACGGGGTTTTCTTTATGTCCGTGTCCGTCCGACCGTTCAATAAAACGGCGGCGTCATTCCGCGGGGGCTTCCGCGACGGCGATGTGGTTTTGACGATCTTTGCTGGAACGCAGGGCGTTGAAAGCGCGGAGCAAAACGGTTTCGACGTTGCCGTCCGACGGTATGCGGGCGGCGATGCTCAGGCTTGTCGTAACGGCGATCGTAACGCCGTTGACGGTCAGATCCGATTTCATCACGCTGTCGCGGATGCGTTCGGCGACGATGCGCGCGCCGTTCAGTGGCGTTTCCGGCAACAGCAGAGCAAATTCGATGTCCGCCAATCGGCCGAGGTAATCGGAATCGCGAGTCGAATTCTGACAAGCCGTTACGGCGACTCTGACGGCTTCGTCCCCGAACGACGAACCGTGTTCGCTGTTCAACGCGTCAAAGCGGTCGATCGTCATCAGAATAATGGATAAATCGCGGTTGTAGCGAACGGCGCGCTTCATTTCCTTTGCGCCGTCTTCAAGGAACTGGCGACGATTCAGAACGCCGGTCACGGGGTCGATGACGGTCATTTGCCGCAATTCCTCCTCCAATTCCTTGCGGGGAGTGATGTCGAATCCGACGGCGCGGATTTCCGCCAGATTGCCGTCCTTGTCGTAAACGATGCGATTCGTCCAGGAAATCCAGACTTTGCGGCCGTCCTTGCAGATATTTTCGTTTTCGTGATCGACGTACAGGCGCGGATTGCTCTTGATGCGTTCGATGATATTCGTCATGTTTTGTCCGCGCGAATCCTTCGGCGGGACGAGCAGACCGATGACGTTCCTGCCGACCAGCTCTTCGGCGGAATCGTAACCGAAAAATTCAACGGCGTAATCGTTCAGGGACAGGATATTCCCGTCTTTGTCGATGCTTAAAATCAGGCTTTTCGTCGTTTCGGACGAATACGGATCGAACTTCCTGTTATGTTCCTTCGTCAGATCCTCGAGCTCTTTTTTTGTTTTCAACAGCTCGTTTCGCGAAGAAACGATTTTTTCCGTCAGTTCTTTGTTTGCCGCATTGATTGTGAAAAGTTTGAACGCCAGAACGGCGGCGATAAGGCTCAAACACGCAACAGCAATTATCATGGGTCACCCTGCTTTTGAAAATCTTGACAAAATTTTACCTTATTCGGATTCTTTATACAAATATTTTATAGGTTCTAAATAAAGATTCTTTGAATTTCGGCGCGGACGTTGTATAAGGAAAAGCACTTTGACAGACAGGGGATGAAAACGATGGCGGAAGAAAAGCTTTCCGTTCGCGACGCGGTATCGGATACCTACAAATACGGCTTTACGACGAACGTGGCGTCGGAAACGGCGCCAAAGGGGTTGAGCGAAGACGTTATCCGTTTCATATCGGCCAAGAAAAACGAACCCGACTGGCTGACGGAATTTCGCCTGAAAGCGTACCGGCACTGGTTAACGATGGCCGAACCGCATTGGGGAATGATCGCTTACGATCCCATTGATTATCAGGATATTTACTATTATTCTGCGCCGAAAACGGCGACCGCCCCGAAAAAGCTGGAGGACGTCGATCCCGAATTGCTGAAAACGTACGACAAGCTGGGCGTTCCGCTGCAGGAACGGGCGGCTTTGGCGGGCGTTGCCGTCGATGCCGTTTTCGATAGCGTTTCCGTCGCGACGACGTTTCGCGAAAAGCTGGCCGAAAAGGGCATCGTGTTTTGTTCGATTTCCGAAGCCGTACAGCTCCATCCCGATCTGGTCCGGCGCTTTCTGGGCTCCGTCGTCCCGTACACGGACAACTTTTTCGCCTGTCTGAACGCCGCCGTTTTTTCGGACGGCACGTTCGTTTATATCCCGAAAGGCGTCCGCTGTCCGATGGAATTGTCGACTTATTTCCGCATCAACGCACAAAAAACGGGGCAGTTCGAACGGACGCTCATCATCGCGGACGACGATTCCTACGTCAGCTATCTGGAAGGCTGCACGGCGCCGCAACGCGACGAAAACCAGCTCCACGCCGCCATCGTCGAAATCGTCGTGATGAACAACGCCGAAGTCAAGTATTCGACGGTGCAGAACTGGTATCCCGGCGACAAGAACGGCAAAGGCGGCATCTACAACTTTGTGACGAAGCGCGGCTTGTGCAAGGGCGTCAACGCCAAACTGTCGTGGACGCAGGTCGAAACGGGGTCGGCGCTGACGTGGAAGTATCCGTCCTGCGTTCTGGCGGGCGACAATTCCCGCGGCGAGTTCTACTCTGTCGCCATTACGAACAATTACCAGCAGGCGGACACCGGAACCAAGATGATCCACCTCGGCCGCGGAACGACGTCGACCATCGTGTCGAAGGGCATTTCCGCCGGTCATTCGCAAAACACGTACAGAGGGCTCGTCCGGATGGGGAAGGGGGCGGAAAACGCGCGCAACTTCTCGCAATGCGACAGCCTGCTCATCGGCGGTTCATGCGGGGCGCACACGTTGCCGAACATGGTCAGCGCGAATCCGACGGCGTCCGTCGAACACGAAGCGACAACGTCGAAAATCAGCGACGAACAGCTCTATTATTGCCGCCAGCGCGGATTAAGCGCCGAAGAATCCGTTTCGCTGATCGTCAACGGGTTCTGCAAGGACGTCATGCAAAAACTGCCGATGGAATTCGCGATAGAGGCCACCCGCCTGGTCGCCGTATCGCTTGAAGGCAGCGTCGGATAAAATTTCAAGGGAGTGTTTTTAAAATGTCAGCTTGGCTCGAAATCAAAGATTTATCCGCAAAGGTCGGGGAAAAGGAAATCCTGAAGGGGCTGTCTTTATCTGTCGGCAAGGGCGAAATCCACGTTTTAATGGGGCCGAACGGATCGGGCAAAAGCACGCTATCGAACGTGCTGTGCGGCGATCCGATGTACGAGGTGACCGGCGGTTCCGTGACTTTCAAGGGGAAAGACCTGCTGGCCGAAAGCATCGAGGAACGGGCCTGCGACGGAATCTTTATGGCGTTCCAGCGGCCGGTCGAAATCCCCGGCGTTACGATGACGACGTTCATGAAATACGCGCTGAACGCCCGCCGACGTGCCGCCGGCTTGTCCGAAATGGACGCTGTTTCCTTTATAAAAAGGTTGAAGATTCGTGCAAAAGCGTTTGATATTTCAGAAGAAATGCTCAAGCGTCCCGTTAATGTCGGTTTTTCGGGCGGCGAAAAGAAGCGGATGGAAAATCTGCAGATGGCCGTGCTGGAACCGGACTTCTGCATTCTGGACGAGATGGACGCCGGACTGGACGTCGACGCGGTGAAAGTCGCCGGCGCGGGCGTTCAAATCATGCGCGGCCCCGAACGGACGTTCTTTGTGATTTCGCACAACATCGGCTTCCTGCGCGAACAGATTAAACCCGACTTCGTGCATATTTTGGTCGGCGGCCGTGTCGTCGCGAACGGCGGGACGGAGCTGATGGACGAAGTGGAAAAGAACGGCTTTTCCCGTTTTTACAAAGAGGCGTAAATGACACAAAACACCGAAAAGCGAACGGTTGTCGATGTCGCCGAACGCGAAACGAAAACTCTGGTCGAAACGGTTCTGTCCGCCGAAACCGTCGTTTCCGTCGGCAAGGGAGCCTCTTTGACGCATTACCGACTGGCCGAAGACGCCGAAAACGCGCTGACCGTCCGTTTGGACGCCGGCGCTTCCTATACGCTGATAACACTTGCCCTCGGTACCGGAAAGCTGCGGATCGCGGCCGATCTGGCGGGGGAAGGGGCCGTTTGCCGAAGCGATGTCGTTTACGCCGCGACGGACGACGAGGTTTTGTCCCTGCAAACCGATTTTACGCATAACGCGGACAAGACCGTTTCCCGCCAGCTGGTCAAAGGCGCCGCGAACGGCCGCGCGAAGGCGTCGTTTGAAGGCCGGATCCTGATTCCTTACGACAAAAAGGAAATCGACGGTTCCCAGCAACACCGCGCTTTGCTGTTGTCGCGCGACTGCGAAATCGCCGCCGTGCCGCGGCTGGAAATCTACGCCGACGACGTCAAATGCGCGCACGGTTCGGCCGTCGGCTCGTTAAACGCGGAACAGCTGTACTATATGCGCGCCCGCGGACTGGACGAAAGCGAAGCCCGGCGATTGCTGACGACGGCGTTCCTGAACGAGGTTCTTGACGGTATCAGGGACGAAGCCCTGCGTTCGGATTGGGAAGCGCAGACCGCGGAAAGGATCGGATTATGAGTTTTGACGTTGATACCGTTCGCGCCGATTTTCCGGCGATGAGTCTGACGGCGCACGGCAAGCCTTTGGTTTTCCTCGATTCGGCGGCGTCGGCGCAGAAGCCGCGTCAGGTTCTGGACGCAATGAGGACGTTTTATGAAACATCCTATGCGAACGTTCACCGCGGGCTTTACGAACTGTCCGAACGGGCGACGACGGCCTACGAAGAATCGCGGGAAAAGGTCCGCCGCTTTATCAACGCCGCCGATTCAAAGGAAATTGTTTTTACAAGCGGCGCGACGGATTCGATCAACACGGTCGCTTTTTCATGGGGAGCCCAACACCTTTCGGCGGGCGATGAAGTCATTTTATCGCAAGCCGAACACCATTCGAACATCGTTCCGTGGCAGCTGTTGCGGGAACGCAAAGGTTTTACGATCAAGGTCGTTCCCGTGTCAGACCGCGGGGAGTTCGACTTCGCCGCTTACGAACGGATGTTGTCGGACAAAACGAAGCTGGTCGCCGTTATGCATGTGTCGAACGTACTCGGTTCCGTTTTTCCCGTTAAAGCGATAACGGCGGCGGCGCACAAGGCCGGCGCGGCGGTGCTGATCGACGGATGCCAGGGGGCGACGCATCTGCCCGTCGATATGCAAGACATCGGTTGCGATTTTTACGCTTTTTCCGGCCACAAGCTTTACGGCCCGACGGGAATCGGCGTCCTGTATGGCAGAGCCGCCGTTTTGGAAAAGACAAATCCGTTCAGGGGCGGCGGGGATATGATCAGGTCCGTCAGCTTTGAAAAAAGCGAATGGGCGGACATTCCGGCGCGTTTCGAAGCGGGAACGCCGCCGATCGTGCAGGCCGTCGGGTTGGGGCACGCCGTCGATTACGTTTCGAAAATCGGGATGTCCGCCGTTGCCGGACGCGAAAGGGAGCTTTGCGCCGCTTTGCAGGACGGCGTCTTGTCCGTCGGCGGTTTCCGCGTCATCGGAACGGCGCCGGACAAAGCGGGGGTCGTCAGCTTCGTGTCGGATTTCGCGCACCCGCAGGATATCGCGATGATCCTTGATCAGGAAGGAATCTGCGTCCGTACGGGGCATCATTGCGCCCAGCCTTTGCACGAACGGTTCGGTATATCCGTGTCCGTCAGGGCCTCGCTCGGCGTTTATAATACGCTTGAAGATATTGAAAAACTCGTTGCCGCGCTCCACAAAGTTAAGCGGTTTTTCGCTTAATTTTTTAACAGGAGTAACGCCAATGATGAAAAAGAAGGATATGCCCAAAACCAACGGTTCCTGTGTCGGCAAGCCGGTTTCCGACATGGACGAAACGTCGGACATGATGACGGAAAAAAGCAAAGTGTCCGAATCCCGCATCGAAAAGAAATCCTCGGTTTCGGGTAAAATGTCCGCGGGCAAAATCAAAAAAACGTCGAACGGCTCCATGAAATAACGTCGTCCGGACGGGAAAAGACTGTTGAAAAAAAATCAAACCGTTGTATAACAGCAACAGTCTTTTTCGCGGAGCAGGTCAATGACAGAAAAAAAGGAAAACAACGGCAAAGCGGCCTCCGGAACGGCGGAGACCGCTGTTTCTTTGCCCGCTTTGACCGAAGATGAAATCAAAAAGCTGGCAAATTTCACGGGAACGATCGAAATCCCGATCGCCGGCGCGCCGGCGGCGGCCGAATCCGCAAAGGAACAAGAGGAAAAGACGCCGAATTCCGAATGGGACGATCTGGAAAACCTGCTGTGGGGCGGTATCCCCGCATCCGAAGGGCCGACCGTCAACTACGGCGACGATTACGTCGTCGAAAAGGGCGAACCCCTTGCGGACGGGGCGAAACAGGCTACCGTCGATGAGATCATCGCGGCCGTTCGAACGGTGTCCGACCCCGAAATCATGATGAACGTGTACGATCTGGGACTGATTTACAGACTGGACAAGCTGGAAAACGGCGACGTCGAAATCGATATGACCGTGACCGCGCCGTCGTGCCCCGTCGCCGGCGTCATGCCGAATCAGGTCGCCGAAGCCGTCGCCGCTTTGGACGGAACGGGAAAGGTTACCGTCAAGCTTGTGTGGGAACCCGCCTGGGGGACGGAACGCATGACGGATGAGGCTAAAGTCGCGCTCGACCTGATGTAAAACTCGTTTTTTTTCGAAAAAATACGTCAAAAATTATTGACAAAAAAAATCTCGTTTTGTACCATTTTGCCGAAAGACGACAACTGTCTTATTTTAGGGGAATAATGACAAATGGGAATAAAAGATAAGCTTTCAAGGATTTTCAGATCTTCGGATCAGGCCGTCGTATACGATCCGAATGAAAAGTTGACGGTCGACGTCGACATTTCGTTGTGCACGGAAGAAGAACGTCCCCGCATGATCCGCATCATCAACCGTCTGGCCAAATCCGAAGCCGGTCGCGAAACGCTGGAAATCGCCGCCAAAGCCGGATACAAGTACGGCTTTTTGGACGCGAAAACCAACTGCTTCGGCTGCTGTTTCGGCGGAATGAACTGCATCGGTCTGGGACCGATGGCTTCCGACGACAAGCTGGTCAGCACCCTTTGCCATGAATCCCGTCATGCGGGGCAGGGCGTCCGTATGGCCGACATTCCCGACCGCGACAAATTGGACGTCGCGTCCATCATCCGCTATTCCCGCGCCAAGGAAGCCGACGCGCAGGCCTATGCCGTCAAAGCGTGCAAGGAACTGGAAATGCAGGGCGATAAAGGCCCGTTGGCGACGTTCGCCAAATTCTATCCGCCCATTTACAAAGCTTACGAAGAAGCTTTGGCGGCCGAAAACGGCGTCATGAGCGACAAAGTCGTCGCCGGCACGTTCAAGGGTTGGTACGATCAGACTGGAACAAAGCAGAATTACGAAGAAGGCTACATCATTGACCCGATGCACGATTCGCTGGACGCTTATGCCAAGAACGGCAAAGAAGCCGAAGTCTACACGTTCGCCGAAAGCGTCGATTCCAAAACGGTCGTCGAAAAAGTGGGCTGGACGAAGAACGGCAACTATCTGGCCGGCGAAAGCCCCGATTTTCTGGATGGCGAACGCTTTTTGAGCATCGGCGAACGCACCAAAAAGGACGCCGCGGATTTCTTTGCCATCCGTAAGGAAAGAATGGGAATCGAACCGGACAAATCCGTCGAATCCATGCCGACGCATCCCGACGCGTTCAAGCGCCGTTTGCCGGAAATGGGCAAGCCCCGCGGCGATGTCGGCGAAACGATGTCGATGGGCGGAACGATCGACAAGTGGAACAAGATTCTTGCCGCGAAAGAAAAATACGGCAAGAATACCGCTCAAAAGAAAGACAAAGCGGCGTTGGTTCTGGCCCGTAATGCCGCGATTTGCCGCTGATTTTAAAATTTGAAAGAGGATTGAAAAATGGCGTTGAAAGAAGTCTTCGCTCCCAAGGAAGCGGAACAGCCGAAGGTTTACGCGGACGAAAAGCCCGCCGTGGACGTCGATTTGCGTTTTTGCCCGAAAAAAGATCGCCCGCGCATGATTTCCATGATCAACCGTCTGGCGAAAAGCCCGCTCGGTCTGGAAACTTTGCAAATCGCCGCCGACAACGGATATCATTTCAATTTCATCCGCGGCAAGCATCGCGCTTTCGGTTTCGCCGATCCCGAACACAAACGAATCGCGCTGAACCCGAATTTCCCCGATGAAAAGCTGATCGGGACGATGTGCCATGAATGCCGCCACGCCGGACAGTTCGTCCGCGCCGAGGATCTGAGCGAATCCAAGTGGGACGTCAAAACGAACCTGATCTATATGCGCGCCATGGAAGCCGACGCGCAGGCGTATGCGTCTTCCGCGTGCGAAGAAATGTTCCGTATGGGTGATAAAGGACCGAAGGAACAGTTCTATAAGTACTATCCGGAAATCGCGCAGGGCTTTTCGAAAGCGCTGATTAAGAACGACGCGCAGATGGGACACAATCTGCTGACCGACACGTTCAAAGCGTGGTACGACCAGCTCGGCACGAAATCCGTGTATGAAGAAGGCTATCTGTTGGAACCGATGCAGCAGGAACTGAACAACATCGCGCACGGCAAGGGCGTTGAAATGACGTTCGACCGTTCGATTTCCGCCGAAAAAACGATTGCGGAAATCTGCTGGACGAAGGACGGCAACTATTTCAAAGACGATGCGAAGATCCTGAATTCGGGAAAATACATCAACGTTTCCGAATTTACGATGGAACAGATGAAAAAGTTCTTTGAATTCCGCAAGGAACTGACCGGTTTGGACGACGCGAAGGCTTTGGACGGCATCGAAACCCGCCCGAACACCATCAAACCGCGCGTTTCCGAAATGAGAAAACCGGCCGTCAAGAAAGATAAAGCCGCCATTATCCAAGCGATCAAACAAAACAAGGATAAGGAAGAAGGCAAAAACGAAAGTCTGGCGAAATTCGCCGCTTTCCGTCGGCTCGCCGAAAAGCGCATCCGTTAACGGCATCATACGAAAAAGCTCCGCTTCGGCGGAGCTTTTTCGTTTGTTTTAAGTATGTTGCGGATTATTTTTAATCTGTTGCGTAAACTGACGAAATAATCTACACTCCTTTCGGATAAGTCAACGAGGATACGATGAGTACGGAAAAACGCGTTATTCAAGGATTGCTGCTTCTTCTTTTCGGATGGTGCGCCCTTTACGCTACGGCTCTTCATTCTTCCGCCTATGACAGCAAAGGCGTCCCCAGAAACAAAGAGGATTCCTTCCGTATCGTCGGAGAGGATTTGGCCGGTGATTACGCAGCGTTCAGGCTTTTGGAAGAGAATTCCGACCGGGCGTACGATCCGGAACGTCAATCCGCTTATATCGCCGAACAGACCGGCGTGAAAAGATTTTTTTCGTCCGTTGGTTCGCCCGTCGCTTCGTTCCTTTTCGTTCCGTTCCTCCAAATGAGCTATCCCCAATTTTACGAGTCTTTATTGCAGAGCGGGATTTTCTTTTTTTCGGTCGCCATGTATTCCATATTTCCGCTGATCGGCGCGATTTTGCTGACGGCGGCGTTGCCGGCGATTTATTTGAACGCGTCGTTCGGCACTTTCGGTTTGTTTGTCGCGTCTTCCGCCGTTTTGCTGTTCGCTTTGGCGGAAAGTCGTCCGAAAACGGCGGGATTGCTTGGGGCCGTTACGACTTTTTGCCCCGTTTTGTTCCTTTCCGCCGCCGGCGTATTGTTTTTCAGACGACGGAAGAAAGCTCTTTTTTCACTGCTGACGACGGGCGGGCTTCTTTTGTTTGCCGCGTGTTCCCGCTACGGCGTTGCCGTTTTCGGCGATGTGTTGAAGAACGCTTCTTTGACGCTGAAGGAAATACCGTGTCGTTTTCAATCGGTTGCCGGATTGTCCGCCTGTTCCGGAGGAAATTTCGCCTTTTCCGTCGTTTTCCAAGCGATCATCGCCGCGCTTGTCATTTACGGCGCCGTCGTTCTGTTTCGCAGGCGCATCGTTTCCGAAGACGTGCAAAACGCTTATGTCTGCGCCGCGTTTCTGTTCGTTACGCCTTTCGCCGAATTCGGCGATTACGCGCTGTTTGCCGCCGCCGCCGCCTTTTTGTTGAGGGACTGCGAAAAAAGAGGATACGGCAAACCGGAAGTGCTGTTTTTCCTGCTGACGGGGGCGGGAATCTTGCTCAATCCCGTTGCGGGAACGCTGACGGGCGCGCCGCTTTTCTTTTTCCTGAACGGCGCGGCCCTCTTGATTTGTATGCGGCGCTCCGTATAATAAAGCATACTTTTTTTCGGATGAAAATTCGTGTAAGCTCTGGTTGTTCAAGGAGTTTTGACAATGACTGGAAATGTTGAAAATTCGATGGCCCGTACAAGCTTTTCCCGTTTGCGGGAATATATGAATTCCTGTATCGTCGGGCAGAGCGATTTGGTCGATCGGTTGTTGATCGCTTTGCTGGCGGACGGGCATCTGTTGGTCGAAGGGGCCCCCGGTTTAGCGAAAACGAAAGCGATCAAAAAGCTTTCCGAAGCGATCGAAGGCGATGATCAACGTATTCAATTCACGCCGGATCTGTTGCCGTCCGATATTACGGGAAGCGACATCTACCGTCCGGAAACGGGGGATTTCAAATTCCAGCCGGGACCGATTTTTCATAATTTGATTTTGGCCGACGAAATCAACCGCGCGCCCGCGAAAGTGCAGTCCGCTTTGTTGGAAGCCATGGCCGAACGTCAAGTTACCGTCGGCGGTCAGACTTATCGCTTGCCGCCGCTGTTCATGGTGATGGCGACGCAGAACCCGATAGAGCAGGAAGGGACGTATCCTTTGCCCGAAGCGCAGCTCGACCGCTTTCTGATGTTTGTCAAAATCGGTCAGCCCGACGCGTCGGCGGAACGGCAAATATTGCGTATCGTTCGGGGCGAAGCGTTGGCGGACGCGCCGTCCGGTCCGATTGAAGTCATGCCTCAAAGCCGCGTGTTCGCGGCGCGGCGGGAAGCCTTGAACGTCCACCTTTCCGCCGATTTGGAAGAATACATCGTCCAACTGGTGATAGCGACGCGCCGTCCGGAAAGATACGACGAACGGTTCAAACGCTGGGTCGCTTTCGGCGCCAGCCCGCGCGGCACAATCGCGTTGGACCGTTGCGCCCGCGCCAAAGCGTGGCTGGAAGGTCGCGATTTCGTTCTTCCCGACGATATTCACGCCATCGTTCACGACGTTTTGCGCCATCGCTTGATTTTGAGCTTTGAAGCGGAAGCGGAAGGTTTGACGCCCGACGCTTTCATCGACCTCCTGCTGGCCAGAGTGCCTTTGCCGTAATGTTCGGAAAAATCGCGACATTGATAAAAAACACGACGCCGGAAAAAACGTCTTCCGGCATCGGCGTTACGTTATCCGATCTGGTTGCGATGAAGCGCTATGTCCGCCTGTTATCCTTTGAAACGACGGGATTTTCCCGTTCCGAAGGAATTGGCTTGCACCGTTCCCCGTTTCGCGGACGCGGAATGGAATTTGACGAAGTGCGCCCTTATCATCAGGGCGACGATATCCGTTTGATCGATTGGCGCGTGACCGCCAGAACGGGAAAGACTTACACAAAGCTTTATCGGGAGGAACGCGACCGTCCCGTGCTGTTTCTCGGCGATTTTCGCGCGGCGATGCGTTTCGGAACG
>DGGW01000002.1:9952-15050 GCA_002393065.1 Alphaproteobacteria bacterium UBA3864 | reverse complement strand
CGCGCTGACGGACGATGATATTGCCCGGAACGACGGCCTGACCGCCGGATTTCTTCAAACCCAAACGACGACCTTCGGAGTCGCGTCCGTTTCTGGTGCTGCCGCCTGCTTTCTTATGAGCCATAGCTTAATCTCCTACCTGAATTATTCGGCGATATCGGTAATCTTGACGATCGTGATATACTGACGATGGCCGTTTTTACGGCGATAGCCCTGACGACGCTTTTTCTTGAAAACAAGAACGGTATCGTCGCGGGTCTGTTTGACGACCTTGGCGGAAACCTTGGCGCCTTCGATCATCGGGGTCCCGATTTTTTCACCCAAAGCAAGCACCTTGTCGAATGTCACAGTAGAACCGACATCCGCATTGAGCTTTTCAACGATGATGACGTCGTCTTTTGCGACTTTGTACTGCTTGCCGCCTGTTTTGATAACTGCGAACATTTTTACCACCATTTTCTATTCAACATCCAGACACTTTTGTCTGTAAAAGGAAACCTTTTATACGCAGAAAATCGGCGGTTTGTCAACACCTATCTTTTCGAAAAAAAGAAAAAATATCCGTCAGCGGCGAGTGCGGAGAAACGTTCCCATTTTCGCCGCAAGCCGGACGACCGGCATTGATTGCACCCACACCCGCCCCGGACCGACGAAATCGGCAAAGAACAAACCTTCGCCGCCGAACAGCGCGCCTTTCAGCGAACCGGCGCTTTCCAACCGGAAATCGACGCCCGATTCGAACGCCAGCAAACAGCCCGCGTCGCATTGGAACCGTTCGCCGGGGCGCAATTCAAATTCGCGGTACGAGCCGCCGGCGGCGATAAAGGCCGTACCGGAACCGGATAATTTCTGCATCATGAATCCCGCGCCGCCGAACAGGGTCGTCATGACCTTCTTTTGAAAAAAGACGCTTACCGCCACATCCGAATCCGCGCATAAAAACGAATCCTTCCGGCAAACGATATCGGTGCGGGACAGGTCGAGCGGAACGATTTTTCCCGGAATCGACGACGCGAAAGCCACCGTTTGTTTTTGATTCGTTTCGTTTTTCCAATACGATACGAACCAGCTTTCGCCCGTCAGCATCCGTTTGCCGGCGCCCAGAACGGATCCCACCAGCCCTTTGTTCTGTCGGCCGCCGAACGACGAAGACAGCGCGACTCCGGCGGTCTTATAGATCATCGCTCCCGGTTCGGACACGGCAAACTCGTTCGGATCCAAAGAAAATTCAACGGTTTGGAAATCGTCGCCCGCGATCGCATGTTTCATACGGTTCTCCGTTTCAGTAGCTTTTGCTGTGTAAAAGAGACTGCAAATAGAGCCCCTGCATCAAATTGATTCCCGTTTCTTTCGCAAAATTCAGCGCGTGCACGTCATCGACACGGCTTAAAATCGTCCGATTCATCCCTTGCCGCATGATTTTTTCCTTCAGCTCCGGATTATCCTGCAGAAAAGACGGCAGAGAGGCGTTCCAGACAAGTTTGATGAAATCGGCGCCGAAGCGTTCGCGGTCGATAAAAGGAATCGTTTGCGCCGAAACATTGTCTATACAAATCTTGTAGCCGCGTTCGTGGGCGAGGTCTCTGGCTTTTATGTACAAATTGAAATCGCTGACGATATCGATGGGTTGAAGTTCGAAAATGATGGAGCTTCGCATATCGGGCAAAATTCTGGCGTCAAATTCTTCAAACTCACGGGAAAGGATGCTTGATATGTTCAGGTTTAACGAAAAATCCTGTCTGAACGCGTTGTCGTCATGATACGAAACCGTCGTCAAAACGCGCTTGTCCAACGTTTCGGTCAGATCCTGAAAAAGCCACGGCGTCGCCGTCAGGGAAACTTCCGGCAACAACCGCCGTCCAAGCTCGGCGATCGAAACGAACACCTCTTCAAACATCGGTTGCGGCGCGACGCCGTCCAGACAAACGCATACCTTTTGACGGCGGATCAAACTGGAAAACTCCGTTTTCTGCAAAACGGCAGTAACACGGGCCAGCAACATCGGCGTCAGTTCGATTTTCCCGACTTCCTGCGCCGGTTTAAAGAAAGCCGGAGCAAAATCGGCGGATTCGGACAAATCCATTTTCGAAATGCGGGAAACCTCCCACAGCAAATTGTCCTTTTCTTTCGGCAAAGAGAACTTACGCTGAAAAGAATCGGGATTGCCGAGTTTGTCTGCAAACAGAAGCGTCGACCGGATAACGAGAGCCGCCATTTCCCGATCTTTGATTCTGGGAGAATAGACGATAAAAATATCGCCGTTTCTAAAGGAAAAGGCTTTGCCGTGGATCTGAAGAACTTCGTTAAAGGACTTCAAAATCGTCATCATGACCGCATTCGTTCGCGAAGCTTCGTCCAGCAATGACAGTTTCAATTGCAGAACGTTCACCAACTTCTTAAGTTGTATCGGTTTGGATATATAGGCCTGGAACTGCATTTCTTGTGAAATCATGACGGCCTCGCCATACTTTTTTCAAACGCGACATCCAAACGGTCCTGATGCTGACAGTGTTCGCGCAAAGCGCCGACGATACGCGCCTTGCACGCCGCGCACTGCGGCATCGTGCAATTCGCCCTGTTCGGGCATCGGCCGCGGCACAGATTGGCCACGACGGAATCGATAAAATACCCTTGAAACTTCGTAATACCGCGAAGCAATCCCCATCTGATCGCCTCTTCGCTTTCGACCCTCATCAAAATAATCTTGTTCGGATCGTATTCCAGAGCGAAAGCGTTCGTTCGCAAAACATCCTCTTCGGAATCGAGACGGGGAATCGTCAATTTGACATAATCGACATCAAACTGATTGAAATCCAGAAACGTCGTCCCCGCCACGGAAAGCCCGTCAATCAGAATCCGATGCCCCCGTTCATGCAAAGTCGTGCAGGCCGTTTGAAAGTTTCTGATGTTCTGAAAAACATCCGTCAGCTGGATTTCGGCAACGATTTTCATTTCCGGCGGCAGATTTTTCAAAAAAGAATCGAATTCCGTCGTAAACAACGACGACAAATTCAGATTCAGCGAAATGACGTTGGGCGTATGGGCGTACAAATCCTGCGATATCCCGAGCATACGCAAATCCAAAGTTTCGCTTAAATACCTGAAAAGCCAGCGGTTCGACAAAACGTCCACGTCCGGCGCGATGGCCCTTTTCAAATCGACCATCGACGTAAAGTATTCGAAAAACAGGCTTTGCATACCCTTTGCGGAAATCTGGACGGCTTCTTGTCTGCGGATCAGTTTAATAATGTTGAAATTATTGATGTTGCGAAGAATGGCGTCCAGATATTGCGGGACAAGCAAAGCACCCCTGATGCGTTTTTGTTCTTCGGCACGCGCTTTTTCGGCATTGGCCGACAGCTTTTCCATCAGGAACATCAGGCGCGAATAATCGCGTTCCAAAAAGAAGCGCCGGACAAAACCGCCATGAAGATTAACTTCGTCTTCCGTCGCCAAGAACAGCCGCCGTGCCGCCCGTTCCATATCTTCAATTGTCTTCAGCGACAAATCCCGCCCGACGACGAAAATGTCCGATGTCGATAATATATATATGGTTATGGAACTGTCACCGTCCTCCGCCACCAGTTTCAGTTCGTTGGCGAGTGTCATGGCGGAAACGGTATTCTTGCTTTCGGCTTTCAACCCCGAATAACGGAAGAATAAGACACAAACGCCTTTACGCGCATTCGATGCCCGATGCAACGTTTCTAAAAACACTTCGTCGGCGTTTGTCTCTATTCCTTCCGTGATACGTCTCCTGCTTCAGAATTATTTGAGGAACAACCGGACTTCGACCGTTTTTGCGGAAGCCGCCCTCATTTTCGAAACAGAGATCCTGCTTTCGGGCAAACCCATCGAAATCAGCGAATCGTGAACGGCTTGGACCCGTTTCAGGGCTTTGTTTTCGTCCTTGGCTTTAGCGGGCGTTACGGCGACCAGCTCGAATCCCGTTGACGGACGTTTTGCCAAAGCCGCTTTGATGGCCTGATACAGCGGGCGTTCGTAAGCGAGCTTTTCGCGTTCGAAGCGAATGACCATCAACGGACGACGGCCGTTGATCTGCGCTTCCGGAACGACTTCGTCCTCCGCGTCCTCCATGATCATCGGGGTGGCGGGGGCCTGCGCGGCAAACATCGTGTCGGCGGCGGTCATTTCGGGATTGTACGGCTTGCCGTTGCGGATACCGACGGCCAGCGAGGAAATCTGCGTGCTTTCGTTCTTGAACGCCTGTTGCTGGCGGGCGATCTGGTCGACGATTTCGCGCGTCAGACGTTTTTGAGAAATGGCGATCAGTGCCGTTTCGTCCTGCAGCATCTTCAATCGTTCATGGTCGGATTCGGACGCGCCGGGGACCGAAAAGGTTTTGTCGATATTGGTGTTCAAGGCCGTGATCTGCGACGAAAGCTTGTTCACGTCCGAACTCAAAATCTTCATTTCCTGAATTTTATCGCCCATTTCCGTTTGCGCGGCGGAAGCCTGCTTCCACATTTCCGTCAGGTCCGGATTGCCCGGAGTCGTTCCGATCTGCAAACGCGCGTTGACGCGGGACACCAATTCGTAATAGCGGGATGCCCGTTCGGCCGTCTGGTCTTTCAACGTGCGGAAAGCTTCTCTGCTCTGCGCGACGGTCTGCTTCAATTCGCTGACGGAATTTTCGACTTTGATGACCGTTTCACTGACGGCGGAGGGTTTTTGATCGCCGGAATAAGAGAAACGTTCCGCCGATTCCGCGTTCTTGCGGACGGTTTTTTCCTGCTTTGCGGGCATCGCCGCGGGATAGCCGCCGGCCATTCGATCATCGGAAGGATTCGATTCCGTTGTACATCCGGCAATCAGCATCGCTGCTGCAAAAAGGGGAAATCTTTTAAAGTGAACCATGGTAGTACCTTATAAAGTTGGAAACCGTCCGTTGCCGCAATCAAGGTTTCAGACGCTTTCAGAATGCACCGATATTCTATAATTTAGCAAGGACTTTTAACAAATGATAAAAATTTTCGCATTTTTGAAAAAATAATGCTTGCATAATCCGAAAGGCGGCGCTATATAAAAACCGTTCCGCGCCCATAGCTCAACTGGATAGAGCATCTGACTACGGATC
>DGGW01000002.1:0-9912 GCA_002393065.1 Alphaproteobacteria bacterium UBA3864 | reverse complement strand
ATCTGACTACGGATCAGAAGGCTGGGGATTCGAATTCTCCTGGGCGCGCCATTAAAATCCCGCAGGAAACTGCGGGTTTTTTATTTTCCGAGAAAAATGTCTTAATCTCAAAAAAACAAAGTGTCTAACAAGTGTCTAACAAAAAAATGAGTTTTTAAGTCTGTCTAACAAAAAAATTAGGCCCAAAACGCCTCTTTTCTGACCTCGGAATAAGGGAAAAATCGGAAATATGGGAAAATTTATCCCGAAAGTTAAACATTCCTGCGGCTTTTTCCGGATTCGTTGTTCGGGAAAAATATGGAAAAATGGGAAATATTGTTCAGGCATAAAGAAAAGGCGCGCCCGAACGGACACGCCTTTGTCTGTTTTTGAAACCGGTTTTAGTTCAACGCGTCTTTCAAACCTTTACCGGCTTTGAACTTCGGCTGTTTGGAAGCCGGAATCTTGATCGTGGCACCGGTGCGCGGATTGCGGCCTTCGGTCGCAGCGCGTTTGGCGACGCTGAACGTGCCAAAGCCGACCAAACGAACTTCATCGCCTTTCTTCAAGGTCGCGGCAACCGTGTTCAACAAGGCTTCCGTCGCTTTTTCGGAATCAACTTTCGTCAAACCCGTGTTCTTCGCGATTTCAGCCACCAATTCTGCTTTGTTCATAATGCAACTCCTTAAAAATATAAACAGAAGCACAGCTTATCCCGTTTCAAGCCCTTTCGCAAAGTCTTTTCGTGTTTCCACGTCAAAAATGTCCTGAAACGCTATCTTGGTTTTCACGACCGTCAGCGTTTGGAACGTAAGGTCAATATCAGTAATCAACCCCGTCTTTGTGATGTAAGCGTCCTTGTCGTAATACGTTACGGAAACAAGGTCGTGCCGCCGGAGGTTCTTTAATTTTTCCGACAAAGCCGCCACTTCGTCTTCGGACAGTTCTTTTTTCGGTTCGGTAACGCGCTGCCGTTCCAAAATCATTTGGTAATACCCTGTCAAAGCGTTGAACGGCAGAAATTGACGCGCCCGTTCTTCTTTACTCGCCGCCATTGTGTCCTCCGATCAGTTTGTTTCTGACACGCGCCGTCGCTTTTTCCGTATAACTCATTCCCCGAAGCAAAGCGTTCTTTCCGAATTTTTGCCTGATCGCTAAAACAGCTTCCTGCATTTTGCGCTCTTTCTCGTCTTCTCTCCTTTGGGAGAACAAGTCCGGCTGTAATGTCGCGTGATCTTCGTCAACGATGTTCGTGAAAGCGATCGACAGCTTGCGAATGGGGGCTGTCCGGCGCGTCGTTCGGCGATAAATGCTTTCAAACTCTTTGACGAGCTTATCATAAGAGGACGTCTGTTCGGACAGCCGCTCCGAGCCGCCGGTTGACGGCGCGACATCGCGGGAATATCCAACCCCCAGAGCGATGCCGGAAGCGACCATATGCTTTTCAATCAGTTCGAGGGAAAGCATATCGACCATTTCTTTCAGGCAAATCAGAGCGTCTTCAAACGTGTAATCGGAAAACAGGATTTGACTGTTCGATATGGAGTTCGTCTTGGATTTATAAGCGTGAATATCCCTGATTTCGCACGGTTCCCGCCCGTGCGAGTGGTCGATCAGAAACTCCGCATTGACACCAAACTCTTTATACAAAAGCCGTTCGTCGCAATGGGCGACGCCGTAAAGGTCGTAAATACCGTATTTTTCCAACCGGAAGGCTATTCCTCTCCCGATGTTCCAAATATCCGTTATCGGACGGTGGTGCCACAGCGTCCGTTCAAACGCCGGAATATCCAAATATCCAATATGGTCGGGAACGTGCTTCGCCGTTATATCCAAAGCGACCTTCGCCAGAAAAAGGTTCGTTCCGATTCCCGCCGTCGCGCATATTCCGGTTCGCTCCATTACGGCGTTCATCAGCATTACAGCCATTTCTTTCGGCGTTTTATGATAGATGTGCAGATAATTGGTCGCGTCTATGAACACTTCGTCGATCGAATACGGGTGTATGTCGTCCGGGGCGACAAAGTTCAGATAAGTGCCGTAAATGTCCGCGGACACTTCCATATACCGTTTCATACGCGGCAGAGCCGTAATGTATCGGACGTTTTTCGGTATTTCAAAAATGCGGCAACGGTTATGTATCCCCAAATCTTTCATCGCCGGAGTGATCGCCAGACAGATTCCGCCGCGTCCCCGCGCGGGATCGGCGACGACAAGGTTCGTCTTAAACGGATCAAGACCGCGTTCTACGCATTCCACGGACGCGTAAAAAGATTTCAGGTCGATGCACAAATAAGTCTTGTCCGGCATATTTTCCTCCGAATCTGACGGTATCAGATTCGCCGGTCAGAAACAAGAACAAAAAGAGAACAGTTATATTTTAAGCCTTGATTTTCTCTTGATTGTCAATTCCCTCCGCCTGACGGAAGAAAAACGGTTTCCCCGACTTTCGCTCCGGTGTCGTTGCAAGCCGAGGGAGATACCCCTCCGTTTTTCTTGGAATATGACAATCGCTTTCTTCTCTCCGACGAAGCACCTCGAAAGGGTTTCAGGCGCGATGCCAAAAACCCTTTAACAAGTGCTTTTTACAGAGAAGGAGCTTTCAAAATGACTGATAAATTCGACCAAGCCTTAAACGAAATGGAAACGACGCTTAAACCGTTTATGCCGGTCAAGCAGGCTCAAACCCTCATCGAAAACTTGCACCGTTCCGAAGAAGCCGAAGCGTTCGCGGACATCATTCTGAACTTTGCCGAGCGTATTAAAGCGATGCCGCAAGTCTATGAAACGGACGGACAAGGCAAAAACGCTTTGGCACAACTGCACTATTTTGTCGGTTCTTATGATGCCTACATCGTCGAAAAAGACACCGCCGAAAAACAAATTCAGGCGTTCGGTTGGGCGAGTTTCGGATACGGTTTCGAGGCCGGCTACATCTCCGTTGACGAACTTTTGGAGCTTGCGGAATTGGATTTATTTTTCACGCCTTGCCCCGTCGGACAGGCTATCAGGGAGGACTGAACAATGTTGTATTGGGATTTAATCGAGGAGTTTTTACCCGACTTTGAAGAACGCGCCGACGTGAAGTTTGACACTTCCCTGTTTAACTTCATACACGACGGGGACGTTCCGGAAGAGGACTTGCCGGCATTAAAGACTTTGGCAAAAAGCGGTTGGCTTTCGGAGGTGTTTTTTGCGATGGAAAAGCACTTGCTCAACGAAGCGTTCGAGGCTTATTTTGAAACAAAAATCGCCCCTAAAATCTATTATAAACAGAAAGAATACGGCTCCGAATAGAGCCGTATTCCCCGAAAAAAAAGTCGGTCGCCGCACACGCGGCGACACCGTTTGATAAGCCTTCAACAAAGGGTGGTTGGGCGGGCGCGGTCAGTTTTGAGGCTGATTCGAGGTGTTTTGAGGCTGATTCGCAAGGGATTGATTCTTTTGAGGGCTACTTTTTTGCAGGATAGCCTTTTCGTCCGACAACGAATGCAAAGTTTTGGTGGTATTTTTTAACCGTTTGAAACAAAACGGAAAAAAGACATTTTTGATGTTTCTTGATATTATCGAAAACGGCGGCAGGTAACAGCGAGGTAACAGAAAAAAGTCCTTTGCCGAAATCTTCCGAAAATTTCCGATGAGAGAATAATCTTATGGACTATTCCTTCTGTGATTAAAAGTAAAACAAGAACGGATTTTTAGCAATGAAAAACCGTCCGGCGGACGAACGGCAAAAATGAAAGCCCGACTGCTGTTTTTTTTCCTCTTTGCCGTCGGCAAATGCCTCGCAGAGTTCACGGGCAAGCGTTCGTATTACGAATTGCGTATCCTGCCAATCATTTTTTTGTCGCTGTTGATCGACGTTCTGGCGGAAAGGAGCGCGTCTCGCTCATATAAAAAAGAACCCCGCCGTTAACCGAATAACTTTGCGGGATTCTTGGCTAGTTAAATTGGTGACCGTTCACGAACTTAACTAAAAATCTGAACAGGCAAAAATCAAACGATTATATGGACGCTTTTCCATACCGGAAAAATATGGTAGGATAGCGATGCTTTATAAATTGATTTTCCGGATAAAAAAAAGATGACAACACCAACAGATGTGAAATACGGCGATATCGCCGATGATAAATCCCGAAAAGGCGTAACGGCCCTGATGACGGCGGCTGAAAAAGGGAATTCCGATGCCGCCAAAGAACTGATCGAAGCCGGTGCGGACGTCAACGCGGCGACGAACAGCGGCATGACGGCGTTGATGGTCGCGGCTCTGACGGGACAGGCGGAAATTGTCAAAGTGCTGATAAAATACGGCGCGGACGCCGCCGCAAAATCAAAAGCCGGCTTAACGGCGTCGGATTACGCGAAAGAAAACGGAAATGCCGAAATCATCGGTTTATTAGGAATGGCTCTGAAAAAATGACAAATTGGAATGATGTTATAAAAACGGGCGATATACAAACGGTTCGGGATTATATCGCTTCGGGAGCCGATGTAAATGAACGGGACGAATATAGCAGACCGCCTCTGATGAAAGCGGCTAAAAAGGGATGTTTTGACATTGTCAGATTTTTGGTCGAAGTCGGCGCAGATGTAAACGCGGCGGATTGGTCCGGCGAAACGGCGTTGATGAAGGCGGCGTTGATCAGATATCCTGATATCGTTAAATTACTGACAGAATGTGGTGCGAATGTCAATGCGGCGGACGACGACGGCGAAACGGCGTTGATGATGGCTGTTCATGCGGATGATCCTGATATCGCCGAATTTCTGATAGAAGCCGGCGCGGACGTCAATGCTGCAAACGACGACGGCAAAACGGCGCTGATGAAAGCCGTATCGGGGAATCCGGATATTGTTACATTGCTGATAGGAGCCGGAGCGGACATAAATATCAAAGACATGAACGGCAAAACGGCGGCGGATTACGCGAGGGAAAACGGATATACCGATATCATCGGTTTTCTTCAATCAATACCGGAAGAATGAATTTTATACGGGGGACGATAATGACAAATTGGAACGATGTTATAAAAACGGGCGATATACAAACGGTTCGGGATTATATCGCTTCGGGAGCCGATGTAAATGAACAGGACGAATATGGCAGAACGCCACTGATGACAGTAGCGGGAAACGGACGTTTTGACATCGTTAAACTGCTTCTTGAATCGGGTGCGGACGTCAACGCAAATGTCAAAAACAGTAAAAACGGCTCTGATGCGATAAAGAGGTACCTCGTTCTACAACTGCTTATTGACGCTTGCGTGGGCGTCAACATAGAGAAAAGGGACGGTACGGCACTGATGCAAGCGGCGGGAAACGGACATTTCGACATTGTCAAACTGCTTCTTGAATCGGGTGCGGACGTCAACGCAAAAGACGAAAACGGTGAAACAGCTCTGATGAAAGCGACGGGAAAGGGACATCATGACATTGTCAAACTGCTTCTTGAATCGGGTGCGGACGTCAACGCAGAGAACGATGTCGGTGGAACGGCGTTGATGAATGCGGCGGGAAACGGACATTTCGATTGTGTCGGTTTCCTGATCGAAAAGGGGGCAAAAATCGTCGGGACGGAATTGATCTGTGCAGCGATGGGCGGCAATGCGGATATCGTTCGCCTTTTTTTGAATATGGGACAGAGCGTCAATGCAAGGGATGATGACGGTTACACGGCGCTGATGGGCGCGGCGGGGAATGGGCATCTTGATATCGTTAAATTTCTGATAGAATGTGGCGCCGATGTAAATGCAGAGGACCGATATGGCAGAACACCGCTGATGAAAGCTGCGGCAAACGGACATTTCGACGTCGTTAAAGAGCTTTCTAAAGCGAACAACGTTACAGAAGCGCTGATGTACGCAGAGGAAAGCGGGTGTCTCGATATTGTCGAATGGTTGATTAAATCCGGTGCGAAAGTCAACGCAAAGGGAAAACTGAATAAAACAGTGCTGATGGATGCGGCGGAAAACGGACATCTAGACATAGTCAAAGCACTTATTGAAGCGGGCGCGCATGTAAACGTAAAATTGAACGGCAGAACGGCGCTGATGGGCGCGGCGACGAACGGACATCTCGATATCGTTAAATTTCTGATAGAATGTGGCGCAGATGTAAATGCAGAGGGCCGATATGGCAGAACACCGCTGATGTTTGCGGCGGAAAAAGGGCATTTCGACGTTGTCAAACAGCTTCTTGACGCCGGTGCGGACGTTAACGGAAGCGACAGATGGAACAATACAGCGCTGATGTTTGCGGCGGAAAAAGGACATCTCGACGTTGTCAAATTGCTGATTGAATTGGGAGCTGACAGCAGAACACCGCTGATGAAAGCTGCGGCAAACGGGCATCATGATATTGTCAAACTGCTGATTGAAGCGGGCGCGAATGTCAAAGAAAGCGGAGCACTGGTGGAAGCGATGTGGAGCGGACATCTCAATATTGTCGAACTGCTTCTTGATGCCGGTGCGAACGTGCCTAGAGCAGCATTGATGTGGGCAGCAGAAAGCGGATATCTTGAAATTGTCGAACTACTGATTAAAGCGGGTGCGGATGTCAACGCAATCGGAGAATATGGCAGAACACCGCTGATGGAAGCGATGTGGAACGGGCATCTTGATTTCGTCAAATTGCTTATTGAAGCAGGCTCGGATGTAAACGTAAAATTGAGCGGCAGAACGATACTGATGTGGGCAGCGGAAAGAGGATATCATGAAATCGTCGAGCTATTGATTAAAAAGGGTGCGGATATCAACGCAAGGGACAAAAACGGCGAAACGACGCTAATGAAAGCGGCGGCGAAAGGTTATATCGACATCGTTAAACTGCTTCTTGACTCCGGTGCGAACGTGGGCAGAGCAGCGCTAATGAAAGCTGCGGCGAATGGGCATCTTGATATTGTCAGATTGCTTATTGAAGCGGGCGCAAATGTGAACGTAAAGAATAAATATGGCGAAACGGCACTGATGACAGCGGCGGAAAATGGACATCTTGACGTTGTCAAATTGCTGATTGAATCGGGGGCTGACAGCGAAACGGTGCTGATGGAAGCTGCGGCGAACGGTAATTTCGGCATCGTTATGTTGCTTCTTGACGCTGGTGCGGACGTCAACGCAGAGGACGAATATGGCCGTACGGCGCTGATGAAAGCGTCGGAAAACGAATATCTCGACATCGTTAAATCGCTTCTTGACGCTGGTGCGGACGTCAACGCAGAGGATGAATGTGGCAGTACGGCGCTGATGAAAGCGTCGGAAAACGGATATCTCGACATCGTTAAATCGCTTCTTAAAGCTGATGCGGACGTCAACGCAGAGGACATATGCGGCAGTACGGTGCTGATGAAAGCGTCGGAAAACGGATATCTCGACATCGTTAAATCGCTTCTTGACGCTGGTGCGGACGTCAACGCGGAAGATACAGAGGAGGAAACGGCGCTGATGAAAGCTGCGGCAAACGGGCATCATGATATTGTCAAACTGCTTCTTGACGCTGGCGCGGACGTTAACGCAAAGAGTAATGACGGTGCAACGGCGCTGATGAAAGCGTCGGAAAACGGACATCTTGACGTTGTCGAATTGCTGATCGATGCGGGCGCGGACGTTGCCGCAACAAACTTTAACGGTGGTACGGCGCTGATGAAAGCGGCATGGCACGGACGTCTCTATACCGTGAGAGAGCTGATTGAATCGGGTGCGGACGTGAACGCGACGGATGATAAATTCCTTACAGCGCTGATGTGGGCGGCAACAAAGGGGCATCTCGATATTGTCAAGCTGCTTCTTGAATCGGGTGCAGTTGTCTTCGGATATGAGCTTGTTTATGCGGCAGGTGGCGGAAATCCGGACATCATCAATCTATTTTTGGATATGGGACAGGACGTCAACGCAAAGAGTAATGACGGTGCAACGGCGCTGATGGAAGCGGCGTATCACGGACATCTTGACGTTGTCAGATTGCTTATTGAATCGGGCGCAAATGTGAACGTAAAGAATGAATATGGCGAAACGGCGCTGATGGAAGCGGCGTATCACGGACATCTTGATATTGTCAGATTGCTTATTGAAGCGGGCGCAAATGTGAACGTAAAGAATAAATATGGCGAAACGGCACTGATGACAGCGGCGGAAAATGGACATCTTGACGTTGTCGAATTGCTGATCGATGCGGGCGCGGACGTCAACGCAAAGAGTAATGACGGTGCAACGGCGCTGATGAAAGCAACGCGTTGGGGGCATTTCGAAATCGTCAATGCGCTAATCGAAGCCGGTGCGGACGTCAACGCGAAGGATAACTACGGCATAACGGCGCTGATGAAAGCAAAGAATAAATATGGCATAACGGCGCTGGAAGGATATTCCGATATCGTCGAATTGCTGCTTGAAAACGGCGCTGAAGATGATCTTACCTTTGACGATGACGAAGAAGATGACGACACTCTGTCGGCTTCGCTCATCGAATCCTTGAAAAAACTTATCAATAAAGGAAAAAATCGCGGTTATATCACGGTTGACGAATTAAACGACGCTATACCGCCGGGAAAGGAATCGTCCGAACAAATAGAGGACGTTATGGCTATGATTTCCGACATGGGAATCAACCTGATCGAAAGTGACGAGGTCGACGATGAAAACGATTGACGGATGCGGTGATGGAGGGAAACCTTGAGGCGGTTAAATCGCTTCTTAAAGATGGAGCGAACGTCAACGCGACGGCAAAACGTCCTTGTCCACGCACTGGAAAACGAATATGACAACATTGTCGATTTGTTGGAAGAGAAAGAAATTATACGAATCTTGACGACAAACTGATAACGGCGGCGCAGAAGGACGATTTGGAAAAATGCCGCAAACTGATTGCACAAGGGACGGATATCAATGAGAAAAAGTAGTATTCGTATTCGGTCGTTTATATTCGTATTCGTCCGTATTCGTTCGTAGCATCTTGTTTCGTCGGTATTTCCTTGTTTACGATTCTTTGCTACGGCAGAAAAATCTGCCATAGCGCGCCATCCGTCCGGTCGCGTCTGTTGACGCTTCGTCCCTGCGGCGGTTTTGAACGGGCGTCCCCTTTGTTCGTAATTCAAGAAAGGGGTGTTCCGTGTTCGGGGCTTTTCTCTTCTATCTGCTATTTTTCAAATCCGGAGCAAACGCCCCTCTGTTGTCGGAAGCGTCTGCCGTGAAGCGTCGCTTCACCATCGGATTTGTAAAAATGCGATAGCAAGTTAGCGCAAAATTTTTGCGCCCTTGCCAAAGGGACTTCGCCCCTCTCGGATCACCCCGCCGCCCTCTGCTTTCGGGAGGGGATCGGACGCGGATATTCCTCCGGCTTTACAAGGTGAAGCTTGTAAAGATGAATCCCCCGCGGAAACATCTTCACATCCTCCGGCTTGGCGCATCGTTCAGGTATGTCAAGTAACGCGGCAATCTTTCGTGAAAGCTTATCAGCCGCCTTTTGAACGGCGTCTTCCGTTACGTGCGTGTATCGCGCGGTCATACTCTGTTGCTTGTGTCCCAACAGTTTCGCGACAATCGCTTCCGGAAACCCGATCGCCGCTGCCATCGACGCAAACGTGTGCCGTAAGCTGTGAACTTTCTTCTTCGCAAACTCCGGCTTTGATTTGACGTGAACTTGAAAGAAGTTCTTGGCAACGTCCGTTCCTTTCCCCGACTTCGGGAACACAAACTCGTCGAGGCTCTGCGGCTGAACGGTGTCTTTCATTTGAAGTAGCAACTCCTTGACCGCTATGCCGAACGGTCTGTCCTGCGCTCCCGTCTTCGTGTCGGGAAACAGGAATAACTGATGCTTGAAGTCGATATACGACCATTTCAGATTTTCGATTTCCCTTTTCCGGCATCCCGTCATAACAAGCAACCGGATAACATTCAGATAATACGGATTGACGTAATTGCAGGTGTTTATGATTCTGCCGAG
>DGGW01000024.1 GCA_002393065.1 Alphaproteobacteria bacterium UBA3864 | reverse complement strand
TCGACAGGTACAGCGGCGCGAACAGAACGATGCGGTTGCCGTAAAAGTCTTTTTTGAGTTGTTCGGCGAGCTTGAAAATCTCCCGATTCTTTTCCTCGATATCGCAGGCGAGAAGAACGGACGCTTCGCGGTGGTTCAGGCCTTTCCATTGTTTGGCTTTTTCGATGATCTGACCGATCAGTTCCGCGTTGTGCTTGTTCGCCTGCGCGTACGCCAGCGTGTCGAGGATCTCCTGATGGTCGATGAATTCTTCGGCTTTTAACGATTTCGGATCGTACATAAGATTTTTCCCTTTCCGGATCGGACGCATCCTTTCCGTCAGCAGTTGTTGTTATTTGGAATAAACGGTCTTGGTCGAAACGCCGTCCAGCATGCCGAGCTTGCCGGCCAGAGCGCTGATGACGTCCTGCGGCGCGTCGACGGCGACGCTGATGATGCTGATTTTACGTTTCGGATACGGGATTCCCATGCGCCCGATCATATATTCGTTGTATTCGTGCAGAAGCGCGTTCAGCGCCGCTGCCGATTCCCTGTTTTCGACGACGATGCCGATCAGGGCGACCCGTGTTTCCATGCCGTTTTTCCTTTTGCCCTCCGCCGCAGAAAAGCCTTTGGCGTCGGGGATGGTTGACGGGCTCACTATACGCCTTTTCTTTTTTATTTGAAAGCGAAAATCGAACTTGTTAAACTTCCGGCGAAAGAGGTTGAAAATGCTGGATTTAATCAAAAAAGCCGAACAAACGCACGCGCTTGAGCGCGATGAACTGGCCGCTTTGCTCGAACAGACGGACGAAGACGTTTCAAAAGCGCTGTACCAAGCCGCCGACCGCGTCCGCGCCGCTTACGTCGGATCCGACGTTCAGTTGCGCGGGCTGATCGAATTTACGAATTTCTGCCGCAACAACTGCCTGTATTGCGGCATCCGGCGCGACAACCCGAATCCAGCGCGCTACCGTCTGACCCCCGACCAGATCGTCGATTTCGCGACGAAAGCGGCGTCCTACGGCTTCAAAACCGTCGTTTTGCAGGGCGGGGAGGACCCGTGGTATTCCGCCGACCGCGTCGCCGACATCGTGCGGCGGATCAAAAAGCTGGACATCGCGGTAACGTTGAGCATCGGCGAAAGGACTTACGAGGAATACAAGGCCTACCGCGACGCCGGCGCGGACAGGTACCTGATCCGGATCGAAACGACGGACAAGGCGCTGTACGAACGGCTCGACCCGCAAATGAGCTGGGACAACCGCCGCCGCTGTCTGGAAGACCTGCGCCGTCTGGGATACGAAGTCGGTTCGGGATCGATGGTCGGCCTGCCCGATCAAACGACGGAATCGATCGCCGACGACATCCTGTTTTTTAAGGAACTGAACGTCGACATGGCGGGAATCGGCCCGTTCATCCCGCATCCGGACACCCCGCTCAAAGACTGCGAAGGACGGAAATTCGATCTGGCGCTGAAAACGATGGCGTTGACGCGGCTTTTACTGCCGGACATCAACATCCCCGCGACGACGGCGATGGAAACGCTGAACCCGAACGGGCGCGTCATCGCTTTGCGAAGCGGCGCGAACGTCGTCATGCCGAACATGACCGAAGGCGAATACCGCCGGCTTTACGAGCTTTACCCCGGAAAGATATGTGTGTCCGACACGCCGCTTCACTGCCGCACCTGCATCGGGGCGAAGATCCTCGCCATCGGCCGGACCATCGGCGCGGACAAAGGCTTCCGCGGCGAGTTTTTAAAAAGGAAAGCTTAATTCCCGGAACCGCTTTCGTTGACGACGGACACGTCCAGTCGCAACAGCAAATCAACGAAACGACGTAAGAAATTCCCGTTCAGCTTGTTCAAAGGAACGGCTTTTCCGCTTTTGCTTTTAACGGAAATTCCGACAGGATTTTTCACGAAAGCCGCCAACGTGCGCGCCAATTCGAAATTGCGCTGGCGGTGCGCGTTCGAAAACGACAGGTACGTCGCGATCTTCCGAATGCCCTCCGGCGTGATCTCGGCCCGGCTTTCCGTTCCGGGAAATCGCAAATAAAGCCTGTCGACGAACTGTTTATAACCGGTAACGGCCTTTCTTTCCGAAAGAGAAAAACGCCACCGTTCGACGGTCGCCCCTTTCAGGAAAAATTCGATATCCTTCATCGGTTCGCCGCGCAGGAACAAATGCCTGAACGCCGCCAGAAAGCGTCCGTCCTTTTCGTTCGTTATCCCTGACAGCAGAATCTCCGTTTCGAAACGCCCGACACAGGCGTCATCGACGTCCGCGCTCAACAACATGTTGCCGCCGTCCGGAAAATACCGGTACGACGCTTTGACCGTCGCGTCCACATCGTCGCATCCGGCCAAAAGCAAAGCGTGGAGAGGTTGCGAAATCAGCCCTTCGACCGGATCGAAATTTTTAAAATCGTCCGTGATATCCGACGGCGAAGCGGCCGTCAGCCTGACCAGATCGGAAACTTTGAACCGGACGCCGCGCGCCGTCATCGACAAATCGGAAAGAATGCCGCGCTCTTTGCGGTACGAATGAAGGACGAAAGACTTTATTTTATTTTTGAACGCAGGAATTTCCCGAAAAACGAGCGAAACGTTTTTCAACGCCATTTTATCCGAAACGGTGAACGAAGCGCCGGAAAACGACACGGCGCCTTTCAGGCCGTTCTGCGACAACGTCCGCGCGACCGTTTGTCCCGTTTCCTCTTTTTGCAGCACGATGATCAGCGCGGCGCAGGAAAAGAAAAGAGTCAGCAAAATCGAAAGAGCGAGCTTCATTCCTCCCGTCACGGCGTTTCTCCTTTCGATTGATAAGGATGCCAATCCGGCCGTTCGAAACGGCGGCGCACCAATTCGGCCAGATCGGAAACTTCGCCGCAGGCCTCGACTTCGCATTTCGTCGCCACCGATAATTCAAGGACGGCGCGCACTTTGTCCCTGCGCGCTTCGTCGTCCGAAGCCACACGGAAAAAGCCGTTCAGCAAATACCATCCCCCGCCGGTCAGAACACCGTCCGTTTCGGTGATTTTGAACCGTTCCGGCCAATCGGCGAAAGCGGAAGAAAAGCCCGTCTGGACCACACGGGCCAGAATATTGACCCGCACGGGTTCGCCCGTCAGTTTCGCCGCCCAAAACATTTCGTCCGGATTTTCAATGCTGTCCGCCCCGATCATATACGCCAGCCGTCCCAGATAGTCCGATTTGAGCAAATCGTTGTAATCCGCCGTCATCAGCTGGTTTTCCCGCAATTTGTCCGCCTGGCGTTCCGTTTCGCGCATCCGGAGCAACCGTTTCGAATCGTCTTTGTCGACTTCCCATTTCTTCCCGATGTTCCGTTTCATGTTCAACGTATAGATCAGCGCTTCGTCATTACCGGTTTTCGCGTCGTCCGGCAAATCCATACCGGCGATATTCTGCGCGGCCGTCGTGGCGAAAAAACGCAGCCGCGTCGCGGACGGACAAAAGATATCGGCATAGCTCTGAACCGTTCGGGCGATGTTTTGAGCGACCGTTTCGTTTAAAAAGACTTCCTCGTTTTCGGCGACGGCGGCGACCGTGAAGGGGTGGCACCCCTGCCAGAACTGATAGCGCTTCGTCCGGCCGTTGTACGGCGCCTTCAAATAGCCGACATAGCTGATTTTCAGCTCCGGATCCGTATCGATCAGATAGCTGATGTTTTGATTGTTCCTGCCGTATCCGTACCGGTTGAGCAAAACGATGTTCAGATTGCGCCGTCCGGTAAAGCGGCCTTCGGTGAAATAGCCGTCCAGCGTTTCGACGAACGACCCGTTTTCGTCGAACACGGTCACGTCGGCGCGGCCGTAAATCAGATTGTCGGCGCAGGAATTGCCGCCGGCGACGATCGACCACTTGCTCATCCGGTTTTCCGGATTGGCCGAAGTATACAGGATGGAGCAGGCTTTATCCTTGGAATACAGACGATACTCCGTCGCGCTCGGATCGATATGGGCTTCGATTCTCTGCTTTCCGACCGACGGCGTCCAGACGCGGGCGTGATTTGAACCCGTCTGATTGACGGCCGCCGCCTGGATCCGGCGGATCCGAACCTTCAGAGCGCCTTTTTCCGGTTTCCAGCGTTCGCTTTTTTCCGCGCCGCCCTGAAAAACGAGGTTTTTCCCGCTGTACCCGTCGATCAGGCATTGTTCCGCCGCGGAACATTCGTTTTCCAAAACGACGCCGACCTTATCCATGACCCGTTCGAAAACGGACGGGGAAAAAGCGTCTTCGGATTGGGCGAAAACCTTTAACGTCAGGATGTTTTCGCACCATTTGCCGTTGACGCTTTCCGCAAAGACTTCGACACCGTCTTTGACGGAAAAAGCGATCCTTTTCATTTCGCGCGCACCGCCCGCCCCGACGGAAGGCTGCGCCGCGAGCGGGGCGGAAAAGGAAAAAAATAAAAAGAATGCCGCAAAAAGTCTGTTCATAACGCCGACTATACCTTATAATTTGACAATTTTGTATTAAAAAGCGGAGAAAAAGCCTTTTGATTATTCCCGACAAAGAAACCGAAGCTTTCCTGAATCAAAACGCGGATTCGCGTTCGATCGACCTTCTGTGCCGCCTGCGGCTGATTCGCGGGATCGACACTTTAAAGGCGCAGGCTTTGTTGCGCGACGAAAGTGCGTGGCGCGGACTGTTCAAACGCGCCGTCCGGATCTTATCCGTTTTTTGCGCCGTCGCGGGGCTGTTTTTTCTGGCGATCGCCCGTTGGAACTGGTCCTTCGCGCCGGCGGCTTATCCCGTTTTGAGCGCGGCGTTGCTCGTTTGCGCGGCGCTGAAACGCAAGTCGGCTTTCTTTGACATCGCGGGCGTGTCGATCATCGGCGCGCTGATTTTTCTGTCGGACAGTCTGTTCGGAACGGACGTTTTGCCCTATCAGCAGGTCGCGTTGTGGACGGCGCTCGTTTTTTTATGGGAAACGGCGGACACGACCGTCCCGTCCTTCACGAAAACGATCCTGCTGGCCGACGCCGCCCTTGTCTGTCTGGCGTTTCAAAACCCGCTCGGTTTCTTCGATCCCGTCCGGACGGCGATTCTGCTGATCGCTTTCAATATAACGGTCGCCTTTATCGGATACCGTTTCAAAAAAGACGTTTCCGCCGCCGCTTTAACGGCTTTCGCCGCGACGCTGATCCCGTCGCTGACGAATATTCTGTCCCGTGCTCCCCTCGGCCCGTCCGACGCCTGCCTGATTGCCGCGCCGGTTCTGTTCGCGATCCTTCTTTTTCTGAACAAAAGAACGCCCGTTTTCGCGACGGCGGCCGTTCCGCCCGTTCTTATCGCCGTTCTGTCCGTTCGGGTCTGGCAAATCCTGCCCGTTCGCGACCACGTCAACCGGATTGTCACCGGTTTGATTCCGGCGGTAAGCGCTTTGTTTGTTCTCGGTTTGCGAACGAACGGACGGGAAGAAACGGAAAGTTCCCATTCCGGCATGAATATCCGGCAAATTTTATCCTGCCTGAACGTTTCCGTTTTCGACGATAAAAACGAATCCGCCTTGCTGACCGGCGGACGATTGCTGTCCTCACTGACGGAATCGGAAGTCTTTTCTTCTTTCGGTCAAAAAGTTTTAATCTGGATCGGCGCCCTGTCGATGTTATTCGCTTTTTCAAACAGTCCCGCGATCGCCGGCGGCGTTTTGTTCGGAACGGGAGCGATTTTATACCGGATGAAACGGAACTCCCCCCTGATCGAAACGCTTCTGTTGTCCGGCGCCCTGAACGTTACGGCGGCGCTGACCGGTTTTTCGCTTTTTTCCGCCGTTGCGGCGACGGGAGCTTTGCTCCTGTTCGTCATGTCGGCGCCGAACAGGAACGGCTTTGTGACGAACGCGGCGCTGTTGTTCGCCGGAACGTTGTTGTTCGCCGTCGGCGAAGCCCGCATTATCACGACGGCCGCCGTCATGTCCGTCGCCGGAACGGTTTTGTTCCTCATCCCCGCGGGACGCTATTTCTGCCGCAGAGCCTCTGTCGTTTTCATGGCTGTTCCGCCCGTCGTTTTCGCTGTCGGCGAAATCGCCGGACTGACCGGAAAGACTTTGCCTTTTTCGCCGTCGGCGGTTTTTGCCGCCGCGATCGAAGCGATATTGCTGTTCGGACTGTTGTACCGCGACCTGAACGGACGAGAAAGAATCATCGGTCTTTCGTGCATTGCCGTTATCGCGCTTCTTGCCGCCCTGTTTTCCCCGGGAGCCGCCTGTTGTCTAGTTTTAGGCGCCATCGCTTATTTCGCGAACGAATCCGTTTTGGGAAAAGCGGCTTTATGCGGTCTTCTTTTTTTCATCACCGCCGGATTGTTGCAGACGCGATTGTCGTTCGGCGCTTTGGCCGTAACGGGATTGCTTTCGGCCGCCGTTTTTTACCCGCTGTCCTTTTACAGAAAAGGAAAACGCCTTGCTTAAATTCGTCCTGCCCGTTTTATCCCCTTTGCTGATCCTCGGCGCGCTGATTTTCCGTTTTGAAAAGGAATCCCGAACGGACAAGGTCGGAACGCGGTTGCTTTTGCCGCTTGAAGACGTTTCGACGGGAAAAGACCTGTTGTCCTGTTACGCCGATTTGCGTTACCGCGTTCTGATCCCGCCCAACTTTGTCGCGGAAAGAACGGGCGTCGTCGTCGTCGTGAAGGACCGCGACGGTCGCGCGAGCTTTTCATCCGTGTACCGCAAAGACGTTCCGTTGCGGCCGCGCGAGCATTTGCTGAAATACACCGTCGCGAAAACAAAGGAAAACGAATCGGAAATACGGTTCGCCGCCGCGCGTTTCCGCACGGGCAACAAAAATATTCATCCAGAAACGATCGGATACGCCGTCGTCAACGCGGACGAAGACGGTCATACCGTTTTGACGGGGCTGGCCGACATTAACGGGAAAATCCTGTTCAAAAGAGGAAAGTCTGCTGCGCCTCGTCCGGAATGACGGAGGTTTCGCCTTCATACACGGGGCTGAACGGATAGTGACGGGCGCAACGCGGTTCGTAAATATCGCCGGCGCCCAATTCGACGGTCGCGCCGGAACCGCCCTTTTTATAAGTATAA
>DGGW01000049.1 GCA_002393065.1 Alphaproteobacteria bacterium UBA3864 | reverse complement strand
GGCGCAGGACGGCAACATCAAAGCGAGCGAAACGGAAGCGAAAGCGGCGACGGGCGAAGCGACGGCGGCGGAATCGGGCGCGCAGGCTTTGCGCACGAAGGCGGGCGCGTCCGACATCGAAGCCAAAGCGCTGAAGATCACTTAACGGGGAGACGAAGAACATGTCCGACAAATTGGAATGGATGAACAGGCATTTTGTCCTCTTGCGGCACAAGACCCTGAACGACGTCTGCAATATTGAAGGCTACAAGATCCGTCCGGACCTGCTTTCCTTGTTCGCGGACCGGACGGATGCGGAGGAAATCGTCTGGAAATTCGCGGACGCGGAACGGTGGAAATGCGCATGCGAGCTGATGGCGTACATGGCGCATCGTCGCGCCGCCGTGTGGTGGGGATACCGGTGCGTCCTGTCGCTGTACGAGGAGCTTCAGGAAGTTCCGGCCGAAGACCGCGACATCGATTCCATTGCGGCGTCGTTCGAACCGACCGTCCCCGATTTCGCCAAAGTCGAACCGCCGAAACCGGATATGACCAAAGTCAACAAAATATTGGGGTTGATCGAGGAAGGCAAAGCCGCGCTGAACGAAATGAAACAGGCGATCAAACCCGAAATCATGGCCGAAGCCGAAGAAGCGCTCCGATACGGTTTTGACATCTTTAAGCAAGCGAACGGTATCGACCCGATGGAAGCGTTAAAGAAAGCGCTGGAGTTTGAAAAAACGCCGCAGCCGGTCGATCCGAATTCGCCGATTTTCAAAGCGTCGGATCAGCTGGAGGCGCAGCTGCAGACGGTGCGCAAGGAAACGCTGGACACGATTCACGCGGTCCTTCCGCCGAAGGTTCCCGCACATCAGAAACAGGTAAGCGACGACGCGATGCAGGCGGTCTACCGCTGGGTCGTCGCGCCCGACGAGATCAATTCGAAAAAAGCGCTGGACATCGGCAACGAATGTCCGGACACGCCGGCGGGCCTGCTGTCGCTTTGCGCGTTCTGGGCGGGCGGCAATCTGACGCCTGATTCCGAACATGATCAGGTCGTTCCGACGCCTGCGGGATTGGCGGCGAACGGTCTGACGCAGGTGTTGCTGATGTGCGCTTTGCACAAAGGCGGCACGCGCAAGCTCAAGGAACGTTACGAGCATTATTTCGATTTGGGCGTCGAAGTCCTGACCGGACAAAGCAACTGGGACGAAAGCCTTGCCGCGGGAGAAGCGCCGCACGGCGTCGAAACCTTTTCTCCCGTTCCGTCCGAAAAAGCGGCGGAACAGAAGGCGGACGAGGCCGGACCCGTCCTCTATAAAAGGTGGAAACCGACAAACGGAGACGGAAAATGATTCTGCAGGAAATGATCGTTACGGACGGCGACGGGAAAATATCGAAAATCGTCAAAAAAGACGGGAAGGATGTCGAAAAAAGCCTGTGCGGGCAACATATCCAAAGCGAGGATATGTACTCCTTTTACGCGATCAAGCGGGTGAATCCGCCGAAATCGAAGCCGACGTCGGAACAGAAGGCGGCGAAGGTCAGGATCATGATGCCGTTGGGCGGCGAACTGAACGGCATGTACCGTTTCCCGCGCGTCGGCGAAAAGGTCGTCGTCGCGGTCGAAGGCGTGGCGCACTATCTGATGGGTTATCTGCCGACGAACGAAACCCCGTTTTCCCCGAAAGAAGACGACAAAGAAAGCACGGACGTCTTTGACGAGGAGGGGTTGGTCCTGCGCTATAAAAAGACCGGCGAAAACGTCGCGGACAAAAACCGAGACAAGCCGTACTCCGAAATCGGCTTTTTCAGGGAACCGTCCCGCTGGAAAACCAAGGACAAGGATTTGCAGAACGAAGAATCGTCGTCGGTGGAAACGGACGATAAGGGAAACAAAACGTATTACCCCTATATCGACACGGTCAAGGTTTCCTCCACCGGCGATTTGACGACCAACGCGCAGAATTTGAACGAAATCAAAGGACGGCGCGTTTCGATCGAATCAAAATTCCTGTTCGGCGACAGGACGGAAAACGGAAAGGTCACGGTCCCCGGAAACATCAAAGGGGATCTGGAAGAACGCCTTATCGACGAAGAGGAGATCAACAAGGGCGATATCTATGTCAACGCCGACAACAAAATCGTCATCAGCGCCCGCAACGGCATCCAGCTGGATTGCGGCGGCGCCTCCATTTCCCTCGACCCGACGGGCATTTCCATTTCCGCCGCGAAAGTCGACGGGCTGGAACCCGGCGAAGGGCCGTTCGATTCGGAAATTTCTCTGGCGCACAACGGAACGGTGAACCTGAACGGCAAAGTGCTGAACGGTTACTTCGGAAAAGCCATGTTCATGGAAGACGGGTTCGGCGGCGGCTTCATCTGCAATTCTGGCAACATGGACATTTTCGGACGGGCCGTTTCCGTCGGCGCGTCGACGACTTTGGCTCAAAGCCTGTACGTCATGGAAGGCGTGATGTACACGATCGAGCAGATGACCTCCGTTTTCAAAGCGTCGCGGAAAAGGAACCCCTCCGGCTCCGGATCCAGCGGCAGTCAGGTGACGGGGTATATTGAAAAAGCGCTGGCGTTCTTCGACAGGATCGGAGAGCAGTTTTCCGACAACGACAACGGCTTGGACGATTTGAAAAAAGGCAATAAATCCAAAAAAGGCAAAGCCGTCAGCGTTGTGACCAAGATATTGAAGCTGATCCTGAATATCGTCGGAAACGTCCGCAGCGTCGTGGAAGACAAATATTATGAGAAATTCAAGCTCTATTACGATAAAACGGACGGCAAGTTCTATACGACGGACAACAGAGCCGACGTAACGCTGGCGTTCGATATCGTCGAAGGGACGCTGGTGATTTCCATCCAATCGCTTTTGTTGGCTTCCGCCGCCAGCGCGCTGGTGCACGAAGCCAGCATTTCCTGTTCGCCGAACGCCGACATCGTTCTGGATTCCAGAGGGTACTATCAGGCGTCCATCATGAACCAGACCGCCAGCGCGGCGATGGCCGGCGTCGGTATGGACGTCGACGCGCCGCAGCAGCCCGTTCAGCCGCCGCCTCAGGACAACGCCGCCGGGAACGAAGAGGAAGGACATGAGCAGGGAAATCAGCAACAGCCGCAACAACCGCAGCGGCAAGGCAAGGACGGCTGGAGCAAGGCGGACGAGCGTATGGACGTGGTCAACAACATTCTCGGTCCGAGGTCGATTCCCGCCATTGTTGTTTCCATTATTAAAGACAGCATAAAAGGCAAACCGGACGCGGCGACCGAAGAAGAACTGGAGGCGTTATAACATGGCACTGGATCCGACAACGAAAGCGGCGATACAGGCGGCGGTGACCCCGATCGCGACGATGGCGACGACGACGATGCTGACGGCGGCGCTGAAACAGGGCATCAAAATGCTGTCGACGACGAACTACAAGAACAGCAACCTGACGGGCGACACGAACATGAAGCCGAGCGAAAAGGACGTCGCGATCAGCAAGGCGGAAACGGCGGCGAGCGAAACGGAAGGGAAGCTGTCGAAGGACGGCGTGTCGGCGCAGGACGGCAACATCAAGGCGAGCGAAACGGAAGCGAAAGCGGCGACGGGCGAAGCGACGGCGGCGGAATCCGGCGCGCAGGCTTTGCGCACGAAGGCGGGCGCGTCCGACATCGAAGCCAAAGCGCTGAAGATCACTTAACGGGGAGACGAAGAACATGTCCGACAAATTGGAATGGATGAACAGGCATTTTGTCCTCTTGCGGCACAAGACCCTGAACGACGTCTGCAATATCGAAGGCTACAAGATCCGTCCGGACCTGCTTTCCTTTTTCGCGGACCGGACGGATGCGGAGGAAATCGTCTGGAAATTCGCGGACGCGGAACGGTGGAAATGCGCATGCGAGCTGATGGCGTACATGGCGCACCGTCGCGCCGCCGTGTGGTGGGGATACCGGTGCGTCCTGTCGCTGTACGAGGAGCTTCAGGAAGTTCCGGCCGAAGACCGCGACATCGATTCCATCGCGGCGTCGTTCGAACCGACCGTTCCCGATTTCGCCAAAGTCGAACCGCCGAAAGGAAATCCGGCGCGGCTGAACGAGGTCATGGCCATGCTCGAGGAAAGCAAGGGCGTGCTGAACGACATGAAAAAGAAGGTCAAGCCCGAAATCATGGCCGAAGTCGAAGAGGCGATTCAATACGCTTTCGACATCTTTAAGGAAGCGAACGGCATCGACCCGATGGAAGCGTTAAAGAAGGCGCTGGAAATCGAAAGCCGTCCGCAACCGGTCGATCCGAATTCGCCGATTTTCAAAGCGTCGGATCAGCTGGAGGCGCAACTGCAGGCGGTGCGCAAGGAAACGCTCGACACGATCCACGCGGTCATTCCGCCGAAGGTCCCCGCGCATCAGAAACAGGTCAGCGACGACGCGATGCAGGCGGTTTACCGCTGGGTCGTCGCGCCCGATGAAGTCAATTCGAAAAAAGCGATGGACATCGGCAACGAATGCGCGGACACGCCGGCGGGCCTGCTGTCGCTTTGCGCGTTCTGGGCGGGCGGCAACCTGATGCCGCTGGGATCGCAGGTCATTCCGACGCCCGCGGGTTTGGCGGCGAACGGGTTGACGCAGGTGCTGCTGATGTGCGCTCTGCACAAGGGAGGCACGCGCAAGCTGAAGGAACGCTACAAGCATTATTTCAATTTGGGCGTCGAAGTCCTGACGGGGAAAAGCAACTGGGACGAAAGCGTCGTCGAAGGCGAAGCGCCCCACGACGCCGAAAAGGATGCCCTTTCCGAACCAGAAGAACCGGCGGAAGAAACGGCGGATGAAAAACAGGATGAGAAATCCAAAGCCTTTGTCTATAAACGCTGGAAACCGAAAAAAGGGACTGAACAATGATTTTACAGGAAATGATTGTTACGGACAGCGATGGGAAAACTCAAACGTCGGACGGCAAAGTTTTATCTGGTCAATGTATCCAAAGCGAGGATATGTATTCCTTTTACGCAATCAAGCGGGTAAATCCCCCGTTTGCGAGCCCGTCGCCGGAAACGCAACCCGTGAGAGTGCGTTTGACAATGCCGTTGGGCGGCGAGCTGAACGGCATGTACCGTTTTCCGCGCGTCGGCGAAAAAGTGCTGGTCGCGGTCGAAGGGGCGGCGCATTATCTGATAAGCTATCTGCCAACCGCCGAACAACAGTTTTCCCCGAAAGACCAGACGGACGTTTTCGACAAGGAAGCGCAGGTCCTGCGTTATAAACAGACGGGCGGGAACACTTCGGATGCGCCGTATTCCGAAATCGGCTTTTATTCCGAAGCGACCGAATGGAAGGAGAAAAACGGATCGTCCAATAAGAAATTGGAAGATAAATCGAAACTGCCGATCGTCGACAAAATCAAAGTGTTCTCCACGGGCGATATCGAAACGCGCGCGCAGAACTATAACGAAACGTCGGCGAAACGCATCGCTTTGTTCGCGGGCTACGGCGACGACATCGAAAAACGTAAAGTCAAGCTGCGAAAGAATATGAAGGACGGCAACGGCGTCACCTCTCCGGAGGATCGCGAGGCGTTCCCCGTTCTGCCTTCGGACGCGGCGGATCAGGATTCCACTTTCTTTTCGGGCGACATTCAGATGCGCGCCAAAAACCGCTTCGTTGTAAAAGCCGAAGACAAAATCGAATTCATCGTGGGCAATTCGATCATGCGTTTGGATTCGTCGGGGATCACCCTGATTTCCAGAAAGACGTCCGGTTCCTCCATCAACGCGTGGGATTCGTCGATAACGGTGTCCGCGCATGACGGATTGAAAATGTTCGGTTCGAGAGTGGAACTCAATTCGGCCTACAAGTTTTCGATCAGCGACGCTTTCGGCGGGAACCTTTACAGCTTCGGCGGCATTTTGCGCATAACGGGCGCCGATGTCAGGTTAAGGTCGATGTGCAAGGCCGCGTATGTCCTTAAAGGCGTTACGGCGGCCGCTTCTTTCGCGACGAACGTCGCTTCCGCCAGCGTGGGCATCATGCAGGAACAGGGGTTGAGAAAGAACGACGGCGGGATGGTCAACGCGTTGCCGTCTTATTTCAGTTTGGGGGCGGGAGTCGCCGGAACGGTGGTCGGTGTGAACTGGGGATTCAACTCAATGCCGGACATTGAGGATACCGCCAGCGGTTTGGCCGCCGTTCTGGATTTCATCATCACGCTGCTCGGTTTGGTCAAAATAGCGTTGGATAAAGCGGTCTTATCCAAAAACGACCAGAGATTCGGCGGGCGCGCGGGATTGAATTTGGCTATGATGATCGCCGAATACGGTATCGTTATGGGGCTGTTCGTCAAATTGAACATCGTCAACCAGAACTGGATGCACGCGGCTTCCATCATGATGAGCTTCAAGGGCGATATGGACATCAGCGCAAACATGTACAAGCAAACGGCGATCACCGAAACCAGAGCCGCGTCGCCGACGGCGGGACTGGCGACATCCATGATCGTCAGCATGGGCAAATCCTTCGCCGCGCAGTCGTGGTGGAAGATCCTGCTGGAAAGCATCGGAGCGGCGGCTCTTCTCGGCGGCGCCGGCGCCGGTCTCTATTACGGCTATAAGCATTCGTCGTCCGACAACGCGGACTTGCGTAATGAATTGGAGGCTCTGTAAATGGATATAAACGACGAAGTTCGGAAAAAAACTCAGGAAGCGACCGGTTCGAGCCTGGATCCCGAAGCGGAGGAATGTATCAAAAAACTCGTCACGCCGTTGATTACCTCCATCGGCGCGGGGGTGGTAACGGCCATCGCGGCGGCGGTCATTTCAAAATTGGCCGTTACGAATATTCATGAAAGCGACGTGAGCGGCGATAAAAATCTGAAACCGTCCGAAACCGAAACGACCGTCAGCAAGGCGGAAACGGCGGCAAGCGAAACGGAAGGCAAATTGTCCAAGGACGGCGTTTCCGCGCAGGAGGGCGATATCAAAGCCAACGAAACCGAAGCGAAAGCGTCGACCGGTGAAGCGACGGCAGCGGAAAACGGCGCGCAGGCGCTGCGCACGAAGGCGGGCGCGTCCGACATCGAAGCCAAAGCGTTGAAGATCACCTGAGGATGAAAAAATGTCCGATAATTTAGAATGGATGAACAAGCATTTCGTTTTGTTAAGGCACAAAACCCTGAACGACGTGTGCAATATCGAAGGGTATAAGATCCGTCCCGATCTGCTGTCTTTCTTTACGGACAAGACGGACGCGGAGGAAATCGTTTGGAACTTCGCGGACGCGGAACGATGGAAATGCGCGTGCGAGCTGATGGCGTACATGACGCACCGCCGCGCCGCCGTGTGGTGGGCGTATCAATGCCTGATGTCTTTGATCGAGGAACTGAAAATCGTTCCCGCGGAAGAACGGGACATCGACTCCATCGCGACGTCCTTTGAACCGACCGTTCCCGACTTCGCCAAAGTCGAACCGCCGAAACCGGATCCGGCCATGGTCGCGGACATGGAGGCCAAGATCGCCGAGATCCAGGCGGATTATCAGAAAATGCGCGCTTTGGTCGATCCTCAAATGATGAAAATGGTCGAAGACGGGTTGGAAGTCGCCTTTAAAGAGTTTGAAAAAGTCCATGGCATTCATCCGATGACGTTGATTGACAAGCTGGTCGAAAAACTGCCGCAAGAGCAAAACGCGATCGACCCTGATTCGCCGATTTTCAAGGCGGCGGACGATATCAAAGCCAAACTGATGCAGGTGCGCAAGGAAACGCTCGATACGATTCATGCGGTCATTCCGCCGAAAGTTCCCGAACACGACGAAAAAATGCGCGACGACGCGATGCAGGCCATCTATCGCTGGATCGTAGCGCCGGACAGAATCAATTCGCAAAAAGCGCTGGATATCGGCAATCAATGCGCGGACACGCCGGCGGGGCTGCTCGCCCTGTGCGCGTTCTGGGCGGGCGGCAATCTGATGCCGCAAGGCGAACAAATCATTCCGACTCCGGCGGGAATGACGGCGAACGGCATCTGTCAGGTGCTGCTGATGTGCGCCCTGCACAAAGGTGGCACGCGCAAGCTCAAGGAACGCTACGAGCATTACTTCAATCTGGGTGTCGAAGTGCTGACGGGCGAAAGCAACTGGGTCGAAAGCGTGATCGAAGGCGAAGCGCCCCACGATGCGTCCCGCGATGAGGAAGAAGAGCCTCTTAAAAAGATTGAAAAAGATAAAGTTTCGGTTAAAATGTCGGAAACCGATGAAAAAGAGGCGCCCGTCGTCTATAAGCGTTGGAAGCCCGAGAAGAAGGATTATTGAAGGATGAAAAGAATTGCGGGATTGACTTTTCTGACAGTTTTCTGCGCCCTGTCGGCGGGGTGCGCGACCAAAATGACGGTCATGGCGGGGTTGTCGGAAAACATCAAAGAATACTATTCCATCTATCCCAGCGTCGAAATCGACATCGCGGCCGTGACGGAAGACGAAGCCGAAGACCTGAAGAAGCTCAACGCCGACGCTTATTTCGCGGTCGGCAATCCCGCGCGCGAAAGCCTGATGCCGTACACGTTCCTGTTTTCCGCCGAACAAACAGCGCCGCAGACGATGAAGTACAACGTGCCGCAATGGGACAAATGGTTGGAAAAAGATCCCAAAAAGATCGCCGTTCTCGCCAATATGCCCCGCAAAACCGAGGAAAACGGGAAGGGCGGAAAAGATCCCCGTATCATGATTGTGGATATGTCGAGCGGCTTCATGCACCATAAAAAACTGTTCGTGGAAGCCAAACCGGGCAGTGTCGTTCGCCTTTCCAACGAACCGACCGATCCCGAAGTGAGAAGGAAGGAAAACGAAAAATTAAGGAAGGAAAAAGAGGAAAAAGCCGCTCGGGAAAAGAAGGAGGCTCGAAAGAAGGCCGCTCGGGAAAAGAGAGAGGCTGAAAAGAACGCCACTAAAGACCGGCGGGCTGCTCAAAAGAAGCTCGGCGAAGAAAAGAAAGCGGCCGACAGAAAAGCTCTTGAGGACAAGCGCGCAGCCGAACGAAAAGCCGCCAGACAACGCAGAGCCGCCGAAAAACAACGAATCTCTAAGGAATAAGGATAAAAACGATGCGCTTTGACGAAATTTTGCATTGGACGGAAGGTCTGTTTCTGCAGCCGCATCACTTGCAATACCTGCAGCGGGCGATCTTCAAATACGGACGCAAAAACAGAACGACGTATATGCCGTATCCTTACGGTTTGATTGATTTTGAAATCGATACGGACGCCTTGTCTTCGTTGCGTGTGATCGTGAAGCGGTTTTCCGCCGTCATGCCGGACGGGACGGAAATCAGCATGCCCGGAAACGTTGTTTTGGCGCCGCTGGACCTGACTGCGACACTGAAGGAACATCCCGAGGACATCACCGTTTATCTGGCCGTTCCGTTATGGTCGGAATTCGACGCGAACCTGTCGGACGGATCGTCCGCCGCCGCGAAGCGCCTGTTTTCGACGGCGGAGCACGCTTTGCGCGACGAAAATTCGGGCGACAATGAAATTTCCGTCGTTACCAGACGCATCAACGCCCGTCTGATCACGCAATTCGACGACCAGACGGATATGCAGGTCCTGCCCGTTTTGAAATTGGTGGCCGTTTCCGACCAGGGGACCGAAAAAGGCCTGGTCGCCAACGAAAAATACATTCCGCCTTTTATGGTGCTGACGCAGGATTGCCTGTTGAGCAAAATGGCGTCCGACCTGTTGTATAAAACGACGCGCTGTCGCGATAAGCTTTTGAACGATCTGACGGTCGCTCAGTTCAAACCCGAAGCCTTTTCGGGCATCAACGCCTATAACATGATGAAGTTGCGCATCCTGAACCTGTACGAAAACAGGTTGTCGTCGCTGCTGTCCTTGAAAAACCTGACCCCGTTCGACCTGTATCTGGAGCTGCGCTCGTTCTTGGCGGAATTGAGAAGCATGCATCCGATGAACGAAATCGCCGAAATCGAACCGTACGACCATCTGGATTGCGTCCGTCAGTTCAACGACATCGTCAACGATATTTATTCGATGATCATGACCGAAGGCGGCGCGGGATACGTCCGTTTGGACTTCGGACCGGCGCCGGAAGGGGATTACCTGTACACGGCCCTGTCCACCGACAACATCGTCAAAGCCAGCGAATACTATCTGGCCGTTCATTGTGCCGCCGAAGAACGCCGCATCATTTCCTCGCTGGAAAAGGGCGACACGTTCAAGCTGATCAATCCGGCGGCGAAGATGATGCGCGCCCGCGGCATCAGGTTGGCGGAAATGCGCTATCCGCCGCGTTTCCTGCCGACACTGAGCGATACGCTATGGTTCAAGTTGCAGGTGGCCGAAACGCCGTCGACGTGGCGCGACATTCAAACGGAAAAGGGCATTCTGATCGATTACGCTCCCGATTTGTTTCCGGATTTGAAAGTGTCGTTGTTTATTACGATTGTCAACGGCTAAAGGAGACGGAAAATGAGTGAATTGGAAAGAATATGCCGTCCGTTGCTGATGTGCGTCTGCGATTATTGGCAGTACACGCGCGCGGGCAACGTGCCCGATAAGGACGCTTTTCAGCGCCAGATCGGCATATTGTTGGCGGAAGCGAAGGACAACGCGTCCAAAAATCCTGCGTTGGAACGCGAATTTTCGCGTATGGAGCGGCCGTTGGTGTTTTTCGTCGACTATATGGTCAAGGAAGGCGGATTCCCGTTCGCCGGTCAATGGCGCGAACTGGCGCGCAAATACAACGAATTATCCGGCGACGAAAAGTTTTTCGATCTGCTTTCCGACGCTCTGGACGATCCGGACGCGTCGGACAGTCTGGAAGTTTTCTATACGATGATCGGGCTCGGTTTCGACGGTATCTACCGCGGCGACCCTGCGTACATCGAGCGCAGGATGAAGGTCTGCGCGTCGCGCTTTTCCCGGTCGAAATTCGACGTGTCGACCGAGGCTATAACGCCGGTCGATCCCGAAAAACGCGGGAAATCGGTTGAAAAGGAAGTTCCCTTCCTTAAATCCGTCAGGTTTATGACGTTGTTGTGCTTCGTGTTTATGGCGGTGGCGTTCGCTTTCAATCTGTCGGCGTTTTTAGACGCGACGAAGGAATACAGGCACGCTTTGGCTTCGGCGGTCGAAAATTCCATTCCGAAAACGATACGTTCGTCGAAAAAAGACAAGATAATCGAAGATGTCTCTTTACCGAAGAAGGCGGAGGATAAGCAATGAACAATACGATGACAAACGCTCTGCCGTCCCCGTCGAACGCCATTTCCGCCGCGACGTCCCTGCCGACGTGGCTGTACTGGGTCATCGGGATTTTGATCTTTTTGGCCGTTGTGTTCTTCGTGATTTTGCCGTTGTACCGGAAACTTCAGCGCAAACGCCTGAAAATCAAGGAAACGTCCGAAATCAAAAAGGATCTGATGATTTGGCACCACTTGGCGCAATTGGTGCGCGGCGGGACCGAGCATCAGAAGGCGAAGCAGGCCCTTTCGGGGCAGATTATCACGATCAACAACTCGTTCAAGCAAGGCATGCGGATGCTCGCCCTGCACAACCGCAAAATGTACGAACTGCCGTGGTTCGCTTTGGTGGGCGAACCGTTTTCGGGCAAATCGACCCTGTTGCGCAACAGCGAACTGGAAATGATCCCCTCCGCCGAGGAGGAAGCCGTCGGCGAAGATGAAAAGAAGGGCTTGGCCCTGCGTTTCTGGCTCGGTTCCAAAGCGGTCGTCTGCGACATCAACGGCAAAGTGTTTTTCGACCGCTGGCTGAACGGCAGCAGCGCGGAATGGAGCTATATCTGCAAACTGCTTCATCGCAAGCGTTTCAAACGGCCGCTCGAAGGCATCATCATCACGATTCCCGCGGACGCGCTGTTGGCGGACGATGCCGCCCTTTCCCAGCAAAAAGCGATTTTGATGACGACCGAAATCGGACAGTTGCTGCACACGGTCGGCATGAACCTGCCGTGCTACGTCGTTGTGACCAAAACCGACATGATCAACGGTTTTGACGAATACGTCATGGGCATCAACGAAGATCTGCGTTCGCAGATTTTCGGCTGGGTCAACGAAGACGGCGTTTACAACGCGGATTCGTTCAACGCGTTCTGGGAAAAACTGATTATTCGTCTTCGTTCCGGATGCGAAAAGAGCATGCTGTCCAAGAACGTCGCGACGAAGCTTTCTACGCTTTCCAACAGAATGGAAGTGACGGGAAAAATCTATATGTTCCCCGAAAGCTTCAACGAGTTGTTCAAGAATCTGTGCATTTACCTGCGCGCTTTGTTCGGCGAAGGCAACTTCCACGGCACGGACAACGCCGTGCTGGAAGGCGTGTTCTTCACGTCCGCCAAGGACGGGGACGTTACGTTGAGCCCGTCTCTGGCGCGACTGTGCGAAAAGAAGGTCGAGGAAGCCCCTGTTCCCCGCGAACCGAATCCGCATTTCCGCCCGTTCTTCATCCGCGACCTGTTGAGCAAAATTGTTTTCCGCCCATCCCGCAACGCGTTCTTCACCGTTCGCGAAAAGATAAAGCGGCATATCCCCAGATATCTGCTGTGCATCGCCATGCTGGTCATCGGGACGATCTGGCTGTCCGCGGCGTATTTCCGCAAGGACGCTTTGAAAAATCCGTTGGAAATGCAGACGGAGTACTATACGACGTTGTCGGAAATGTTCGCCAAAGGAAACGTGTTTTCCTCCTCTTTGATCAAAAAGGCGAAAGACGGAACGTACGAACTGAACACCGATCCCATCAAAGACGAAAAAATGTCCCGTTTGCAGTTCTTTTTCGAATTGTTTGAAGAACGGGAAACGCCGAACAAGATTCCGTTCGGATTTAAAACGGCGGCTCTTGCCGTTTTCGGCGAAGAAAACATCGGATACAGGGACGAGGCGTTCATTTTCAACCAGATGGTCGGAACGATGGTCAGAACGCCCGTCATCCACGCGGTCGGCGACAAGTTGCTGGCTTCCGGAACGGATTCCGTGCTGGATAAAATCAAGCGCGGCGCCATTGATTCTTTCACGGTCCTGAACATGGTCAAAGACGAAAACTACACGTCCGTCATGGTGTCGGGGCAGTTCGACCTGAAAACGATGCTGACGTACGTTTTGCCCAGCACGTCGAACGACATTATGAACCTGCTGTCGTCTTTCCAGCCGCGCTACGACCGGAAACACACGAACACGATGGATCCGATTTACATCCATTCGGAAGATTTCATCAACGCGCAGGAAACGGCGCTGAAATCCATCGTCGAAGCGTGGAAGAAGCTTAACGCCTATCCCGGTTCGACGTACGCCAAGATCCGTTCGGCGATTCTTTTGTCCGACAGCATTCGGCGCAGGAACGCGAAGTTGGATGAGCTGATGGAAAAATCGGCGGTCGTTGCCAAAGACAAAACCCTGAACAGTTTGCTGGAGGAATGGAACGAGGCGATGCGCCAACAGATCGAGGACGGCGAAAAGATGAACTCGCTGCTTGACGACATCAGAAATTCCGTTCCCGGCCATATCGCCGGTAAAGCCGGAGAAAACAAAAACAACCTGTTGGCGGACCAGTCGTTCCTGTACGGCAATATGCCCATCAGTCTGCTGATGCGCTACTACAGCCAACAGTACGAGGAAATGTTGCGCGCCGATTTCGATTTTGCCGAGGAACGCGCGGGACAATTCATGACGACGAACTGGAACCCCGAAGAATGGCGCAAGATCATTCAGCGCGAGGAAAAGAACGCCGTTTTCAGCTTGTCGAAGGAAATCAAGGCTCTGCACAAGAATATCGACGATCAGCGCAACACGCCGCTGTATCAATGGCGGCTGATCGAAAAGCAGAACGGTTCGGATTATTTTTACAATATCCTGAACAAATTCTATGCCGAAGCCGTCAAAGCGAAGTCGTTGAGCGACGAAGAAATCAGGAAAAACGATTTCAAAACGAACTGGCTGAAAACGCAACAGATGATCAGCGATACGCTCGAACGGTACGACTCCGTCGTCCGGCCATACGCCGAAAACGACGAAATCGCGCAGGCGGCGGCGGAGATCCGGAAAATGCTCGTCCGTCGGTCTTTGTCGGACAGATATCGGGTTCTGCATCATGAAATCGAACGCCTGCCGTTGAGCAAGGCGGAAATGGACGACTTCATCGCCGAAAACGCCGACGATGGGAACATTTTCGAATTTTCGCCGGAATTGGCGCAGGAAACGCTGGGCGAGATCACCTATGCCGACCAATACAATCCGAAGGCGGTCAAGCAGTTGTTGGAAAACGTGTTCGTCATCGCCCGATCTTTCCTGAAAAACAAGAAGGACCAGACGGCCGCCTTCGCGGAAGACAGCGAACATTACGAAGACAAGCTCGAAGCGTTCGAAAAGTATCTGGAAAGCTTTGTCGATTATTGGGGAACCTATCCCGATAATATTTATACGGAAATGACGTCGTGGGCGGACTTCAAGAAACGCGCCGCCTCCATCAAAGCCTTTAAGGTCAATTCGCTGTTGCGGTCCGTTTATCTGGAAAGCATGAACATTCTGAAGGGAATGGACGACACGGCGCTTTCCGAAAACGTCAAAAAGCAAAAGTCGAAATACGTCGCTTTGCTCAACGACAGAAGCAATATGCTGACCCCGCTTTATACGGACGCGGCGCAGAAAACGGTCAACGCCTGGGCGGATCTGCCGGACAGTGCGGAAGACGCGTGGAAACGGTTGACGTCGCTGACCGACAAAGAACTGAAATCGACGTTCTTTAGTCTGAAAACGCAGGGTGAACGCGGTCAGATCGCGTGGTGGAACAGCTTTTCCGCCAACGGTGTGGCGCTTTTGAAGCGGGAAAACGAGGAAGCCCTCAAAAAGGCGC
>DGGW01000026.1 GCA_002393065.1 Alphaproteobacteria bacterium UBA3864 | reverse complement strand
AAAACAAGAAATCTTTTCTTTTCAAAACCTCCCCGATCCATTCGCGGAAATCGGGGATACAATCCCTTTATGCTATATGCAAAAGGGTTATACGGCATTCATATCAAACACCGCTTGTAGTAAAAGCTTCTCACAGCTCCGAACCTGCTTTCAGACTCTGCATAACAACCGACACAATGTCGCCTGTTTCTGATTTAAGAATACGAACAATAAAAGCGTATTTCAAGAGAAAACAAGCGAAAAAGCGCCGATTGCGTCCTTTACAAACGGGGTTTTTCATTATAAAACAGTCGCAAGACAACACTTTATCATGTTCGAGGTAACATTATGGATACAAGCATCGCCATGACCGCCAACGCCTGGCCGTTCGAAGAAGCCCGCGCGCTTTACACACAAAAGCTCAAAGGCAAACTGCCCGAAAAAGGATACGTCCTGTTCGAAACGGGATACGGACCGTCCGGCCTGCCGCACATCGGCACGTTCGGCGAAGTTGCCCGCACGACGATGGTCATGAACGCTTTCAAAACGCTCTATCCCGACTTTCCGGTACGCCTGTTTTGCGTGTCCGACGACATGGACGGCTTGCGCAAAGTCCCCGACAACATCCCGAACAAGGAACTGGTCGGACAGGCGCTCAACAAGCCGCTGACCCGCGTTCCCGACCCGTTCGGCTGCCACGACAGCTTCGGCCATCACAACAACGACTGCCTGAAAGCTTTTCTGGACAAGTTCGGATTCGAATACGAATTCAAATCGGCGACCGAAAACTATAAGAACGGCGTTTATGACGAAGTGTTATTAAAGCTGTTGCGCAACTACGACAAAGTCATGGCGGTCATGCTGCCGACTTTGGGCGAAGAACGCCGCGCGACCTATTCGCCGTTCCTGCCGATCTCGCCGAAAACGGGCAACGTCCTGCAGGTCCCGATGACCAAAATCGACGCCGAAAACGGCACGGTTTCCTTCATTGACGAAGACGGTACGGAAACGACGCTCCCCGTCACGGGCGGCCATTGCAAACTGCAGTGGAAGGCCGACTGGGCGATGCGGTGGACGGCCCTCGGCGTCGATTACGAAATGTCGGGCAAAGACCTGACCGATTCCGTCAAGCTGTCGGGCAAGATCTGCCGCATTTTGGGCGGGGAGCCGCCGCAAAACCTGACCTACGAGCTGTTCCTCGACGACAAGGGCGAAAAGATTTCCAAATCGAAAGGCAACGGCCTGTCGATGGAGGAATGGCTGAAATACGCGCCGGCGGAATCGCTCGCCCTGTTCATGTTCCAGAAACCGAAAACGGCGAAGCGGCTTTACTTTGACGTGATCCCCCGCGCGACGGACGATTATTTGAGCTTTGTGTCCGCCTACGCCAAACAGGAAGGCAAAGACCTTTTCAACAACCCCGTCTGGCACATCCACAACGGCAATCCGCCGAAGCCGGAAACGGGACTGTCGTTCGGGATTTTGCTGAACCTCGTCAGCGCGGCGCACACGGACGATCCCGCATCGCTGTGGCGTTACATTTCCGCCTACGCGCCCGAAGCGACGGCGGAATCCTGCCCGTACCTCGCGAAACTCGTTCCGTACGCGATCGCCTACTACAACGACTTCGTCAAGCCGACGCAGAAGTACCGCCTGCCGACCGAAGCGGAAGCCGCCGCTTTGACGGAACTGCGCGCTTTCCTGGAATCGATCGACCCGAAAACGAGTGCCGAAGACGTCCAGACCGGCGTTTACGAAATCGGCAAGAAGCATTATCCCGACGATTTGAAGGGCTGGTTCAAAGTGATGTACGAAACGCTGCTCGGTCAATCGACGGGCCCGCGCATGGGATCTTTCATCGCGCTTTACGGCGTGAAGGAAAGCATCGCCCTGATCACCGCCGCCGTCAACGGAGAATTGGCGAACGGATAACCTTTTCACATATCGAGAAGCCGGCTGTCGGAAACAATGGCCGGCTTTGATTTATTCCATATTCTCCTCTTGATTTTGTCCAAAATTTCTGATAAATCTTGATAAGAATATTTTGGAAAGGGATTTCCGGATGACGCAAAACGGCGAAAAACCGTATCAGATCACGCTTTACATCGACACACCGAAGCCGATGTTGCGTCCGTTGCGCGATTTTCGGAAACACAATCAATTGGAAGCGCTGATCATGACCGGCGGGCCGAATTTCGTCGCGCTGACGGGGCACGCTTTTGTCGGATTGGCGGGACCGGACGGCATCGAACGCCGCGTCGGGTTCACCTGCGACGGTATGTCGGTCGCCGCCCTGCGCGGGACGAAAGGCGAAGTTTGCGACGATTCCCAATCGCCGTACAACGAAGCGATTATATGGCAGGTCACGCCCGAGCAATATAAAAAAGCGCAGGATTTCATCGCCGGAAAGACCGCCGATCCCGACCGGTACAAGCTTTTTGAAACGAACTGTTCGACGTTCGCGTGCGATGTTTTGCGTGCGGCCGGCGTGGAGGACGTGCCGGATAAAAAGCTGGGGCTGTCACCGTACGGGCTGGCGTGGAAAAAGCGTGTAATGCTGGCCGAACGCCGTGCCGAAGTTTTGAAATTCAAAGTGAAAAACGTCATCAACCGCTTGTTCGGCAAAGAAAAAGCACCGACGTCGCAGCTGTTGGATTCCCTGCGTTCGAAACCCCTGCCCGTTCCCGTCGCGACGGCGACTCGTCTGGCGCACAAGGAACGCGACCAAATCGAAGAACAGGCTTTTTCACGCAAACCGGTCGCCGTCGAACCGAACAAAGCGATTGACGCCGCCCGTCTTATCGACAAGCTGGCTTTTGTTTCGCGGAAACAAAGCGGCCGTTAAGTTACAGACAATCGCCCCATCGGACTTTGCGCGCGGCTTTAAAGCCGTCTTTGTCACGTTTGGAAAACGTCTTATCGACGATTCCCTTTGCCGTGCAAAGCGTCAGCGACACCCTGCCCGTTTCCGTTTGCGGATGGCGCAAAACGCGCGCCGCCGCCCGTTCGACGGGAACGCGGGAAAAAGCCAGATAGGAAAACTTTTCGTCTTCATAGGCCGCCTGCCCGCCTTTTAAAAAGCGGTGAAGCTTCGTCCGCGCGACGCGAACGGAAAAATGGCACCAATCGACGGGACAAGCCCCCGCCTGCGCGCAAGGGGCGGCCAAAAAAGCCCCGCGCTCCGTAAGAAAAGAGCGAATTTCCTTCATCATCGCGCAAGCCTCCGGCGTCCCCGGTTCGACGATCAGCAACGCCTTTTCCGTCACATCCCACATTTTTTGAACGACGGCAAGGCGCTTGTCCGCCGGCAATTCGTTCAGCATATAGGACGACACGACCAAATCGGCTTTTTCGGGAAAAACGTCCGCGACCGCGTCGAACGCGCGCCAATCGGCGAACGAAGCGATTTTTTTCCCGACCTCGCGCATCACGGATTCGCGTTCCAGACAAACGGCGCTGGAAAATTCCGTCAAAGCGGACAAAGCCAGCGTCGCCGCGCCCGTTCCTGCCCCGACGTCCAGAATCGTTTGAGGCGATTCCGGCAGCCGGTTCAGCAAGCGTTCTCCCGCGTCCGCAACGGCGGCGAAGGTCGCGGGCATCCGCGCCGCCGCATAAGCGACGGCTTCGTTTCGCGCCGAAAGAGTTCGCCCGCCTTCGGACATTCCGCTTCTATAGCGGTCGGACAAAGCCTCCGCCGCCGGTTTTAACGCGCGGACATCGTCGAAAAGAGCGTCGATATCGGGAAAAGAAATCATGGCCTCATCCGGAAAACAACCGCCGGCGACACCGGCCGGATAAGGCAATGTATGGGAAACCGCGTTCTTTGTAAAGCCGCTTCAGCGAAATTGATTTTGCCCGAACGAACCGCTATAATGCCCCGCATGGCGTCAAGCAAAGATTTTTTGGACTATGTTCTGGAACAGCTCTCGTCGTTGCCCGATATCACTTATCGTGCGATGATGGGTGAGTATATCCTTTATTATCGCGGCAAGGTCGCGGGCGGAATCTACGACAACCGCCTGCTTGTCAAACCGACGGCTTCGGCGCTGAAAATCCTGCCGAACGCGCCGGAGGAAATCCCCTATGAGGGCGCAAAACCGATGCTGTTGATACAAGACGTTGACGATCGGGAAACGCTGGAACGCCTGTTTGACGCGATTTATCCGGATTTGCCGGAAAAGAAGAAGGAACGGAAACGATGCTGAATATCCTGTGGACGGCTTTTTTTCTTGTCAGTTTCGCCGCCGCCGCGGTGCAATGCTTCTGCTTCGGCAACGGCGGGATTTGGAACGCCATGACCAATCAGCTCTTTTCCACCGCGACCGACGCGTTTCAGTTGGCGCTGAACCTGACGGGAATGCTTTGTTTGTGGCTGGGGCTTCTTAAAATCGCCGAGAAGTCGGGCCTGACCGAACTGCTCGCGAAAGCTTTGCGCCCGCTGTTTCGGGTCATTATGCCCGACGTGCCGGAAAACAGCCCCGCCGTCGGGTCGATCGTGATGAACATGGCCGCCAACATTCTGGGGCTGGACAACGCCGCGACGCCCGCGGGCCTGAAGGCGATGGAGCAACTGCAGGAGCATAACCCGCGAAAAGACACCGCTTCGAATGCCGAAATCATGTTCATCGTCATCAACGCGTCATCGGTCACGGTTTTGCCGATTTCCGTCCTGATGTACCGTCATTTGCAAGGCTCGCTCAATCCGGGGGCGGTCTTCGTGCCGATTTTGCTGGCGACGGCGTGTTCGAGTCTGGCCGGATTTCTGGCCGTCGCGTTCGTGCAGAAACTCAAAATCTTCAACCGCACCGTGTCGGCGTATCTGCTCGGGCTGACGGGGATCGTCGGCGGTCTGTGCGCTTTTTTTTATCACCTGTCGCCGGACGCCCGCCTGAAATACTCCGAAACGTTCGGCTGCGGTCTGATTTTGTTTTTCATCGCGTTGTTCCTGATCGTCGGATCGTTTAAAAAGCTCAACCTCTACGAAACCTTCATCGACGGCGCGAAAGAAGGCTTCCAGATCGCCGTGCAGATCATTCCCTATCTGGTGGCGATGCTGACGGCGATTGCGGTTTTGCGGTCTTCGGGCGTCCTTGACGGCATCGTGTGGTGCTTCGGCAAGATTTTCGAACACGTCGGGATCGACACCGGATTTGTGCCGGCTCTGCCGACCGCTTTGATGAAACCGCTGTCAGGCAACGGCGCGCGCGCGATGATGTTGGAAGCGATACAAAATTACGGCGCGGACAGTTTTCCGGCGTTCGTGTCGTCGGTCATGCAGGGATCGACCGAAACCACGCTTTACGTCATCGCCCTGTATTTCGGCGCGGTCAAGATCGCCAAAACGCGCCACGCCTTGCCCTGCGCGCTGTTCGCGGACTTTGTCGGCATCACGGCGTCGATCGTCTTTTCCTACCTGTTTTACGAAGGATGAATCCGGTAATAAAACAAGAGCGAAAATCATGAAAATCAAAGGAATCCTTTCAATAACCGGATATTTTATCCGTTCATTGAAATCGCTTCTTTCGGACACACAAAACGGCATAGTAGGAACAGCCCCTGTTATACAGCGTCATCGGGACACTTCCCTGTGGGGCGGAAGCCCCTCGAAAAGAGTGGCGGGGAGAGATTTTATTAGCAGTTTCATTAGCAGCAAGTTTTTGAACTTCCTGCAAAAACAAAAAGAACCCATTGAAAACAATGAGTTCTTTTGCAAAATGGCGGAGGGCGTGGGAATCGAACCCACTCACGGGTTTAACCCCGTGTACGGATTAGCAATCCGCTGCATTACCATCCTGCCCGCCCTCCGTACGACTTTCTTTTTACAAAAAGTTTTGCCACGCGTCAATATAAAAAAAGCGGGGAAAGTCGCCCTTCCCCGCTTTTGAGTTTTTGCAAGACGTATCAGAACAGACGCAACACGCCTTGAGCCGACTGGTTCGCCAGCGACAGAGAGGTCGTCGCCAAGGACTGACGGGTCTGCAGAGCAAGCAGGTTCGCCGCTTCCTCGTTCGTATCCGCCAGCGTCAGCTTGTCCGCACCGGTCGTCAGCTTGTTGATCATGTTCGTCGTGAAGTCTTCACGAATCTGAACCGTGGACAAGCTCTGACCGAATTCGGACGCCTGCGCACGCAACATCGATGTCGCTTTCGTCACCTGATCCAGCGCTTTGTCGATGCTTTCCGTGCTCGTCCATTCGTTGTCGACGCGGGTGAAGCCCAAGCCGGTCGAATTGAACGTTACGCCTTTCAGCTCCATCGAACTCGTACGGCTTTCGTTGAAGTTCACCGTCAGGTCGTCGCCGTTCAGCAGGTTGATGCCT
>DGGW01000075.1 GCA_002393065.1 Alphaproteobacteria bacterium UBA3864 | reverse complement strand
GTGCTCTATCCGGTTGAGCTACGGGGACAACTTGTAACCCTTATCCGACAAACACCGAAAAAAATCAAGTCCTTTATCAAAACGCGCCACCTGAAAAAAAGAGAGGGGATAAAATCCCCTCCCCCCTTGATAACGGTGTTTTCTCTTACAACATGTGTCCGAGGAAGTACGGCAACTGGACGCGCCACGCCGGCCAATCGTGCTGAACGTCGTGTCCCCAGTAATCGACCCAAGCGCCGATTCCCTTCTTGCGCAGAATGCGGTCCAACACGCGCGTGTCGTGCAGACATTCGTCTTCCCACGGGCCCTGACCGACGCAGATCGTGATCCGCGAACGGCGGTACAGATCCAGCGTGTATTCGTCGTTCATGTTCGCCAGATATTCGATCGGCGAATTGAAGTAGATTCCGTCTTCGTGGCATTCGCCGCTGAAGAACGAACGGACGGAGTACAGACCGCTTTGCGCCAGAACGGCGTCAAAGATGTCCGGACGGCGGAAGAAGAAATTCGCCGCGTGCAAAGCGCCCATCGAACAGCCGGTCGTCATGACGCCGCCTGCGCGGTAGTGGCTGCCCCATTCGTTGTAATCCAACGCCCAGGGAACGACTTCGTTGCAGACGTAGCGGAAATACTGTTCGAAACGGTACAGGCGGTCGCCCGGCCAGTTGCTCGACACGAAGGTTTCCCAATCCAGACCGTCGACGCAGAACAACTGGATCCGGCCGTCTTCGATGAACGGAGCGGCGGCGTTGACCATGCCGAAGTCTTCGTATTCGTAGAAGCGTCCGCACTGCGACGGGAAAACGATTGTCGGTTTTCCCGCGTGACCGAACACTTTGAGCTTCATGTCGCGTCCGAGCGACGGACTGTATTCTTTGTAGTATTCGACTTTCATATCAGCACTTTTCCAAAACGAAGTTGCGGATTTCTTCAACCTTATCCTGCGTTTCGGCGCGCATCAGGTACATATGGTCGCCCATGACCGGCGCGAAAATCGCATCGACATCGCTGTCCGCCATCAAATGGGCACCGTATTTTTCAACGATCTCTTCGTGCGAATGGACGTAGTTGAAGCAGTTTTTGCGCGAAACGTAAATGCCGATGTATTTCTTTTCGGTCGGCAGATACAGTTTATCGTGAACCAGCATGTCGGCATAGATCTGATAGACGTCCGTGTCGTGTTCGTAATCCATCAGTTCGGGCATGCAACCTCCGGGCGGACGCATGTTGACTTCCAACGCGACGTAATCGCCCTTCTTGCCCAGACCTTTTTTGTCCTCATACAACTTGAAGAACTCAAAGTGATAGAAACGCGCCGTCGTGTTGAACGAATGGACGACGGCCGTGCCGGCTTTGACCAGAGCGGGATCGATCTGGCGGACGGAGTAATAGAACAGTTCGTCGCCCTGATTGACCGTTTCCGCGACGTTTTGCGGGAAGATGTGGCTGGTCATAAAAATCGGATCGTTTTCATAATTCGTAATACCGTCGAACGTTACGATCAGACCGTTGACAAATTCCTCCATGACATAAGGCACGGCAGGATGATCGGCATAGAACGCGTCGAATTCTTCCTGATTGGACAGTTTGTAGGACGCGTAAGCGCCGACGCCGATATCGGGTTTGACGAACACGGGGAAACCGACTTCCTTGAGGAATTTCATGCCTTCCTCGTACGTCGTGACCAAGTGGCAGCGCGCGGAAGGAACGCCGGCCTTTTTGAAGTGGTCCTTCATCAGGTACTTGCGTTTGCTTTCCAGCACTTCGGGATATTTCGTCCCTTCGATGTTGAAATCGGTGCGCAGGCGCGCGTCCGTTTCCAGCCAGTATTCATTGAACGACTCCAACCGGTCGATCTTGCCGTACTTGAACGTGAAGTACGCGACGGCGCGCATGCACTCGTCGTAGTTTTCCATATTGTCGACGCGATAGTACTCGGTCAGGGAATTTTTCAATTCCGGCGAAAGGGAATCATACGGCGCATCCGCGATTCCCAGAACATTGACGCCCATCTTATGCAGGCGGTCCGCAAAATTCACGTAGTGTGTCGGAAAATGCGGCGAAAGAAAAACAAAGTTCACTTTATCTTCTCCTCAACTTTTGTTTTTTCAAAGTATGAGTTTTTGACCGTCCCTTAGTCTTTTCGGCGGCGGCTTTCTCCCTTTGCAGTTTTTTTGACCGTCCCTTAGTCTTTTCGGTGGCGGCTTTCTCCCTTTTAGGGCGGTTCTAAATTGTCCGTTTTGACGTATCTTGTCAAATCTTTTTTGTATTTTGCCGAGAAATATTATAAAAGAGTAACAGTTCTTTTTCCGGAGGTACCGATATGACCGTTCGCATTCGCAAAGCCGTTTTTCCCGTCGCCGGGCTCGGCACGCGTTTTCTGCCCGCGACAAAAGCCATGCCGAAAGAAATGCTGACCGTTGTGGACAAGCCGCTGATTCAATACGCGGTCGAAGAGGCGCAGGCGGCCGGCATCGAACATTTCATCTTTGTAACGGGACATAACAAAACAACGATCGAAGATCACTTCGACGCCAACACCATCCTTGAAAGCATCCTCGACCGCGACGGCAAGGACGAGTTGCTGCGCGCCGTGCGCGAATGCACGCTCGATTCGGGGAAAATATCCTACACGCGGCAAAGCGAACCGAAAGGACTCGGCCACGCGGTCTGGTGCGCCCGCGACCTGATCGGCGACGAACCGTTCGCCGTGCTGTTGCCGGACGACATCTTCCTGTGCAAAACGCCATGTCTGAAACAGATGGTCGACGCTTATCCGTCCGTCGGGGGGAATGTCGTCGCCGTGCAGGAAATCCCCGTCGAACATTCGTGGCGATACGGCATCCTGAAAATCAAAAACGACTCCGGCAAGCTCATTCGGGCGAAAGGCATCGTTGAAAAGCCGGCTCCGGACAAAGCGCCGTCGCGCATCGCCGTTTCGGGCCGCTACATCCTGTCCCCCGAAGTGTTGAAAGAGCTGGATAAAACGGAACGCGGCGCCAAAAACGAAATCCAGCTGACCGACGCGATCGCCGCGACGATCGGAAAGGTTCCCCTGACGGGCCTGCGCTACGAAGGCCGACGTTTCGACTGCGGTACGAAAATCGGTTTCCTGACCGCCAATATCGAATTCGCCCTGCACCGTCCCGATTTGGCCGGCGAGTTGAAAAAAGAACTGAAACGCCTTCAGTCGGAGCTTTAGTCGTGTCCTTTTTTTCAAACAAAGACCTGAACCGTCTGAACGTCCATTACGGCATGCGCGAAATGGGATGGCAGATGTGTTCGATGTTCACGCTCGCCTATCTGTATAAACAAGGGCTGTCCCTGCCGATGACGTTCGTCGTTTACGCCGCGGCGCTGTTCACGCGCACGCTGACCCGTCCGCTGGCGATGTATTTCTGTTTGAGGAAGGGGACGCACGCGACGATGATTTTAGGCACGGTGTTCTTCGCCCTGCGCTATCCGGCGATGCTCCCCGTCGACGGGTTGAACTGGAGGCTGCTGCCGTTCGTGTTCCTGTCCGGCGTCGCGGACGTCCTGTATTGGGTTTCCTATCATAACTATTTTGCGTCGGTCGGCGACAACGACAGCCGCGGCTCCAGCGTCGGCATCCGCGACGCGATCGCGACCGTCGTCGCTGTTTTAGGGCCTTTGTGCGGCGGCGCTTTGCTGGCCGTTGACAAATTTTACGCTTTCGCGTTCCCGTTCGTTCTGACGATGTTGTCCGTGATCCCGCTGATGAAAACGCCGGCTCTGCCTTTGCCGACAAAACCGACCGCGCACGAAAAGAAGTTGAACGACCCGTTCGGGTTCATCGTTTTCATCGGCGACGGTTTGTTTTATCAGGCAGGCGCAATTTGGCCGCTGATCGTTTTCATGATCGTTGACAAGCAATACGGCAATTTCGGATTGATTCTGGCATTGGCCGCCGTTTTCCGCTCCGTCGGTTCCGTCCTGTTCGGCCGGCTGATCGACAAAGGCAAAGGGTGGCAGGTCGCGTGCGTCGGCTACGGTTTGCATATCGTCGTCCTGACGGTCCGCGGTTTTTTCGCGTTCACCGTTCCCGCCGTCATCGCCTGCGATTTCTTTGCCGCCATCGCGTACTGCTTTTCGACGACGGGATTGATGACCGCCGTTTACAACGCAACCAAACAAGCGAAACATCCTTTATACTTCACTTATTATACGGAGCTCGGCTGGGATATCGGTTCAATATCCGCCATGCTGATCTGCGGCGGGATCACCGCCGTCGGTATCGACCTGCGCTGGGGTTTGACCCTGTCGATCGCAGGGGCGATCGTGTCGCTTGCGGCACTCAAAGGGTACTACGGGCGGAATAAAAAGAAAATTTTCGAAACGCTTACGGCAGCCTGACGTTTTCCTGATCCTGCACGGCTAAAAAGGTTTCGAAGGCGTCCAGATACGCCTTGAACAGACGTTCCGATTTTTCGTCCCCGAACACGGGTGAACCGTCGCGGACGCTGATATCGGCGGCGCGAAGGTTTTCCAGCGCTTTTTTCATCAAATCGATCCGGACGGCTTCGCGGAACAGGAAAGCCGACGCCCGCTCTTTCCGCTTTTCAAGAACGTTCAGGTGCTTACGCTTGAAATCCCCGTCGGGCAGGAGGGCGATTTTGCGTTCGATATTTTCCGATCGGGCTTTATACGCGTCGCTTTCTTTTTTCAGCATCCGCCTTATCGCTTCAAGGCGGGCCAAAGCTTCGCTTCGGGATTCCTTCGAAAAGGACGATTCGACGGTCAGCGCGGACAACAACGCCGGACGCAGTTTCGTCCGGTACGCCTCCGCCAGTTCCCGATCCGCCATATCCGCATCCGCTTTTTGCGACAGGACAAGCCGCGTCGTCAACGCGTATCCGAACAGGACGGACAAACAAAAACAAACGGCCAAAACCTTGGTTGTCGTCCGAACCGGTCTTTCGACCGTCAGCGTTCCCGACCGGACATCCCACGGCATCGTCCGGCGACGCGCGTAAACAAGCAGGCAGATCACGGGCGCGATCAGCGAAACGTAAGGCAGGAACAGCGCGAAACCGAAAACGAAGACA
>DGGW01000053.1 GCA_002393065.1 Alphaproteobacteria bacterium UBA3864 | reverse complement strand
TTTCCGAACAGGTCAACCTGATTATTCATCATCAGGACTTTTCGAAGCTGGAGGGCGCATGGCGCGGTTTGAGCTATCTGGTCAACAACACGCAGACGAACGAAACGCTGAAGATCCGCGTGATGAACGCGTCCAAGCAGGAAGTCGCCAAGAGCCTGAAAAAGTTCAAAGGCACGGCTTGGGATCAGAGCCCTCTGTTCAAAAAGCTGTACGAAGACGAATACGGCACCGCGGGCGGCGAACCGTACGGCTGTCTGATCGGCGACTACTACTTCAACCATACCGCTCCGGATCTGGAAGTTTTGAAGGGTATGGCGCAGATCGCCGCGGCGTCCCACATGCCGTTCATTTCCGCCGCCGATCCGTCCATCATGAACATGGATTCGTGGCAGGAATTGTCCAATCCGCGCGATATCACCAAGATTTTCGGCACGCCGGAATACGCCGCGTGGCGTTCCTTCCGCGAATCGGACGACAGCCGCTACGTCGCTTTGACGATGCCGCGCGTGTTGAGTCGTATGCCTTACGGCGCCAAGACGAATCCGGTCGAGGAATTCAACTTTGAAGAAGACACGGGCGCGGGTTCCAGCGACAAGTACAACTGGATGAACGCCGCGTACGCGATGGGCGTGAACATCAACCGTTCGTTCTCGGAATACGGTTGGTGCGCGAACATCCGCGGCGTCGAATCCGGCGGCGCGGTCGAAGGTCTGCCGACGCACACGTTCCCGACCGACGACGGCGGCGTGGCGATGAAGTGCCCGACCGAAGTCGCGATCACCGACCGCCGCGAAGCGGAATTGTCCGCCAACGGTTTCCTGCCGCTGATCCACTGGAAAAATACGGACTACGCCGTTTTCCTGGGCGGTCAGACGGTCAATAAGCCGAAAGAATACGATTCACCCGACGCGACGGCGAACGCCGCTTTGTCCGCGCGTCTGCCGTACATCTTCGCGACGAGCCGTTTCGCGCACTATCTGAAATGCATCGTCCGCGACAAGATCGGTTCCTTCAAGGAAAAGGCGGATATGCAGCGTTGGCTGGGCGACTGGATATCCAACTACGTGACCAGCGACCCGAATGCGTCCGAAGAAGTCAAAGCGAAATATCCGTTGGCTGAAGCCAAGGTCGAAGTGGATTCGGTCGAAGGCCAGCCGGGGTACTATTCCGCTAAATTCTATTTGCGTCCTCATTACCAGTTGGAAGGTCTGACGACCTCCCTGCGTCTGGTAACCAAAGTTCCGAGCGGCGCGAAATAAAGTTTTTTCTGGCGGCTTTTCTTTGAAAGCTAAAAAAAAACCGCCGCAATATCAACGTTAAGAGATGAAGGAGAAAAAAATATGGCAGTTGATTTCTTTCTGAAATTGGATGGCATTGACGGACAGTCCGCGGACAAGGGACACTCGAACTGGATCGAAGTGTTCTCGCTTGACCACGGCGCGATGCAGAACGTTACGATGCAGCGCGGCGCCGATGTCGCCGGTCGCGGCCAGTTCATTCCGTTCAAATTCACGCACGCCGTCGACAAGGCCACGCCGAAACTTCAGCAGTTCTGCATGAACGGTCAGAAGATCGCCAAAGCCGAATTCGCCAGCTGCCGCGCGATTGCCGGCGTTCAGGTTCCCGTCTATGAAATCAAGATGGAAAATGTGAAAGTCGCCAAAGCCGAAGTCAAGACGATCGAACGCGAAGGCACCGCCGAATTGATCGAAGAAGTCGAATTGGTCGTCGGCAAGCTGACGTGGAAAGTCACCCCGATTAAGCCGGACAACACCAAAGACGGCGCGATCGAAGCGGCTTTCGACCAGATCGCTAACGCTTAATCGCTTAAGTGATGAAGGGGAATGCCGCGTTGAAAAACGGCTTCCCCTTCTTTTCTGCTTTAAAGGGGCGGACAGATGGAAAAAGAAATCGTTAAATCCAAGGAAGACGCCAAATACTGGCCGTGTTTGCTGCGCCGTCTGACCGATTTCGCCCCCGATGAAAAAAAAGAGAATTATTCGCAGGGAATCACGATCAAACAGTTGAAAAAAGACATTTTCGACAATATCGAAATGATTTTGAATTCCCGTTCGCATCCGCAACCAGAAGATTTGGAAAAATATCCCGAACTCGCCGAATCCGTTTTGGCTTACGGGTTGTCGGATTTTTGCGGCAAGGTTTGTTCGATGGACGACAAGGAAACGATCCGCGAGCATATCTTGCATCAGTTAAGAATTTTCGAACCTCGCCTGAACCCTGATTCGATCGATGTCGTTTTGGATCAAAACGAAAGGGAATCGCGTTCCGTTCTGGAATTTCAGATTTCCGGAATGATCGACGTCGCGGAATTGAGCGAGGAAATCGTTTTTATTTCCCGTTTGGATTTGGAAACGGGCAACTCTTTATTGAAAAATTCACAGGAATAAGAGGCGGAGACGACTATGGATTTTTTGGATTATTACCGCGACAATCTGGGATATCTGCGCACGCTGGGCGCGGAGTTTGCCGAGGAGTTCCCGAAAATCGCCGCCCGTTTGAGTTTATCTTCCTTCGATTGCCGCGACCCGTATGTGGAACGCGTGTTGGAAGGCACGGCTTTTTTGGCGGCGCGCGTTGAAAAGAAATTGGACGACGGGCATAAGCGGTTGTTGGAATCCGTTCTGAGCTCCGTCGTGCCGGACGCGTTGTATCCGATTGCGTCCGGGGCCGTCATCGAAACGGGGATCGACCTTGAAAACGACAAAGTTCGCCGCGGCGTTTCCCTGCCGGCGCAAAGCGTTTTCGACGCGTTTATCCCTTCCGTCAATACGCCTTGCCGTTTTACGTCCGTCTGGGAAACGGAGCTGTCGCCCCTGCGGATCACGGGGGCCGAGTATGTAACAAGGGACGTTTCCCGCTTTGAAACGGAAAAAGCCCATGCCGCGGCGTTGAAGCTGACGTTCGAGATGTCGAACGGACGTCCCGTTTCCGATTTGGACATTTCGGACCTGACGCTGTTTTTGAATTTGCCCGACGCCGTCGCTTCCGTCCTGTTGCGCCAGATTCACGCGGAAACGGAACAAGTGTACATTTCAACGGACGAAAAAACATTCCAACCGCTGTCCGACATTTCATTCGACGTTCCGGCGACGTCCGCCGGCGCGATGTTCGCGGGATTGCGGGGAAATCTGAGCGGTTTGCACATTTTGCAGAATTTCCTGTCTTATCCGGCTTTTTTCAAATTCGTTTCGCTCAAAAAAATCGGCAGTCTGTTGAAACTGCCGGTGTCGAAATTCGAATTGCTGTTCGCGTTCGGCCGACGCGAACCGGAACTGGTCAACGAAGTCGCGACACAAGCGGTAAAAACGAACTGCATCCCTGTTCTGAATATGTTTAAAAAGCGTTCGGACCGCGCTTTTCTGGACAAGGACGCTTACGAATTCCAAATCGTTCCCGACCGCACCGCGCCGCGCGATTACGAAGTGTACGCCATCAGGCGGCTGGAGTTTTTCAACGAACGTAACGAAACGCTGTTCGGCGCGTCGAATTTTTACGAAGAAAACTTCGATGACGCGTTCAACGACAAACGAAACTTTTTTGCACAACATCGGGAAAAAAGCCTGTTCGACCGCAAAGCGACGCAACGAAGCTCCTATACGGGAACGGAAGTGTTCGTTTCTTTGGCGGAACGGGACAAGAGCCTGTTCGACGCGTCGCAGTTCGCCGCGGACCTTGTTTGCACGAACAGGGATCTGCCGCTTTTGCTGACGGAACAGATGCCGCTTTCCGCGGGGGAGGCCGCCGTGCAGTCGGCGTCGTTCCTCGTCATGCCGACGCGGCCGTCTTATCCGCTGATTTTGACGGGGGGCAGTTCCGATTGGGCGAAGGTGTCGCACATCATGTTCAATCTGTCGGGAATGTTGTGGCAGAACGGCGGCGCGCCTTTGGAAATGCTGCGGACGCTTTTAAGCAACTATTCCATCCGTTCGGCGGAGGAAACGGAACGCATGACGGAAGGGATCGTCGCTTTGAAAAGCGAACCGGAAACTTTCCGTTTTATCAGGAACGGCGTCGTTTTCTTCGAATCGGGGTGGAAGGTCGATTGCCTGTTGAACGAGAAATCGTTCGCCGGTACGGGGGTTTACATCTTTTCTTTGGTTTTAAAGGAGCTGTTTAAGTCCTTTACGCCGATCAACTCTTTGCTGGAAATCGACTTTTCCACGCAACAATCGGGACACATCGCGACATGGAAGACGTTGGAAAATTAGTCAGACAGGCGTCCCGCCGGTTGCGGACGGGGACCGGAGCGCCCGATTTTTTTGAATTGGTGCGGCGCATCGGCCACGGTC
>DGGW01000082.1 GCA_002393065.1 Alphaproteobacteria bacterium UBA3864 | reverse complement strand
CGACCGGACATCCCACGGCATCGTCCGGCGACGCGCGTAAACAAGCAGGCAGATCACGGGCGCGATCAGCGAAACGTAAGGCAGGAACAGCGCGAAACCGAAAACGAAGACAAGCCACGACCGGATCAGCGCCGCCTTGAACGACAACCTTTCGTTGACGGATACTACGGCTATTCCGCTCATTTTCTTGCCGATCGTCGTTCCGAAGCGGTATAAGGCGAAGGCTTCCGCGAACGGAAACAGGCAAAAGGACAAATAATAAAGGCCGGTCGGCGAATAAAAACGCCCGATGTCGAAAGACAGCACCGCCGTCGTCGCCATTCCCCAAAGCAAATAGTCCGTAAACCGCGCGTAAACGCGCCTGATCAGGGCGGGTGAAGTTTCGTCGTCCATAACCGTATCCTTTCGCAACGCGTTCAGAATACTCCTTTTTTTCCGTCAAGACCAGCCCGTTCGGCACACCGCCGGCAATAAAACCCGTTTTGGACGGGAAACAAGCGTCTTTTTCGTCAAATTTAACGATTCAGGCGCAAAAAAATCGGCTTCGATTTCAGAAAAAAATGTGTAATTTGTCTAAAAATCTGTTGACAACGGGGATCAAAGGCGCGATTATCTGTCTGTGGAATATCTTTCACTGTCACTGAACAGGAGTCATTATGGCTGAAGAATTGATTGCAAAAAATGAAGAAACCGTCCGCTCGTCCATGCTGGACAAGTTTATGAAAGCCGGCAAGGTCCGCGTTTTCGAAAGCGGTCTGCAACGTCCCGATCACATTCAGGATCGCCCCTTCTTCAATTTGCTGGAAAAAGGCGCAACCACCTTTATCGGTCAGGGCGAAAAACCCGACCAGCTGGAAATCAAAACCGCCAAAGAACAGGCCGAATCGCCCTACTTGGACACCGAAGCCCACAAATTCTTTGAAAACATGGAAAAGCGTTTCCGTACGGTCATGCCGGACGTGACGATTTTCATCATCGACCCCGACGCCGTTCAGGGCCGTTACCTGATGGACGAAAACGAAGACCGCAGCCTCGGCAAGTCTTTGTACATGTTCGTCGAAGACAAACTGCAGAAGGCCAACGCCGGCAACGATAAAACGATTTTGACCGACAAGGGCGTTCTGAACGAAGTCAACAATTCCGGCGTTTCCGGCCGCAACCCGTTCTCGTTGCGCTCCTCGGTCGCTCCGACCCGTGACAATCTGGCCGGCGAAGGCAACGTCAACCTCGTCATCGGCGACAACCCCGACGCGATGAGCGCGAACGTCCTCGACTGCGTGCTCGGTTCCGAAGAACGCCGCGTCAAGGAAGGCATCAGCCGCGACGAATTCCGCCGTCTGGTCCTGTACCATGAATTGGGGCACGCGACGGACGGCACCTACGCTTCCGCGCAGAACTCGATCGAAAAGATCGCCGAAAGCGACCTCGACAACGTGATGTGCCGCCACCGTACGGAATGCATCGCCGACGCGCACGCCGTCCTTCAGCTCGCCCGCGACTTCGGTTCGACGAAGTGCGCCGCGTTGTGGAGCGACTGCCGCATCGAATATCTGCGCATGTGCGTCGACCGCCGTTTGGAAGACACGAAGTATGACTCCGACTTCATCGCGAAACTGCGCGCCGCCGAGGAAAAATCGCACGCGATCAACCCTGACGACCCCGAATTTGAAAAAGAATTCAAGTCGCTGATGAAACAAAAAGAAACGGCGAAAGTCATTGATCAGCTGGGAACCCCGCTGGCGTACCACACGACCGACGTCATCGACGCGACGATCAAATACGCCGAAGAACATCTGAAAGACGGTTCTTTGCAGAAAATGACCGACCGCGAAGTCATCGCCAAGGCGAAGGAAATGTCCGAAACCTACGGTCTGACCCGCGAACAGATGGCGACGATCTCCATCGCGCTGGCCACCGGACAGAAACATCCGAAATACGAACAGATGATGGCGCGCGTTTCCGAATCCCGCGATCACATGCCGATCGCCCGCAAGGACTTGGACAAGGCGTATGAAATCCAGCGCGAACGCAACGCGTTCCAGGCGGATTGCCAGTTGTCCGCAAACCTCGGTCTGCCGCAACCCGAACTCGACACGCTGTCCGAAGACCTGCTGAAGCAGATGTACGGCGAAGTCATGGCCGCCCGCCTGTATCAGCAGAAAGCGCCGGTCGAAATGCAGAAGTACCAGAACAAGCTGTTCACCAAGCTGATCGACACCGACGTGTCGCGCGACGCGATGCTCGACGTTTTGGGCAAGGAAAAAGAAGCTCTGCGTAAAGCCGGTAAGAACGATAAAGGCAAGAAAGACAAATTCGCGGCCGAAAAGTTGCGCGTCGTTGACGCCGTCATCGATCAGGCTGGCGCCGTTCAGGCCGCTTTGCAGGCGAACAAGCGCGTTTCCGCGCAGATCGACGGCATCAAGTCCGACACGGTCGTTTCCGGCGACGAAGCCATCGCGCACTTTGTCAAACACGAATTGCGCGCCATGACCGCGATGGGCAAAATGCTTGAAAGCGCCGCCAACCGCGATATGGGCAAGATGACGTTCCAGGAACAGCTGAAAGTTCTGCGCGCCGAAGACAAACAATTCGGCAAAGCGCTGGTCAGCGAAAAGGAAATGCAGATTGCGGCGTTCGCGATCCGTAGCGATAAGGAAACCTGGGCCAAAGTTTCCAAAAACAAGGAATTGGCCGCCCTGATCGACGCGAAAGCGAAACGCAAACCGACCGCGATTCTGGCGCAGTACCAGATGAACGCCTCCAACCCCGACAAAGCGCTGACGACCGAATTGCTGGCCGAAGCGAAGCTGAAACACGCTTCCGTCGTTCAGAACGTCGTCAACACCGCGACTGTCAAGAAAATCATGGACGAACGCGCGCCGCGGGTTGCCGCCGGCATGGAACGTCTGGACGCCGCTTTGAAAGCGAAAAAGGTCCAACAGACGAAATCCAACATCGCCGTTGCCGCGAAAGCGTCGCAGGGTCGTTAAACCTCTTCTTCATCGAAAAGCGGGCTTCCTTTCGGAAGCCCGTTTTTTTATGTTGTTTTTCAGGATAAGGAATCCGCCATTTCCGACAGTTCCAGCCAACGCGTTTCTTTGCCGTCCAGCTCCGTTTTAAGCCGTTCGAGGTCGGCGGCGGTCTGCGCGAAAGCGGCCGGATCCCGCGCGTAAAAACCGCCGTCGTTCATTTTCGATTCCAGCACCGCGATTTGCTCCGTCAGCGCGTCGATCTGCGCCGGCAGCATTTCCAATTCGCGTTTGTCCTTATACGACATCCGCGTTTTTTCGGGCGGTTCCCGTTTAGGGGCAGGCTTGGGCGCTTTTTCTTTTTTGGCGGATTCGGGGGCTTCGTCCGCCAAACGTTCCAACAGATCCGTATAGCCGCCGACATATTCGACGACCGTTCCGTCGCCCTTCATGTACAGCAACGACGTTGCGACGTTGTCCAGAAAGTCGCGGTCGTGGCTGACGACGAGCATCGTGCCTTCGTACGCCGCCAAAGCGTCCTGAAGCAGGTCGAGCGTGTCCGTGTCCAAATCGTTCGTCGGTTCGTCCAGCACCAGAAAATTCGACGGTTTCGCCAACGCCCGCGCCAGCATCAGCCGGTTTTTCTCGCCGCCCGACAACGCGGAAACGGGCGTGTTGAGTTGAAGGGGCGAAAACAGATAATCCTTCAGATACGAAACGACGTGGCGCGGTTCGCCGCGGACGAATACCGTGTCGCCGCCGTCGGGACAAAGCGTTTGTTTCAGCGTCTTCGTTTCATCGAGCGTCATTCTGTTCTGGTCGAAGTAGGCTTCCTGCAGATTGCGGGTCAGACGCAGAAAGCCGGCATCGGGCTTCATCTTGCCGGTCATCAGCTTGACCAGCGTCGTTTTTCCCGCGCCGTTCGGCCCGACGACGCCGATCTTGTTGCCGCGCATCAGGCGAAACGAAAAGTCTTTGACAATAACGCGGTCGCCGAACGATTTGTTCAGATGCTTGGCTTCGATGATCAGGTTCGTTTGGATCTCGCCCTGATCGACGGTCAAAGCGACGGAACCGGTTTGCTTGATCTGTTCGCGCCGTTCCTGCCGCAGATCCTGCAGGCGGCGAAGTCGGCCCATGTTGCGCTTGCGTCTGGCGGTCACGCCTTTGTGCAGCCAAACGGTTTCACGCGCGATTTTTCGCGCCAGATTCGCCTGCTCGTTTTCCTCCTGTTCAAGGATCTTGTCCCGCCAGTCTTCGAAAAAGGCAAAGCCTTTGTTTTGTTCGTGCGTCCGACCACGGTCGATCCACACGGTCGCCGTCGACACGTTTTTCAGAAATATCCGATCGTGGCTGATGACGATGACGGCGCCGGAAAAACCGGCAATGATCTTTTCCAGCCGGAGAATGGATTCGATGTCCATGTGGTTCGTCGGTTCATCCAGCAGCAAAATATCCGGTTCGCCCGCCAAAGCCGCCGCCAAAGCCGCTTTTTTACGCTCTCCGCCCGACGCGGCCGCGGCGTTCGCCGACGCCTGCAAACCGAATTGGTCTATCAGGACGTCCGCCTTGTACGTTTCGGTTTTGTCGCGCAAACCGGCGATAACGGCGTCGCGCAGAGTTTCCGCGCCGTCGAAAACGGTTTCCTGCGCCATGTAGGCGATCCGCGTTCCGGGCTGGATGAAGACGGTCCCGTCATCGACGTCCTGCAAGCCGGCAACGACCTTCAGCAGCGTCGATTTGCCCGATCCGTTCCGGCCGACAAGGCATATCTTGTCGCCTTTTTTGACGTACAAATCCAACCCGTCGAACAACGGCGTTCCGCCGAAGCTCAAACGGGCGTTCTGCAAAGTGTAAAGCGGCGTGTCGTCCATGTCCTTATCCTTTAAAACCCTGCCGCCGTTATAGCGTGACCGGCGCAGGAAGGCAATTCATAAAAGGAAACGGTCGCCGGCGTCGTTTACCCCAAAAGCCCTTTCTTTAGCAGGCTTTTTTTCAGAGAAAGATACTTTTTATACCGGCGTTCCGTGCTTTTTATCCGAAATATGGTCAGATAGAAACGGATGTCCCGCCAACACTCCCGAAACGCCATTTTCCATCCGTACCGTAAAAATTCCTTTGCTTTCGCGTCCTCTTCGGGCGGCAACAAATGTTTGCAGAAAATATACCGGTACGAAAGCATTCGCACTTTGGAAAGAACCTCTTTTTTCCATATTTTCATTTCGGTCCCGCCCGAACGGTTTTCCGTCAGCAAATCTTTCAGTCTTTGCAATGTTAAAAACAGATCGAAGCTTTTTGCGTTGATTTTAGTACAAATGCTACCTTTTCTGCGTAAATAGACATACCGGCCTTCACAAAAAACGACTTTACCGGCGTTTAAGAACAACGTCCGCGACCACAATTCGTCGGGGTTCATCACGTCTTCGTACAGTTTTCCGCATTTTTTCACCAAAGCGGCGGAAAAACACGCCCATCCGTGAATACGCCAGTTGATCGACAGCGCAAAAGCCTCCCTGCCGGATAAAACGACGCTTCTATCGGCGGGTTTGTATTTGTCTTTTTTGCCTTTGTTCAACGGCAGAACACCGATGAAATCGAAATCTTCGGCATCGTCGGACAACTCTTTTCCGACGATCCGGACATCGGGGATAACGACATCCGCGCCCGTTTCGTCAATCCGTTTGGCGATGTTTTCAAGCAAGTCTGGCGAAAGATTGTCGTCGTGCCCCAAAATTTGAAAATAGTCGCCTTTCGCGACGTCGATGCCGACGTTGAAACCGCCGGCGGCACTACCGCTGTTCTTTTCCCGCGCGAAAACTTTGATGCGAGGGTCTTTTGCGGCGTATTCGCGCAGTTTTTCAAGCGTTCCGTCCGTCGAACAGTCGTCAACGCAGATGTATTCCCAGTTTTGATACGTCTGGTTCAATACGGAATTGAGCGGCGTTTCGATAAACCGCATCGAATTGTAAAAAGGCGTAATAACGGAAATAAGCCTGTCTGTCATTTGTTTTTTCCCTTAAAGAAATCGCGCACGTTTTTCCATTTCGCCCGCCATCCGAACCGTTTGCACCATTGACGTTTCCATGTCCGTTCAAACCCGTGCGTAAAGCAGTATTCTTTTTCATGTTCGTAAATCTGCCGGTAAACTTCCAACGCCTTATCCCGAAACGCAGGATTCAAAACCGTGTTTTTGCCATGCCAGCGGTAGGAAAACAGGATTTCGGGGATATACTTGTATTTTCCCCGTTTGGCTAATTGCAGATGCAAATACCAGTCTTCTAAAAAAATTCCCGGATTCATCTTGCCGGCGTTGACGATCGACTGACGGGAATACAAATATCCGTTCGGGATGTAATTGCCTTTCAACAGCGATTCGTATCCGCCGAAATCGGGATGTTTGCCGTCCGGGCCGTTCAACAGCAATTCGTCACCGAACGTTTTGTAAACGGCTTCGCTTTCCGGAACGGTTTCCCGATGTTTTCCCCAATATATCCGTTCGGACGAAGCGTTGACGATCTCGTTGTCGCCGACCGCCAAAACATAATCCGGATTTCGGGACAAGAAATCGTGCAGCGTTTCTATCGCCCGCGGCTTCGCCTTGTCGTCCGAAGCGATCAGATACAGGTACGTTCCTTTTGCCAAATCGATCAGCTTGTTATCGGTGAAACATCTCCCGCGATTTTTCTGCGTTTCCATAACGACACGGACGAAACGCTTTTCGCATTCCGGCTTCATTTTTTGCATTTTTGCGAAAGTCCCGTCCGTCGATCCGTCGTCGACAATCAGCAATTCGATGTTCCGGTACGTCTGATCGATAATCGAACGGAGACATTCTTCAATATAGTCTTCGTGATTGTACGCCGGAATAATGACGGAAATCAGATCAGCGGTGTTCATTGACAATCCTTCACGTCCGCTATCGATTCAAGCTTCCCGTACAAAGCGTCGTCGTTTGTCGTAATCACGTCCGCACGCCCCGTCCCTTGTCCGAAATCGAACGAAAAGCAAGCGGCGTGCGCTAAATTGCCGACAGGAATCCCCTGATAAGAAGCCCCCGCCGCCCATGTTCCGTCCTCGAACACTTTCAAACCGTACATCATTGATATTTCCCATATTTTTGTCATCAGGACGGCTTGTCCGAACATATGAACGACAACGATCGCTTTTGTTTTCGGCGTGATCGCCGTTTCGATTTTATCGGGATTGATGTTAAACGTATCACTGTCCGGTTCGACCGGAACAGGAACGCAACCGTTTTTCGAAACGGCCGAAATAACGTCTTCGCCGACGTTCGACGGCACAATGATTTCATCGCCCGCCCCGAAACCGCACGCGCGGATAATCAGGCTCAATCCCTTTGCCCCGTTTGTCATAAGCAAAACGTGTTTTGTATCGCAACATCCGGCAAAGTACCGTTCAAAGCGTTTTCTTTCTTCACGTCCGTTCGTTCCGACGATTTTAAACATAGAAAAAAAGTTCCTGTCTGACATTATAATTACGCAAACTTTTGCATATTTTGACTCAAAACAAGAAAAGAGTCTACGTTAAAAATAAAATTTCCTGCAATAAATTGCTTATATGAGTGAAGAATTGAAAAAAACAATCGGAAACCGCATCAGAGCTTTCAGAAAAATGAAAAGCCCTAAGATGTCGCAGGAACGCCTGGCGGAGCTGTGCGACGTCGGTACCAGAACAATCAGCAACATCGAATGCGGTATGGGCGTTTCGTTGGAGGTTTTAGAAAAAATCGTCACGGTTCTGAATTGCACCTACGGCGACCTGATGGATACGGATACGCATCTGCGCACGGAACGGTTCGCATTGAAAAACGAGGCGATAACGCTCCTGTCCTCTATGGACGGTGAAGACTTGTCCCGCGCCGTCAGAGTCTTAAAGGCTCTTTAACCCTCTTCAATTCATCCGGATAAAAACGTCCGGCCGGACAAATTTTATCCCCCTTTTAAAATCGCCGAAGCTCAAACGGGCGTTCTGCAAAGTGTAAAGCGGTGTGTCGTCCATGTCCGCACCCCAAAAAACATCCGGCAAGCGGAAAAAAAAGAATAATCCCTTTCGGGAAAAACGTCTTTTGTTTATACTGTGAAAAACTTTTAAAGGCAATTCTTAAAACAGCGGGGAGGGGCTCATGACGGGAAGCGGTATTTTGACGGTGATTCTTTGTTTGATCGGGGGCGCGGCCGTCGGTTATATGGCGGCTCTTGTCCGGAACGGCGCGGAAAAAGCGAAAACGCTTTCCGAACGGGACGTCCTGCGCTCAAGGACGGAGGAGCTGACGCGGCAAATCGCCGAAACGGAACAGCGCGCGGCGGCCGATCTGTCCGCCGTCGAAACGCGCCATCAAAAACAGTTGGAGGAAATGCGCGAACAGCAAAAGATCCAGCAGGAACAACAAGCGACGCTCATCCGCGAACAAATCAAAACATCGGCCGAAGAAATCCTGAAAAAACGCGCCGAAGAACTGACCGCCGCAAACACGGAGCAGCTGTCCGTCATTTTGACCCCGTTGCACGAAAATCTGAAACAAATGCGCGATGCCGTCGAAAAAAGCGACCGCGCCCGCACGGAAAGCCTGACCCGTTTGGACCAGTCCATCAAAGAAAACCTGAAACGGGCGCAGGAAGTCGGCATTCAGGCGGACAAACTGGCGCAAGCGCTGACCAGCGAAAACAAAACGCAGGGCGACTTCGGCGAACTGCGTCTGAAAACGCTGTTGGAAAACATGGGATTGGAAGCCGGCGTCCAATTCGAAGAACAAACGGCGATGCGCGACGACGACGGGCGGCTTGTTTCGGATGAAAACAATCACCGCCTGATTCCCGACGTTATCTTGCATTTTCCGGACGACCGCGACATCATTATCGATTCCAAAATCTCTTTGAAAGCCTTCACCGACTATCACGAGGCGGAAAACGAAACCGACAAAGCCGAAGCGCTCCAACGCCACCTGAAATCCGTCAAAAAGCACGTTGACGAGCTGGCGCAAAAAAATTACAGCAGCTATATCAAAAACGGGAAACGCAAGCTCGACTTCGTTCTGATGTACATTTACAGCGAAAGCGCACTGCAATTGGCTTTGGCGAACGATCCGACACTGTGGAAGAGCGCCTATGAAAAAGGCGTCATCATTTCCGGCAGTCAAACCTTGTATATGATGCTGCGGATTCTGGAAACGACCTGGCGCCAGATGCGGCAAGCGGAAAATCAGGATAAAATCATGACCGCCGCGAACACGCTGATCGACCGCGTGCAAATTTTCTACGAACGCTTTTTGAAAGTCGATGAACAGCTGAAAAAAACGCAAAGCACTTTCGACGATTTGAAAAATTCGACGGCGGACAAAGGCCAAAGCATCGTCACATCCGCCCGCCAGCTGTTGAAATACGGCGCGAAAGAAAACCAGAAACGGAAATCTTTGCCGCTGACTTTAAACGGCGAACCCGCCCTGCCCCCGCCCGACGAAAGCGATTGAACGTCGGAAAGAAGCCAAGTCAAACCATTTTCCATTGCAGATCTGATGATACGATCCGTTCCGTATGTTTGCTTTTTTACAAATAAAATTTGCCGTTCGCCCCTCTTCTTCGATCAGAGAATAGGGGTGTTTTTTAATCATTTCAGGAAAAGTTGTTTTCTAAAAAAGCAAGCAAATAAAAAGATTTCCAAAAAATTTATTGCTAAAAAAAGTAAATTAGTATAGCTAGGAAATAGGGGGATTTTTATGAACGGGATGTTCCGCCTATGTTCAGGGGTTAAAACCTAAAAGGCGGAAAAGTGTACAGGATACACCGCTTAAAACGTCCCGTTCTCTCTATGGAAGGAAAAACAAATGAAAGTCTTGATATTGGCCGGAGGATTGGGAACGCGGCTGGGCGAGGAAACGACCCTGAAGCCGAAACCGATGGTCGAAATCGGCGGGTATCCGATTCTGTGGCATATCATGAAGATTTATTCGTACTACGGGTTCAACGACTTTGTGGTGCTGACCGGCTATAAATCCCACGTCATCAAGGAATACTTCGTCAATTACTATCAGCAGTATTCGGACATCACGGTCGATTTAGCGACGAACAGCGTCGAGATCCACCGCACGCGCAACGAACCGTGGAAAGTGACGATGCTGTACACGGGGCAGAACACGATGACCGGCGGCCGCATCAAACGGGCGCGGGAATACGTCGGCAATGAGCCGTTTATGCTGACGTACGGCGACGGCGTTTCCGACGTCGATATCGACGCTTTGATCAAATCGCACAAAGAATCAGGCAAACTCTGCACGATGACCGCCGTTCAGCTGGCGGGACGTTTCGGCGCTTTGGTCATCAAAGACGACAACATGATCACGTCGTTTATGGAAAAACCGAAAGGCGAGGAAAGCTGGATCAACGGCGGTTTCTTTGTCTGTCAGCCGGAAGTCTTCGATTATATCAAGGATGGCGATTCAACGATATTCGAACGCGCGCCTTTGGAAAATCTGGCGAAGGACGGACAGCTGAACGCTTATAAGCACCGCGGTTTCTGGCAACCGATGGATATGCTGCGCGACAAGATCGAACTGACGAAGCTGTGGGAAAGCGGCAACGCGCCTTGGGCTAAATGGCAAAAGGACTGAGATGTTTTCCGATTTCTACACAGGCAAGCGCGTTTTGATCACGGGACATACCGGCTTTAAAGGAAGTTGGTTGAGCCTGTGGCTGTCGCATCTGGGGGCGAAAGTGTGCGGCTATTCCCTTGCGCCGAACACAAAGCCGAGCTTGTTCGAAGCGGTGAACGTCGCCGGTAAAATCGAAAGGTCCGTCATCGGCTCCATTCTCGACCGCGACGCTTTGCAAAAGGTTTTTGACGAATTCAAGCCGGAAATCGTGTTTCATCTGGCGGCGCAACCGTTGGTGAGGTTAAGTTACGCCGAACCCGTTATGACGTATGAAACGAACGTGATCGGGTCGTTGAACGTATTGGAAGCCGCGCGTCATTGCGGTTCCGTCAAAGCGTTCGTGAACGTCACGACGGACAAGTGCTACGAAAACAGGGAAACGGGAAAGAACTTCGAGGAAGACGATCCGTTCGGCGGATACGACCCCTATTCGTCGTCCAAAGGGTGCGTCGAAGTGATGTCCGCGTCCTATCGCCGTTCGTTTCTGCAGGGCGAAGACGGCTACGCGATGGCGACGGCGCGCGCCGGCAACGTCATCGGCGGCGGCGACTTCGCCAACGACCGCATCATCCCCGATTGCGTCCGCGCGGCGCAGCGGGGGGAGGACATCGTGGTGCGCAACCCGTATTCCACGCGCCCCTACCAGCACGTGCTGGAGCCGCTNNCTGGGCGCTTGACCGGCTTGTTCCGGACTGTGTGCGCTCAATTAACGACGGCATTAAAATCGAAATCCGCAATCCTGTTGCCGTGCGTCCGTGGCAACACGTTCTGGAGCCGCTGTCGGGCTATATGCTGTTGGGCGAAAAGCTTTACACGGAAGGTAAAAAATACGCTGAAGGATTCAACTTCGGTCCGAATGAGGACAGTGTTTTAACGGTAGCGGATGTCGCGCAAAAGATCGTCGGATACTACGGCAAAGGCGAAGTCGTCGTCCATAAACGCGACGATCTGCACGAAGCGGGATTGTTGATGCTTTCGATCAGAAAAGCCGCCCGCGTGTTGGGATGGAAGCCCGCTTTAACAGCGGAAGAAGCGATTGAAAACACGGTCGAATGGTACCGCCGTTTTTATGACGGGGAAGACATGACGGCGTTCACTTTGCGGCAAATCGACGATTATCAGCAAAAGGCGGTGTTATGACCGAAAAAAAGCCTTTCCTGTCGATTTGCATCCCGACCCGCAACCGCGCGGCGTTTTTATACCGCACGCTGCGGTCGATCACGGAAACGCCCGTCTTTCAGAACGGGAACGACATCGAAATCGTCGTGTCCGACAACGCTTCGACCGACGCGACGCGGGAAGTCGCCGCCCTGTTCACGCGGAAGTATCCCGATAAAATCGTTTATTCCCGCAACGAAGAAGACATTGCCGATAAAAACTTTGAAAAGTCTTTGAGCCTCGGCAACGGCGAATTTTTAAAACTGAACAACGACACGTTTTGGTTTGACGGCGACGGTTTGGAAAAAATGCTGTCGGACGTCAAAAAATACGCGGAAGACCGTCCGGTCCTGTTTTTCACCAACGACAAAAACGGCAGGGAAACCGTCTGTGCCGACATGAACGAGTTTGTCAGGAACGCGTCGTACACGGTGACGTGGCTGGGATCCTTCGGCATTTGGAAAACGGACTTCGACCGCATAACGGATTTCTCCAAAAACGCGGATACGCAATTGGCGCAAACGGACGTTCTGTTCCGTGAAATCACCCGCAGGGGAAAAGCCGTCATTCTTCCCGAACAATACACGAAATACCAGTTTGTCTGGAACAAACCGAAGTACGACGTTTCCAAAATATTCGGCGAATATTATCCGGACTTCCTGCAAAGCTACGTCGAAAGCGGCGTCGTTTCGAAATCCGTTTTTAAAAAAGAAAAACAGCGCGTCCTGAGGCACATCTTCAATTATTACTTCTCGTTCAACATGGCCGGAAACGATCTGGAATTTTTCGACGGCTTGAAAAAGCATTACGCGTTCAACCTGTTTTTCTATTTGAAGCTGGTCGCGTTCCTGTCCAACCATCTGATCAAGAAATTGATTTACTGGTGGAAAATCAAACGGCGCGGCGTTGACGGCAATTTCAGAAAACAATGGCGCAAACGAAATCCGGCCGCTTCCGTCGTTCCGTTAAAGTTTGACTGTCTGAACAGCATTTACGCCGGGAACGGCGCGATCGGCGAATTGAACATCGAAAACTGCGATCCCGAAAAAAACACGCTGATCATCGGGGAACTGGTGAAGATCGGCAAAGACGTCCGCTTCGTTTTCAACGGGGCGGGAAAAATGATTTTCGTCGCCGACGGTACGGAGATCCCCGACGGAACAACTGTTTATCCGGATACCGGAAGAGGAAGTGCGTTATGACACCCGAAGAAATCAAAGCGAAAATTCTGGAATTATCCAAAGAATACTACCGACAGGTCCGCCCCGATAAAAAACGGGCCGGTTATATTCCCGCTTCGGGCAAAAAGCTCGGCGAAGAAGAACTGTGCAATATGGTCGAAGCGTCGTTGGATATGTGGCTGACGGCGGGACGGTTCAACGCCGAATTCGAAAAGAAGTTCGCCGAAAAGCTGGGCGTGAAATTCGCCTTGACGACGAACAGCGGCTCCAGCGCGAATTTGCTGGCGTTGACCGCGTTGACGTCCCCGAAATTAGGCGAAAAACGGTTGAAGAAAGGCGATGAAGTCATTGCCGTCGCGGCGGGATTCCCGACGACCGTCAATCCGATTTTTCAAAACGGGCTTGTCCCCGTGTTCGTCGATTCCGAAATCGGCACTTACAACATCGACATCTCTAAAATCGAAGAAGCGGTTTCGCCTAAAACAAAGTGCGTCTTTCTGGCGCATACGCTGGGCAATATGTACGATATGGATAAAATCGTCGAAATCTGCAAAAAGCACGATTTATGGCTGATCGAAGACTCCTGCGACGCTTTGGGCGCGAAGTGGAATAATAAATACGCCGGCACGATCGGACATATCGGCACGTTTTCGTTCTATCCCGCGCATCATCTGACAATGGGCGAAGGCGGCGCGGTCATCACGAACGATGCGAAACTGCACCGGATTATCCTGTCCGTGCGCGACTGGGGACGCGATTGCTGGTGCGCTCCGGGGCACGACGACACCTGCCGCGCACGGTTCAAGATGAAGCTCGGCAACCTGCCCGAAGGCTACGATCACAAATACACATATTCCCACGTCGGCTATAATCTGAAAATCACGGATTGGCAGGCGGCGTGCGGCCTCGCTCAGCTGGACAAGCTGGACGGCTTTTTAAAGATCCGCCGCGACAACGCCGAAACGCTCCTGAAAGAATTGGCGGATCTGCAGGATTATCTGATTTTGCCGTCTCATAACGAAAAATGCGCTCCCTCGTGGTTCGGTTTTCTGGTTTCCGTCAAAGAGGACGCGCCGTTCACCAAGCAACAGCTGGTCGAATATCTGGAAGCGCACGGGATCGGCACGCGTCAGCTGTTCGCCGGAAATCTGCTGCGTCAGCCGATGATCACGACGAACGATTTGCCGTTAAGAATTGGCGGCGGCGCGTTGAAGAACTCGCGCGATCTGACGGAAGACGATTACAAAGCCCTGCCCGTCACCGACTTTATCATGACGCATACTTTCTGGGTCGGCGTCGCGCAAAACGTTACGGTCGAAGATATGAAGCAAACAAGCAAAGTCTTCCACGATTTTGTCAGGGAGAAATGCTGATGAAAAAACTTCTTCTGACAGGCGGAACGGGCTTTATCGGGCGCAACATCCTGCCGGCGTTGCGCGAAAAGTACGACGTTTCCGCTCCGACAAGAGCGGAATTGAATTTATCGGACGAAACGGCCGTCCGTTCTTTTTTGGAAAACGGGCGTTTCGATTTTGTTTTTCACTGCGCCAACCCGAATCCGGCAAAGAACAATCTTGACGCGCCCGACCGGTTGGGTTTGGATTCATTGCGTGCTTATTTTTCTTTGCGTCGCTGTTCTGATTTGTTCGGCAGAATGTTTTATCTGGGATCGGGCGCGGAATACGACAAACGCTTTGACATCGTTTTCGTTAAAGAAGAACAAATTGAAGCTCGTTTGCCCGCCGATGATTACGGTTTTGCGAAATATGTCATAAACCAAGACACCAGACATTCCGAAAACATATATAATTTGCGTATCTTCGGGTGTTATGGCCCGACTGATGCCAAAACGAAATTCATTCGCGATGCGATCGACTGTTGTCTGGAAAACAGACCGATCACCATCCGGCAGAACTGTATGTTCGACTATATGTATGTTGAAGATTTGGCACACATCTCCCACAGGCTGATGGAGAAAGAGGGCTTAGCTTTTCACGATTACAATGTTTGCTCGGGCAAGCGCATTTCACTGCTTGAAATTGCCGAAATCGTTAAAAAGCAGATGAACAATCCCTATCCGATCAAAATCGCAAAAGACGGATGGAACAAAGAATACACCGGCGATAATTCTCGGCTGTTGAAAGAAATATCCGATTTTCGTTTCACGACAATTGAAGAAGGTATCGCCCGTCAGATCAAATGGCAAAAGGAAATTTGATATGAAAAAAAGAGTAGCTGACGTCATTATGGACACTTTGGCTGATAACGGTGTTGAACAGGCATTTTGCGTTGTCGGCGGCGGCGCAATGTATCTGAATAATGCTTTGGGAATAACGAAGCGCATCAAAACGATTTTCAATCATCACGAGCAAGCCTGCGCCATGGCGGCGGAAGGATACGCGAAAATCACACAAAACAAACCGGCATTGGTTTGTGTTACGACGGGGCCCGGAGGAACTAATACCTTGACGGGTGTTATGGGAGCATATCTGGACAGCGTGCCGATGATTGTCGTTTCCGGACAGTGCCGCTATAACACAAGCGTTCCGGAAACGGGTTTGCCTTTACGTTCCCGTGGTGTGCAAGAGTTCAATATCGTCGATACTGTCAAAACGATGACCAAGTATTCCAAAATGGTCATTGATCCGCTGGAAATCAAACGCGAAGTCCAAAAAGCGTACGATATCGCGATGAGCGGACGGCGCGGCCCCGTTTGGTTGGATATTCCGCAAAACGTCCAAAGCGCAATGGTCGAGGAAAGCGATCTTTACGATATCGAACCGGAAAAAGCATTTAACTTCGACTGTAAAATTGAAGAAGTTGTTACCCTGTTGAAAAACGCCCATCGCCCCGTCGTATTTGTCAGCGGCGGCATTCGCACTTCGGGGCAATACTCTTTGTTTTTAAAACTCCTGGAAAAATGGCACCTCCCCGTTATCGGCGGCTGTGTTCAACCGGACGTAATGTATCGCGATTTCCCTTTATATTACGGTTCGTCCGGAACGGTCGGATCGCGTTGCGGAAATATTATCCTACAAAAGGCAGATGTCATTTTAACGTTAGGTGCCTCTCTGACGTTTAATGAGACCGGTTTTGTTCAAGAAAATTTTGCTCCAAACGCTAAAATTATTATGGTCAACATCGATGAAGCGGAAGCTAAAAAACCGGGACTTCATATCAATAAGTTTGTTTATGCGGATTTAAAAGATTTTCTGCAACAAGGATTGTCTTATGCCGTTTCCGCTTCGACAGAATGGATTGATTTCTGCAATGAAATAAAATCCCGTTTTGATCCGTTTGAAGGAGCGGTTGATGATGATAACGGTAAAGTGGATTCCTATAACTTCTGGCGAGAATATTCCAAACAAGAACCGGAGAATAATATAACCGTTTTAGGAAACAATTCCGGCGTTTCCCCCAGACTACAAACCGGCAATAAAACTGCTGCCCAAAGAACGGTTGCAAATGTCAACTGCGGTTCCATGGGATACGATGTTCCCGCAGCTTTGGGAGCTGCCGTTGCCGCCGGGAGTCAAACCGTTCTTGTTACCGGAGACGGCAGTATTATGATGAATTTGCAAGAATTGCAAACAATCAAACACAACCATTTACCGATTAAAATCGTTATCTTTTCAAATGACGGATACAACGGCATTCGTCAAACGTGCAAAAACTACTTTAACGGATTAAACGTCGGCTGTGATTTAGACAGCGGCGTCAGTTTCCCCGATTTTGAAAAAGTAGCGGATACATTCGGTTTTAATCATCGTATTTGCCGCACAAACGCCGAAATAAAAAGTGGCTTGCAGTGGTTGTTCGCTCAATCCGGTCAAGCTCTTCTGATCGTGGAACAAAAGCATGAAAATCCTCCTGTTCCTCGAGTTGTTTCCAGACTGCGCGATGACGGCACATCGGAACCGGCATGGCTACAGGATATGTATCCGTTTTTGGATAAAGCGGAATTGGACGAATTGTTGCGGAGATAGCTATGAAATTAGATTGGCTTTGTATCTCATCTTCCGCCTCCGTTAAAGACGGTATTGCTCAAATCAACAAAAACGGCAAAAAATGCGTTATTGTTGTCGATGATGCCGACCGGCTTTGCGGTTTGCTGACCGACGGCGACGTCCGTCGGTACGTTTTAAGCGGAAAAGATTTAAACGCCAGCATCACCTGCGCAATGAATCCGAAGCCTGTTGTTTTTCATCAGATGAACGAAGCCGCGCTCCGACAGGAAATGCTGAAACGGACGATGATCGTTTATCCCGTCGTTGATGCGAACAACCGTTTGATTGACGCGTTTTTCTGGAACGATTTGCCTGAAAACAAAAACGGGAATATTTCCGGATTTCTGCCGGAAACGATTTCAACCGTCATTATGGCGGGCGGTTTGGGACGCAGATTGTATCCTTACACGAAAGTTCTGCCAAAAGCCCTCGTCCCGATCGGCGAAGACCCGATCTGCACGCACGTCATCAACAATTTCAAATCTTTCGGTTGCAAAGATTTCCACCTGATTTTGAATCATAAAAAGGAAATGATCAAGGCGTACTACACCGAAGTCGAAAAAGATTACAGCCTAACCTTTCATGAGGAAAAAGAGTTTTTGGGAACGGCCGGCGGCTTAAGTCTGTTAAAAGGAAAAATGCAACACGCCTTCTTCGTTTCCAACTGTGATATTTTGGTGGAGGCGGATTATCCCTGTATTTACAAAATGCATAAAAGCGAAGGTAATTTGATTACAATGGTCGGAGCGTTGAAAGATGTTCAAATCCCTTACGGCGTCATCAAGCTGGATCATAACAGCGTTGCCACGTTGGAAGAAAAACCGAAGTTTTCATTTTTGACAAATGTCGGCGTGTATTTACTGGAACCGTGCGTTCTGGACGATATCGGAGACGGCGAGTTTATCCACATGACCGATTTGATCGAACGCTATATCGCGCAAGGTAAAAAAGTCGGCTGCTTCCCTGTTGCCGGAGACGCTTGGTTGGATATGGGACAAATCGAGGAAATGAAAAAAATGACGGCTGTTTTGGAGCGGCGCGTCCAGAAGCAGATGGGAAATGGAGAATGAAATGCTGAACGGAAAAAAAGTTCTGATTACGGGAGCAGACGGCTTTATCGGTTCTCACCTGACGGAAGCTTTAGTGAAAGAAGGAGCTAAGGTCAAAGCCCTGTCGCAATATAACTCCTTTAACAACTGGGGCTGGCTCGAAGATATCGACTGTCTGTCCGACGTCGAAGTCGTTTGCGGCGACGTGCGCGACGCCCATTTCCTGCGCGAAATCACCAAAGGCGTCGACGTGATTTTCCATTTAGCGGCGTTGATCGCCATCCCGTATTCTTACGTCGCGCCGGAAAGCTATATCGACACGAACGTCAAAGGGACGCTGAACGTCTGCCAGGCCGCTTTGGACAACGGCGTGTCCCGCATCATCATCACGTCGACCAGCGAAGTCTACGGCACGGCGCGTTACGTTCCGATCGACGAAAAGCACCCGTTGCAGCCGCAATCGCCGTACAGCGCGTCCAAAATCGGCGCGGACGCTATCGCGATGAGTTTCAGAAACGCGTTCGATCTGCCGCTGACGATCGCGCGCCCGTTCAACACCTACGGTCCGCGTCAGTCGGCGCGCGCCATCATTCCGACGATCATCACGCAAATCGCCGCGGGCAGAAAAGAGATCCATCTGGGCGATTTGACGCCGACGCGCGATTTCAACTTCGTCAAAGACACGGCGAAAGGCTTTATCGCTTTGGCGAACTGCGAAAAAACGATCGGCGACACGGTCAACATCGGATCGAATTTTGAAATTTCGATCGCCGACACGCTGAACCTGATCAAGGAAATCATGAACAGCGACGTTTCCTTCGTCACCGACAAGGAACGCCTGCGTCCTAAAAATTCGGAAGTCTGCCGTTTGTGGTGCGACAACACGAAAATCAAAGAACTGACGGGTTTTACGCCCTCTTACACGTTAAAAGAAGGACTGGCGGAAACGATCAAATGGTTTTCCGATCCCGCCAATCTGAAAAAATACAAGGTCAATATGTACAATGTTTGAGAAAGATATCGAATTTATCCGTTCTCAATACGGAAACGCCGAAAAAATCGCCCTGCACGAGCCGTATTTCGATCATCGTGAAATCGAAAAAACGACCGAATGCATCGAATCGACTTTCGTGTCCAGCGTCGGGAAGTTCGTCACCGAATTTGAAAACAGCATCGCGGAATATTGCGGCGTCAAAAGGGCCGTCGCCTGCGTCAACGGCACGAACGCGCTGTTTTTGGCGTTGAAGCTGTGCGGCGTGAACGCCGGCGACAAAGTGGTCACTCAACCGTTGACGTTCATCGCGACGGCAAACGCGATCGCGTATTGCGGCGCGGAACCGATTTTCGTCGACGTGGACAAGGACACGATGGGCTTAAGCCCCGAACATCTGGAAACGTATCTGAAAAAGCACAACGACGTCAAAGCCGTCGCGCCGATGCACACGTTCGGCCATCCCTGCCGCATCAAAGAAATCAAAGACGTTTGCGACCGTTACGGCGTCGTTCTGGTCGAAGACTGCGCCGAAAGTCTGGGAAGCTTTGTCGGAGATACGCATACGGGCAATTTCGGACGCGTCGGTATTTTAAGTTTCAACGGCAACAAGATCATCACGACGGGCGGCGGCGGAATGTTGCTGTTCAATGATGAAAAACTTGCCGATTATGCCAAGCATTTAACAACACAAGCTAAAATCCCGCACCGTTGGGAATTTAATCACGACGCGATCGGTTACAATTACCGCATGCCGAACCTGAACGCCGCTCTGGGCATGGCGCAGTTTGAAAAGTTACCGATGCTGCGCCGGAAAAAGCGTGAACTGGCGGAACGTTATGCCGCTTATTTCGGCGGCCGCTTCGTCAAAGACACGGACGGGACAAGCTCGAATTACTGGCTGAACGCCATTTTAACGGCGAACCGCAAAGAACGGGAGATTTTCCTGACGGAAACGAACGACGCCGGCGTGATGACCCGTCCGGCATGGACGCTGATGAACAAGCTGGAAATGTTCAAACACTGCGAAACGGACGACCTTGAGAACGCGCAATGGCTGGAGGACAGACTGGTCAACATTCCGAGCGGAGTGATGAAATGAAACGAAAACTCCTGCTGATCGGCGGCGGCGGACACGCTCAATCTTGCATAGACGTTATCGAACAGACTGGATTGTTTGAAATCTCCGGATTGTTTGACGTCGCCGAAAAAGTTGGAACTTTTGTTTCGGGCTATCCGATCGTCGACACGGATGAACACATCGGTGAGTACATTGCGAATGACGTATCATTTCTGATTACGGTCGGACAGATCAAAACGGCGGCTTTAAGAAAAAAGCTTTATGCCCGCTTGAAAGAATTAAAGGCAAGCATAGCAACGGTTGTTTCACCTATGGCTTATGTTTCGGCGCGTGCGAAAATAGGAGAAGGCTCAATCGTCATGCATCATGCTTTCGTCAACGCGGGGGCCGTTATCGGTGAAAATTGCATCCTGAACACCAAAAGCCTGATCGAACACAATGCCGTCATCGGCAACCATTGCCATATAGCCACAGCCGCCGTCGTCAACGGAGACGCAAGAATCGAAGACGAAAGCTTTGTCGGTAGCAACGCCGTTGTCGTTCAGGAGGCCATTTTGAAAACAGGCGGTTTTGTTAAAGCGGGGGAAAGGTATTTTCATGGATAAGACGTTTATCATCGCGGAAGCCGGCGTCAATCACAACGGTTCCTTTGAATTGGCCAAAAAGCTGATTGACGCGGCGGCGGACGCCGGCGCGGATTGCGTCAAATTCCAAACATTCAAAGCGGACACTATTGTTTCAAAATCGGCGCGAAAAGCGGAATACCAGCAAAAGACGACCGATGCCGCGGAAAGCCAATATCAAATGCTGAAACGACTGGAACTATCCGAAAGCGATCACAGAGAGCTTCAAAAATATTGCCGCGAAAAAGGAATTATGTTCCTGTCCACGCCGTTTGACGTTGTTTCAATTGATTTTCTGGACAGTTTGGGGCTTGAATGTTTCAAAATTCCGTCGGGAGAAATCACCAACCTGCCGTATCTGCGCAAAGTCAATTCCAAGCACAAGCCTGTCATTATGTCGACCGGTATGGCGACTTTGAACGAAATAAAAGAAGCTCTGGCAGTTTTGAAAGATTGCCCTGTTTCCCTGATGCACTGCACGACGGAATACCCCTGTCCGTTTGAAGGCGTCAATCTGAAAGCCATGCTGACAATGCGCGATGCTTTTCATCTGCCCGTCGGTTATTCCGATCACACAAAGGGCATTGAAGTGCCGATCGCCGCTGTAGCGATGGGGGCGACGATCATCGAAAAGCATTTCACGCTTGACCGGAACATGGAAGGTCCCGACCACAAAGCCAGTCTTGAACCCGACGAATTGAAGGCGATGGTCGCGGCGATCCGCCATATCGAAGCGGCTTTGGGAACCGGCGAAAAAGAACCGGCGGAATGCGAAAAGAAAAATATTACCGTCGTCCGCAAATCCATCGTCGCCAAGCGCGCGATCAAAAAGGGAGAACTTTTGACCGAAGAAAATCTGACCGTCAAACGTCCGGGGGACGGCATCTCCCCGATGAAGTGGGATGAAGTCGTTAGAACAATCGCTAAACGTGATTACGCCGAGGACGAGAAAATATGAGAAAAATTTCCCTGATTACGACTTCCCGCGCCGATTACGGCATTCAGTCGAATTTGATAAAGCTTTTGCAAAACGATCCGGAAATCGATTTTTCTTTAATCGTATCCGGTTCGCATATGAGTAAAAAGCACGGCGAAACGTATCGGGAAATCGAAAACGACGGTATCCAAATCGCGAAAAGAATCGACATCGGTATGGACGATGAAGGCGATTTATATGTCGAGTGTATTTTTGCCAACGCCGTTATGAAATTTTCGGAGGCTTTACGGGAAATATCCCCTGATATCGTCGTTTTGCTGGGCGACCGCTATGAAATACTGGCGGCGGCCGTGGCGTGCTGTTTCAACGCCATACCGATGGCTCATCTGCACGGCGGGGAAGCAACGTACGGACTGATTGACGAAATGTGCCGCCACGCAATCACGAAAGCGGCGCATCTGCATTTCACCGCCTGCGAAGCTTACCGCCGCCGCGTCATTCAGTTGGGGGAAGCGCCTGAACGAGTGTTTAATTTCGGTTCATTAGGCGTTGAAAACATCCTGAAAGCCTCCCCGCTCAGTAGAGAGGAACTGGAAAACGATCTGAAAATCAATTTTCTTGAAAAGAATCTGCTGGTAACGTTTCACCCCGTCACTTTGGAAAAAGGGGCGGCGGAGAGGCAAATAGACGAATTGCTGGCAGCTTTGGACGAACTGCGGGAAACGATGATTGTTTTCACGCATCCGAACGCGGACGCGGAAGGCGACGTTATCGCCCGCAGGATTCAGGAATTCGTCAAAGTGAAAACCGACCGTTATTTGTTTTCCTCATTGGGATTGAAACGCTATTTTTCAATGATACGGCAAATCGATGCCGTCGTCGGCAACTCTTCGAGCGGCATTATTGAAGTGCCGAGTTTCAAAGTCGCCACTATCAACATCGGTTCCAGACAGGAAGGCCGCATACAGCCCCCCTCCGTTATCAACTGCAAACCGGAAAAGGATGACATTTCGCGTGCGATTCAAAAGTCTTACGATCCCGCTTTTCGCGAAATGCTGAAAACCGCTATCAATCCGTATGACCGGAAAGGAACGGCAGAAAATATTTTGAATGTTCTGAAGACTTACGATCTCACAGACATCATCAGAAAGAGATTTTACGACATAAAGGAAGCCGCCCAATGAGAATAGTGTTTATCGGTTCGGTTTTTTTTTCCGAATACATGCTGAAAGAATTGATCGACGTTGATGCCGGAATCGTCGGGGTCGTGACGAAGCAAGCGTCCAAATTCAACTCGGACTTTTGCGATTTATCGTCGCTATGTGCCAAAAAAGATATTCCCTGCACCTACACGACGGACGTCAATTCGGCGAAAACGATCGAATGGATTAAGGCGTTGAATCCCGATGTAGTTTTTTGCTTTGGCTGGTCGAATCTGATAAAAAAAGAGTTGCTGTATTTAGCTCCTTTAGGCGTTGTCGGGTTCCACCCCGCAGCGTTGCCGGCGAACCGCGGGCGCCATCCACTGATTTGGGCGCTGGCGCTGGGGTTGAAAGAAACGGCGTCAACGTTCTTTTTCATGAAGGAAGGGGCGGACGACGGCGATATCCTGTCGCAGGAAAAAATCGTCATTGACGACGACGACGACGCGGCGGCGCTTTATCAAAAAGTCATCAAAACTGCAAAAAAACAGGTGCGCACGTTCAGCAAATCTTTGGCATATGGAACGTATCAAAGAATCAAACAGGACGATTCCAAAGCGAACAACTGGCGCAAAAGAGGCTTGGCCGACGGCGTCATCCGTTTTTCGATGAACGCACGCACGATTTACAATCTGACCCGCGCTTTGGCAAAACCGTATATCGGCGCGTCATACTTTTCGGGCGACAGGGAAATTAAGATTTGGAAGACCAGACCGGTCGAAAATCATGACGATAATATTGAGTACGGAAAAGTTCTGAAGGTCGAGAACGGAATTATCACGGTCAAAACGCCCGACAGCGCGATAGAGCTGATCGAGCACGAATTTAATCCCCTGCCCGCGAAAGGAGATTACCTATGAAAAAGGTTTTAATTATCGCCCCTCACCCCGACGATGAAACTTTGGGCGCAGGCGGCACCCTTCTGAAATACAAAGCCAACGGAGCACAAACGGCGTGCGCATTCGTCACGTCTGTACGAAAAAACGACGCTTTTGACGCCGCTTTCGTTGCCGCGCGGGAAAAGGAGATCAAAGAGGTCGTCGCCACATACCGGTTCGACAAATACTACGATCTGGATTTTCCGGCGGCGAAGCTGACTCCTAACGACACGGGCGATCTGATCAAAGAGATCGGAAGTGTTGTCAAAGATTTTGAGCCGACCGTCGTTTTGCTGCCGTTTGATAAAGATGTTCACAGCGATCATCGGGTGATTTTCGACGCCGCGTGGTCATGCACGAAATCGTTCCGTTATCCGTCCGTCAGACAGGTGATGATGTACGAAACAATTTCCGAAACAGATTTTTCGACGGAAGAATTTCATCCCGACACATTTGTGGACATAACGGATTTCATCGACGAAAAGATGAAGATTTTAAGCATTTACGATTCGCAAATGGGCAAACCACCGTTCCCGCGCAGTTACGAACGGGTCAAAGCGCTTGCCATTCACCGAGGCGGGGTTTTCGCCATGTGTTACGCAGAGGCTTTTTGTTTATTGAAACAGGAAGATCAGTGTCTTTAAAGGGGAGAAAAACGTGTATACAATCGACGATATTGATCTTTTTATCATGACGCACAACCGTTCCCTGTATCTAACGGAAACGATCGAATGTCTTTTGCGTCAGACAGCACGTCCGAAAACGATTACTGTTTTGGATAACGAGAGTATGGACGACACGGAACAGGTTGTCGCGAAATACAAGGATCAGGGTGTCAGATACGTTAAAACTTATGGACATATCGGTAATTTCCTGAAAGGACAAGAGATTGCTTCGAAAGAGTTTTCCGTTCTGCTCCATGACGACAACCTGATCCACCCGCAATTTTTTGAACGAATCCTGTTGGGATTGAATTCGGTCAAAGACGTGGCAGGCATCGCAAGCTCTTATGATTTTTGTTATACGGATATAAATTCGATTAAAGACCCCATCGAAGATATGGAACAGCATCTGAAGTCTTCTGTGGAACTGAATAAATCTTTTCTGATTTATGAAAATTGGTTTGATTTCTGCCGCAACAACATTCTGGCAGAAACGGATCCGTGGCCCAGAATATCGCCGGCAACGCCTGTTTTGACTTACAAAACGGATATTCTCAAGCACAGAAAAGATATGGAACCTGTTTACGGTAAGGCGTCCGATTTGCCCATTTATAAAGACATTTTAAACAACGGGAAAATGCTTCTTTTGCAAGACATTCATGCTTTGGTCGTTCGTGAGCACAAGCAGAGGGATCTTTATACTGATGATAACGGTTTGACCCTAGAACAGTGTCTGAATTGGATTTCCATTTACACTGACGAAATGAATAAACATATCTGCAATGATTTATGGCTTCATTTTTGGGAAATGGTTTATTGGCTTTATCCGAAGCTGGCAAAAAAAGCATTGTTTTCGAAAAAAGATTTTAAAAGTTTTTGCAACTATTTGATTGAAAAAAACATCGTTTCCGACGAAGGGAAAAGTTTTTATCCGAAATTCATAAAAAAACTTGAATCAACAGGAATGAAGTATCTTGTGCCTTTTACAAGCAGAAAGCTTTCTTTTTTGGAAAGAATGCTTTCTGTCAGAAACGAATGGACGCAGAGCGGAAAAAGAAGAAAAGTATTGTATTTTCTGGGATTGAAAATATGTCTGGGTGTTAAAAGGAAAAAATGACATGCTGAAAGAGTTTCGTTACCGTCTGTTGCGTCATGTTCCGATCAAGCGGATGAAAAATCATTACGAAAAGAAATATCGGAGCTTGATTTGCAAAAACATCGACGCAGCATCGGAAAGCGCTGACGCTTACGATATGCTGATAAAATCCGATATCGTGAAAAGCAATACACTTAACATTCCGCAAAAAAACTTCAGTCATATTCATTTGAACATAACGTCCGTCGGCAATTCCGTAACGATTGAAAAAAATCCGTCTGTCGGTCACGTTCATATTGCAATAACAGGGAAGAATCATTCCCTACGTTTAGGTGATTTGTCAAACATTGTCGGTACGCTCAATATCCAAATAAACGGTGACGATACAATGACGGATATAGGAAATATCTATGTCGGTACCATATTGACCATTTTGAATGGGAAAACAATTAACGGAAAAGTTTCTGAAAACACGTCGATTCGTATCGGGAACGGTTGCACTTTTGAAGGTTGCCAGATTTGTTCGTTTCATACGGGGACAAGCGTTTCCGTCGGGGAAAAATGCATGTTTTCCGGCGGCATCTATGTCATGGGATCAGATACGCACCCGATATACGATTATGAAACAAAAGAAATCATAAACAAAGCGCGCCATGGCGTGGCAATCGGCAATCACTGTTGGATCGGTTCCGGCGCGACGATTTTAAAGGATGCGGTCGTTCCCGACGATTGCATCGTCGGTTGGGGCGCCATCGTTACGAAAGTCTTTGACGAACCGCATTGCGCCATTGCGGGCACTCCGGCGAAAATCGTCAAGCACGGTGTAACATGGGACTTTGAAGACGAAAACCTTTTCATATAAAGGAGCTTTTATGTTTTTTTTCGATTCGTTATATTATCGCTTGTTTCGCCTTTTGCCTTCAAAGAAACTTCGTGCCCGTTATGAACAAAAGTACCAGCGTCTGAAACGGTTTAAAAAGCTCCCTGAAATTCTGGAAACGGAAATCAACCGGTTAAAAGCGGATAACGATCAAATTAAAGCTTTATTTTCCGCATTCCGGCAAGATGTTAAAATATGGATGAACGGCAATCTGCGCCATACCCCGTATGACGTATTGATGGCTTCGGACGTTGCTGCAAACAACACGTTGAACATACAGCCGGAAAATTTCGATCATGTTTATTTATCCGTCGCTTCTTCGGGCAATTCCGTAACGATCGAACAAAATCCGTTCATCGGACGGGTCCGCATCGAAATAACGGGAAAGAACAATATCGTGCGTTTGGGCGATTTGACGAATGTTACGGGACCGCTTGATATTTTTATCCGCGGAGACAATACCGTTACGGATATAGGAAGCATTTATTTGGGAACGGGCGGTTTTTGTTGATGTCGCGCGTGAACAATACGCCGCAGACGGCGATGTTTTCCGTTTGCGTCTGGATCAGGATCTGTTCGTCCGAATTGTCAAAATCCGGATCGGCTTTCAGGTAGGAAGCGCCCACCGTTTTAACGGCCTTCAGGACAGCCTCTTTGTCCGAAACATCGACGTTCAAAACCGATTCATAAAAGCCCGCGTTCGATTTTTCGAACCCGTCCTCCCGCGAACAGGACGACCGGACAACGATTTTGCCCTTGCCGAAGGTTTTCAGAACCTTTTCATACAACGCCTGCGGGGAATCCGAAAGCTCCCGCGGCGTGACGACTAAAATTTTCTCGATTTTCGATTTCGTCAGCAACCCTTGCAACGCTAACAGCGTGTTCGCCTTCGTCGAAACAAGCGTGTTGCGCGTGTTCACGATTTTTGTCTGTTCGTTCAGGTTTTGCAGAATGTTCTCTAACGACAGCTTTTCGTAATACGGTAAAAACGAAACGTCGATATTCAACGCCTTCAGCGCGCTTGGAGAAATCAAATGCTCCCAGTTTTTACCGGCATACAGCGTGATGGTGTCGTTCGGATGTTTCAGACGCAGTTCTTTCAGGTTCGCTATCGGGTCGAACCCCTTTTGCTCGACGACTTCGTCGATGCTTTTGATGCCCGAAAGAGCTTCCCTGCGTTCGTCAAAAGTCGATAAGATCTGTCCGAACCACGCCATCACCGACGCATCGTCTATCAGACCGAAGATATGCAGATCCGCCTGCGCTTTCGCTTTCTCAAACGCCTGCATATGCCCGATATGCAACAGGTCGGCCACTCCAAAACTGTATGATATGTTCATAATCGCTTGTTCTTACACAGGATATCCATAAGAATGGTACTATTTCTTTGAATACACTAAGTCGTTTTTTTTAGCAACAGTTTTGCTTTTTTCTATAAAATCGGCAGGTCGATACAAATTCACCGGTGTAAACCGGCGAATGGCATAGGCCTGCCGTTTCTTAATTAGTTATCCGTTATTTCTTTCTCGATCCGCGAACGCTGCCGGCTCTTTGTCGAACCATCCGTCCGTTTTCGTGTAATCGCGCAAATACTGCCGATAATCCCGATACCGCGCCCGTTCTTCGTCTGTGATCGGAAAATCCGAAATCATAAACTTGTCCGTTTCGGCAAGGTACTGATTGCGAACGGCGCGGACAGCGGCTTTCTTTTCATCATCCGTTGCATCCGGAACGGGAACGACTTTAAATCGTCTGATATTGTCCTTTGCTTCGATTTCCTGCAACACAGCTTTGTTTTCATTGCACCACACAGCCGCACTTGCGTAAACGTTTCCGTTTTCATCGGTGATAATGTCATTGAGTTGCGTCATAGTTTATCCTCCTTAATAACCGCACGCGTACCAAACTTTGCTTCCCGTTTGAGCCGTTCCGAAAGATGTCGTCGATCTTAAAGTAATCAGGCTCTGTCCGTAAGAACCGCCGCCGGCAGGAAGATCGGACGCATAAAACGCGGAAACATTGATCGTATAATTCGTGTTTGTAAACGGTTTGAGCAGATTGATTGTTTGTCCGGCATTGGCGTAAGAAACCGTAATGACGCCGCCTTGTTCGATCCAACCGTCCGACCAAACACGGTACCATGAGTTTCCGTTTTTATAATTTTCAACGACGACGGCCGGTTGTGCGGACGAAGCTGTGCTTGTCGTCGATGCAGGCGTTGTGCAGACCGTATTAGCAAGCCCGTTCGTAAGATTCGACAAGTCGGCGTCCGCTTTCCCGTCAATGACCGCCTGTCCCGTTGCGGACAGGTTTGACAAGTCTTTATCCGCTTTTCCGCTCGCATCGGTGTTCAAAGCGTACCATTTGGCGGAGTATTCCGCCCCTTCGACAGGGCCGTCGATTTTCGTTGCCCAGTCCTGCGCCAAAGTCGCCGAAGCTGAAGCCGCGCTTGCACCATCCGCCGCATTTTGCGCCTGCGCCGGAGCGTCTTGAATAG
>DGGW01000054.1:36215-36502 GCA_002393065.1 Alphaproteobacteria bacterium UBA3864 | reverse complement strand
GAGCTCGCCGCCCGTAATGTCGTAAAAGCGCGGCAACAAGTTGACGAAGGTCGTTTTGCCCCCGCCGGAATTGCCGACAAAAGCGTACATTTTGCCGATTTCCAAATCGGCGGAAACGCCTTTCAGCACGGGCGTTCCTTTGATGTATTCGAAATAAACGTCCCGATAACGTATGTTGCGGCGCACGCGATCGATATGAACGGGATTGTCTTTGTTGCGCACGGCCGGAACGGAATTCAGCGTCGAAAAAACGGAATCCATCATCAAAAACGACATGACGACGCTGG
>DGGW01000054.1:35852-36174 GCA_002393065.1 Alphaproteobacteria bacterium UBA3864 | reverse complement strand
GACATGACGACGCTGGTAAAGCTGTTCCCGATGCCTTTGATCGGCGTATAGAGCATCAGCAAAGCGGCTATGAACGACACGAAGTTCCCGCTCGATATCCTGTGTGTAACGATCAGATAAGACCCGAACCAGATGGCGCCCGCTATGCCGAGCGAAACGATAAAATGAATCAGCGGCGACAACAGACCCGTTTTCTGCACCATTTTCATTTGCAGACGAAAGATGTCTTTCAAATCGCGCTGAAAACGTTTTTCCTCATGGTCGTGCAAATTATAGGAAGCGATGATGCGGTTTCCGGAAAACGTTTCGTTATAGTGGCTGG
>DGGW01000054.1:26943-35804 GCA_002393065.1 Alphaproteobacteria bacterium UBA3864 | reverse complement strand
GTCACCGCCGCCATCCCGCCGATCTGTCGCGTCGTCAGATTTCGAATCTTCTTTTTGACCGTCGTCAGCGGGAACAACGCGCCGAACATGAAAACAAGCGCGATCAGCGCCAATTGCCAAGAATTCCAAAACAGAACGAAAATCAGCGAAATCGATGAAAACAATCTGGTCGCGAACAGTTTTATGTTTGCCAACAGACCGCTGCAGGCCATTTCCGCACAAGTGCTGAAATTCAAAATAATGTCGCCGGAGGAACTGTGATCAAAGAAAGCCGCTTCCTTATAAAGCAGTTTTTTGTATAAATCCTTTTTCAGATCCATTGTGATTTTGGCGCCGACCCAGGTGTTCAAATACGTCGCGGCGTAATTGCACAGGCTTTGCAACGCGCTGCCTAAAACGATGATCAGCGGCATCAGCGAAACGGCATGAGCCTGCTTTTCGACAAGAACGGCGTCCATATAGGGCTTTAAAATCCAAGCCGTCAACGCATCGAACGATCCGATGGGAATGGTGACCAGCACCGCCATTATCGCACGAACCAAATACGGGCGGATGTACGGGAACATCCTCTTGTAATTCCGGACGGCGGGGACGGCTTCTATTTTCTGTTTCCACTTTTCAAACAAGGCGATCAAGGCAAAGACTCACTTTTTGCGGACAAGACGATAGGATAAAAGCACGACGGCGAAGGTCGCGAAAAACATCGCGGCGCACAGCGCGTTGACGTCGGGCTGGATGCCCGTGCGGACCATCGAATAAATTTTTAACGGCAGGATTTCGTAATTCTTCCCGCTGACGAAAAAGCTGATGATCACGTCGTCGATCGACAGCGTGAAACTCATCAGCCAACCGGCGAACACGGCCGGCAGAACCAGCGGAATCAGAATCTTCTGAACGATGCTGACGTCGGTGGCGCCCAGATCCGCCGCGGCTTCGACCAGATTGCGGTTAAAGCCTTTCAACCGCGCCAGAACGGTCATCGTTACGAACGGAAAGCAAAAGACCGTATGCGACAGCAGGACCGTTACAAATCCCAGCGGAACGCCCAGAATCACGAACACCATGACCAGCGAAATGCCCTGAATGATTTCCGGCGACATCATGATGACCGACAAGGAACCGAACACGACGCGCTGGCCGATGAAGCGGTAACGGTGCAGGGCGATCGCGATGATCGTGCCGACGACCGTCGACGTCGTCGCCGCCATTGCCGCCAACAGCAAGGAACGGAACGCCGCTTTGATCAGGCTTTGATCACGGAACAGGGCGACGTACCATTTTGTCGTAAAGCCGTTCCAGTGTTCCGCCGTTCCGGCGTCGTTAAACGAAAAAATGATGGTAACGATCAACGGGATGTATAAAAAGAAATACATCCCGATAACGTAGAGGGCTTTGAGCAGTTTCGTTACCATAATTGCCGCTCCTGTTCGACGGTGTTGCCGCTTTTGAAATACAGATGCAACAGAAAGAGCATGAACAGCGTCAGGGCGATGCTGATGGCCGCGCCGACCGGCCAGTCGCGGCTGACCATGAATTTATCGCGGATGACGCTGCCCAAAACGGAAACGTCGGCGCCGCCCAGAATGTCGGAAACGTAAAACAGCGTCAGCGCGGGCAGAAAGACCATGATGCACCCCGCGACGATGCCCGGAACGCTCAACGGCACGACGATTTTGAAAAAGATGTCAACGGGGGTCGCGCCCAGATCCGCCGCGGCTTCGACCAGCGAACGGTCGATTTTTTCCAATACGGCGTAAACCGGCAGGATCATGAACGGGACCAGCGTGTACGCCATGCCGACGAAAACGGCGAAATTTGTGTAAAGCAGCTTGACCGGTTCGCGAATCAGTCCCGTTTTCAACAGGAACGTGTTGATCAGCCCGTTGTCGCTCAACACCGCGATCAGCGCGTAGTTCCGGATCAACGAATTCGTCCAGAACGGCACGATGATCAGCATCAGCAAAACGGCGCGGGCGTCTTTGCCCATCCGCGCGATGAAGTAGGTGAACGGATACCCGAACAACAGGCAGAAGAGCGTCGTGCAGGTCGCCAGTCCGAACGATTTGAGGATCGTGTGCAACAAAACGCCGTCGCCCAGCGCCGCGTAGTTCTGCAGGTTCAGCGGCAACCGCAGGAACCAGACGGGATCTTTCGTCAGGAAACTGGCCAGCAAAACAAGCAGGTTCGGCGTGAAGAACATCAGTCCGAACCAGATGAAAATGAAATAGAGGACCGCCGAACGGCAGAAAGAGTCCGCGGATTTACGCATCGGGCAGAATGACCTCCCAATCCTTGATCCAGCTGACGTTCACGACGTCGTTGACGGCATAGATGATGTCCGGATCGTCTTCGTTGAAGAACTGCGTCGCCATGACCATGTTGCCGCCGGCGGTCTGAATCCACAAATCGATGGTGCGGCCTTTGTAAACCAAATGGCTGATGACGCCGCGCAGGGCGTTTTCGGGCGCTTCGGCTTCGGGGTCGTTGACTTTGCTGACCAGCATGTCTTCGGGACGCAGAAGGACTTTGATCTTCGCCCCGCGCACGATTTCAAAGGACGACGGCTTGCGCAGGCGGTAGAACATCCCTTCGACGATGGTGTCGAAATCGTTTTCGCCGACCTTGATGACCATGCCGTCGAACGCGTTGATTTCGCCGACGAATTTGGCGACGAACATGTTTTGCGGTTCTTCGTAGATCTGGATCGGCGTGCCGACCTGTTCAATCATGCCTTCGTTCAGCACGGCGACGCGGTCGGACATGGCGAGCGCTTCCTCCTGATCGTGCGTAACGTAAACGAACGTCACGCCCAGATCGCGCTGAAGCTCTTTGAGTTCGATCGTCATTTCCTGCCGGAGCTTGTAGTCCAGAGCGGACAACGGTTCGTCCAGCAACAGGATTTTCGGATTGTTGATGAAGGCGCGCGCCATCGCGACGCGTTGCTGCTGGCCGCTGGACAGCTCTGACGGATAGCGCAGGGAGAACTGGCTCATCTTCACTTTGTCGAGCGCGGCGAAGACTTCGGTTTCGGCTTCGTCCTTCGGCACGCCTTTCATCAGCAGGCCGAACGCGACGTTGTCGAACACCGTCATGTGCGGGAACAGGGCGTATTGCTGGAACACCGTGTTGACGAACCGGCGGTTCGGCGGCAGGTGCGAAATGTCCTTGCCGTTCATGATCAGCTTGCCCGTCGTCGGGCGTTCAAATCCGGCGATCAGCCTCAAAAGCGTCGTCTTTCCGCATCCGGACGGACCGAGCAATGTCAGAAACTCGCCGTCGTTCACGGTCAGGTCGATGTCGTCAAGAACTTTGTTCGATCCGAAAAACTTGGTGATGCTTTTCAGTTCCAAAAGTGGGTGGGGAGTCGTATCCATGTCTTTTTCCCGTTCCGGCAGAAAACAAACCCGTAAGCTTACAACGATTCTTATAATAATCCCGCGTAAAAAGAAAGAATCTTTTTTCAAGTCTTTCAAAAGCGAAAAAAAACGCTACAATGTCGCCGGATAGAAAAAGGATTTCGAACCGTGACCAGAAGCCGCCGCTTTTTTCGCATGCTGCGTAAGACGTTTCGCGTAAAGCCCGCGAAACGCCGGAAGGAAAACGAGGTCGCCCCCGTGCGGGGGTGCGTTCTGCGTTGCGATCTGGGGTTGTTGCTGGATCATACGGGCGTGTATATCGGCCGCGGACGGATCGTCAGCCTGAACCGGCACGGGCAGGTCCGAATCGAAACGCCCGTCAGCTTTTTCCCGCCGGGGACGAACCCCGAAAAAAGCAAAATCTACACCGCTTGTCTGAAAGGGACGGACGTCGTTCTGGCTTCGTCCGTCGTTGCCGGCCGCGCCAAAAAGAAAAACAACGCCAGAACGGAATACAACGTTCTGTTCAACAACTGCCATCGCTTTACGTGCGGTTGCCTGACGGGGGATTTCGAAAACGACGTCGTGTCTTTCGCCATGCTCGAAGAAGTCCTGACGCGCAACATCCGTTCACTGATTCCGAAAAAAGCGTGGTGGCAGCGTCTGTGGGATTTCATTTTGCGGCGCAAAAGGCCGGAACCCGTGTTAAAATACGAATGGCGCCCCGTCAAGTTCGGATAAGCCCGCTTATTCCATAACGTTTTGAGCCTGTTCCCGCCATTCTTCCATATCGAAGGCTGGAGAATTGTCCCTGACGGCCGTTTTGGCGCGTGTGTCGGTGCGGACCGTGTCGTCGGCAAAGCGTTCTTCGTAATTGCGGCGGATGCGGGCGGCTTCGAGAGCGACGCGGCCGAAACGCATATCCTGCAGACGGGTCGCCGCGATTTCGGCATCTTCCCCGCCGCGCGACGCCGCTTTTCCGTAATACAGTTCCGCGCCTTTGAAATTACCCGTTTCCGCCATCAGTTGCCCGATCATCATTTCCGTCGCCGGATCGTTCGGCGAAAGCGCGTCGGCTTCCTTCAGCGCCTCAAAGCTCCGTTCGACATCGACGGGGCGGGCCAATACGGCCAGAGCGCGATGCAAAAAGACGGCTTCTTCGCGGGCTTCGGCGCGCAGATCGCCGCGACGCGTGCCTTTCATTTTGGATTCGGCGGCTTCGGCGCGCCTGTCCAGATAATCGAACGCTTCTTCGTAATCGCCGCGTTTGAGGGCGCTCAACGCCGCCCGGCGTTCATGATCGGCGTTCACGGTTTCGTGCGCCGATTTTTCGCTTTGTTTATCCAAAAAAGCGCTCATGGCGTCGATCAGGCGGCGCATTTCGTCGGCGGGCAGACGCGCGGCGTCGTTCGTCGCCAGCGTTTGCGCCGTTTCCGCGACCGACAGGCCTTTGGCGGCCAGATCGGCGATCTGTTTTCCCAGATCGGCGTAAATCTCGCGAAGGCCCTGAAGTTCTTCCCGTTTGTGGCCGAGCTCTTCTTCGCGTTCTTCCTCTTTTTCGCGTTCTTCGCGCTGTTCGGGCGTTTCGCGGCCGTCGTCGGCCATTTCGAACAGTTCGTTGATGATTTCCTGTTCCGTTTGTTCGCGTACGGCTTGCTCGAGCGCGAGTTGTTCCTGTTCCCGCTCCGCCTGTTCCCGTTCGGCTTCGGCGGCAGAGGTTTCCTCCTGTGCCGCGGAGGCGTCGGCCGCCTGCGCGGAGGCCGCCGGTCCCGCAAATCCGGAAGACCCTCCGCTCTTTTTCCCGAAAACCAGACGGGACATCACGCGCACGGAGATGAGCGCGCCGATTCCCGCCGCTCCCCACGTCGCGTAAGGAACGGAAAAAGGCAGTTCGGACAGGTTAAGAGGCATCTTTTTTCGGCTTTCGTTAAAATTAAGTTTGCTTTCGGGCGTAAAGCTATATAAAAATTAACATAAGGTTTTTAATTTGAAAAGAGCGATTTGAGAATACGATGAGCTATCTGACGAAACGCAAATTCGAAGAACGGGAACGCGGTCTGTCGCTGTTGCTGGTGTTTCTGATGCCGTTGCTGACGTTGTGCGGCACGCTGTTCCGCGGGGCGGACTGGCGTTTTGATTATCTGGGCGAATTCAAGATCCAAATCGCTTTCGTCAGCGCCGTTTTGTGCCTGTGGTGCATTTTTAAGTCGCGCTGGCCGGAAGTCGTCGTTTTCTTTCTGGTCGCGGCGCTGAACGTCGCTCTGGTGTCGTCGCGTTATCATCTGACGTCGAACGAAACAAAGCTGCCGCCGGATCATTACAAAATGACGTTCCTTTATCAGGACCTGAAAACCGCGGACAGAAAGGCGGAGCAGATTCGCGACGAACTGGAAAAGGTCGATGCCGATATCGTTTTCTGGGCGAACGTTCCCGTCGAAATCTATCGCGACCTGAACGCGATCAAGGGCGCTTATCACTTGCAAAACCAGTCTTTCGACAAAAACGGGGCGATGATGCTGATCATGTCGCGTTCGCCGGGGACGGCGCGCGGACAGATCGGCAAAAAGGGCGCCGGCATTTGGGTTTCCCGCGTCATCGGCAACCGGAAACTGATTTTCGCGATGACCGATCTGGGCGATCCGTGGAGCAAAAAAGCTTATGAAGACACCGCTGAAAAGGTGAACGATCTGATCGCCTTCGCCCGTAAACGCGACGACCCCGTCGTGCTGATCGGCGGTTTCGGCGCTTCCGGCTGGAGCCGTTTGCTGGACGGGCTGGAAACGGAAGCCGGTCTGCAAACCGAAAACACCGTGTTTTCGGCGTCGTCGTCGAACGCGCCGTTTCTTTTGCGCCGCCCGACCGATTTTATTTACGCCCATCCCGGAATCGAAGTGTCGGACCTGCGCAAAACGGACGGTATCGGCACGGCGCGCAACGGGCTGACCGGAACGATCAAAATCGCGCCGGCGCGCAAAGAGCTTGAATTTTTCGAAATGGAACCGACGGTTTCCGAAGAAAAGCTTTTACAGCCGCCCCTTTAATCCGGCTATTCTCCGTTCAAATTCGCGGGCGTGGTCCTCGTCGCCGTTTTCCCGAAACAGGATGACGGCTTTCGACCAATATTCCTCGGCGCGTTGCGGATCGTTTTTGTTCAACGCGATCAGTCCAAGATTGCAACAGTCCGACGCGATGCCGAACGCCCTGTGGAGCCGCTGTTCCAGATAAAGCGAGTCTTTGAACCGGCTTTCCGCATCGTCCCAGCGGTGCCGGCGCAGATACAGCAGACCGAGCGTCGACGACGTGTTGGCGGTTTCGTTCTGCCGTCCGGTTTTTTTGAAAATATCAAGCGATTTCAGCAAAAGCGTTTCGATTTGAGAATCAAACGGATCGCGGTCAAGCTTCAAACGTGCGTACAACAGTGCGTTTTCCGCCGTTTCGAAATCGTCACCGGAATCCGTCGCCCGCGACAGCGCTTCCAAAGCCAAAGACAGCGCTTCGTCGCCGTCGGAAGCCAGCGCCATATCGTTCAGGACGCGGCTTTGCATGATTTTGTCGTCCGCCTGTTCGAAAAGCGTCAGCGCCGTTTGCAAAGCTTTTGCGGAATCGTTTTTGCGGCCGGCGCGCAACAGGCACAGGCCGATCTGCCGGTGTTGACAGGCTTGTTCGAAAACAAGACCGAGCGTTTCGTAGATTTTCAGGGCTTCCGTGTGCGTCGCGAGCGCTTCGTCGAAACGGTCGCCCGCTTCGTAAACCATGCCGATATTGCCCGTCGTTTCGGCCGTTTCCTTCTTTTTTTCATTTTTTTCGGCGATTCTTTTCGCCGCCAGATGAAATTCCAGCGCGGCGTCAAGCACGCCCGCCGTTCTGTACAGCGTTCCCAGCGAATTGGCGGCGCGGTAGTATTCGGCGTCGTTCCCTTCCTGTCTGAAAACTTTCAGCGCCATCGTCAGTAATCGTTCGGCTTCCGCCAGATTGCCCTGATTCATCGAAACGATCGCCAGATCGGCATACGCGCGAGCGTACAGATGTTTGTTTTTCCGCCAATGGAAAAGCGTTTTGAAACGAACGCGGGGAAAGCCTTTTTTGAACGAGAAAAAGCGTCCTTCTTCGAAAACGCATTGGAGTTCTTCCGCCGCTTCGGCAAACCGTCCGGTCGTCAGCAACGCCCGCCCCAGATCCAGCCGGTTGCTCAAATCGTCCGGATCGGCGTCGCGGATCCGGCGCAGATTGGCGATCAGTTCTTCGGTCAGTTTAAACGATTGATTCATCAAAAAGCCCGTATTAAAGTTTTAGCGTTTGCAGACAGGATACACCGAACGATGGATAAATGGTTTCAAAAAAATCGAAAAACAACCGTTAATTCCGATTTGATCGGCGCATTGTGGCTTTTGGGCGCCATATTCCTGTTTCAGACGTCGTATTCTTCCGTCAAATACATCAGCCGTTCCCTGTCGTCCGTGCAGATCGCTTTCCTGCGAAGCACTTTGCAGGGGCTGATTCTGATTCCCGTCATGTGCAGGGTCGGATGGGGAAAAATGAAAAGCACGCACGTTAAAGAATATTTCTTCCGTCTGACGTTCGGGACGGGGAACATCATTCTGGCTTTTTACGCGTTCGGGCACATGAACTACGCGACGGCCAACGCGCTGATTTACACCCGTCCGCTGTTCACGATCGTTTTGGCGGCCGTTTTGCTGAACGAAAGGGCGGGGGTGCGGCGCTGTCTTGCGACGATCGCCGGTTTCGCGGGCGTGTTCGTGATTCTCAATCCCGACGGGATAGGGTTGTCGGCGGCGGAGCTGTCCGCTTTGGGATCGGCCGTTTTGCTGGCGCTGACGTACATCTATATCCAGAAACTTTCCCGCACGGAAAATCACGCCGCGATGCTGATGTGGTTCGCCGTCGTGTGCAGCAGCTATACCTGCGTTCCGGCGATTTTGAACTGGTCGCCCGTCAGCGCGGGTGTCGCGGGGCTGATGGTGTTCACGGCGGCGACGGCGACCGGCGGGCAGTATTGCGTGATACGGGCGTATCAGGCGGGGCGGGCGACCGTCATTTCGCCGCTGGATTATTTTCAGATCCCTTTGTCCGCCGCCATCGGTTTTCTGTTTTTCGGCGAAACGGCGTCGTGGCGTTTCGCGGTCGGCGCGCTCTTGATAATCGCGGCTAACCTGTATATTTTAAAAGAAAAAAGAAAAGATTAAATCCGTTTTTAACTTTTCCGTCGTATAAAGGTTAAAATCGTCTTTTTACGAGAGGAACAATCCCATGACCGTTCAACCGTTGTCTTCGGACAAGCTTTATTCCGCCTGCGACCTGGACTTTTTATCTTTCAACGATACGCGCGATTTGGAGGATCTGAACCAAACGCTGGGGCAGGAACAGGCGATCGACGCCATCAATTTCTGCATCAACGTCGATTCGTACGGCTACAATCTGTTCTGCATCGGGCCCGAAGGAACGGGCAAGGCGTCTTTGGTGCGGCAGATCCTGAAAAAAGCCGCC
>DGGW01000054.1:0-26892 GCA_002393065.1 Alphaproteobacteria bacterium UBA3864 | reverse complement strand
CCGCCGCTAAACGAAAAACGCCGGACGACTGGTGCTACGTCTATAATTTTGAAACGCCGTACAAGCCGTCCGCTCTCCGGATGCCCGCCGGAAAAGCCCGTCCGTTCGCCAAGGATATGGACAAGCTGATCGAGGATATGCGCGCCGCTTTGCCCGCCGCTTTCGAAAGCGACGAATACAAAAAGGCGCTCAAGGCGGTCGAAGATCTGTACCGCGATCAGAAAACGCAGTACTTTGACGATATCCAGAAACATACGAGCGGCAAAAATGTTTCCGTCCTGCGCATGCCCGTCGGTTTGGTCGTTGCGCCGACCCGCGACGGCGAAGTGTTGAGTCCCGAGGCGTTCGAAAAATTATCCGAGGACGATCAGCGCGAGGTGCTGGCGGAGCTGAATGCCGCGCAGGAAGAGCTGGAAAACGCTGTCCGCGACATTCCGAAATGGGAAAAGGACCAGCGCGAACAAATCAAAAAGCTGAATCAGGACTTTGCCGGCATGGCCGTCAAACAGCTGATCGGCGACGTCAAAAAGAAATACCGCAAAACGAAGGGGGTGGCCGCGTTCCTGAACGCCGTTTACGACGACATCATCGAAAATGTCGCGCTGTTCGTCAGCCCCGCCGACGAGGAGGAAAACGAAGCGACCGCGCGTGCCGGAGCGGAAGAGGAGGGGACGCCGCCGTCCGACGAGGAACAGTTCGCCGCGTTGATTTCAAAGCAGAAGGCTGACGGATTGCCTCTCAATCGTTATAAAGTCAACGTGCTGGTCGACCATTCCGAATCAAAAGGCGCGCCGCTGGTCTTTTTGGATCACCCGATTCTGACGAACCTGATCGGGCGCGTCGACCGACAACAGCAGTTCGGCGCGTTGGTCACAGATTTCAACATGATCAAGGCCGGCGCTTTGCACGAAGCGAACGGAGGCTTTTTGGTCATCGAAGCGAAATACCTGATGAACCAGCCGTCATCGTGGGAATGTTTGAAACGCGCGTTGCGGTCGAAGAAAATCACGATGGATCCGCCCTCCGGCGCCGACAGCGCCGGCATGACGACGATTCTGGAACCCGAAGGCATTCCGCTGGACGCCAAAATCGTTTTGCTGGGCGAACCGGACCTGTATTACGCTCTGATCGAAAACGACCCCGATTTCCCCGAACTGTTCAAAGTCGAAGCCAACTTTTTCCCGACGATGAAAAAAACGCGGGAGAATATGGAAAAATACGCGCGCCTGATTGCGACCCAGACACGGCGCAACAAGCTCCGCCCGCTGGAAAAGGACGCCGTCGCGCGTTTGCTGGAACACGCGTCGCGGTTGGCGGAAGACGGTGAAAAACTGACGGCGCACATCGCGTCGATCAGCGATCTGATCAGGGAAGCGAATTACTGCGCGATGTTGGACAAGGCGAAAATCATCACGCGCGGCCATGTCGAACGGGCGATCGAATCCAAGCGCAAACGTTCCGACCGTATTCAGGAACGGATGGAGGAGCAGATCGAGCGCGGTGCCATCCTGATCGACACGACGGGCGCCGTCGTCGGACAGATCAACGGGTTGGCCGTGTACGAATTCGGACACGTTTCCTTCGGTAAACCGAGCCGTATCACCTGCCTTGCGCGAATGGGCGCCGGCGGCGTGCTGGACATCGAACGCGAAGTCGATCTGGGCGGCCCTCTGCATACGAAGGGCGTTCTGATCTTGTCGAGCTTTCTGGCGTCGCGCTTTTCGGAAAACGCTCCCCTGTCGATGGAAGCCAGCCTTGTTTTCGAACAGTCTTACGGCGAAATCGACGGCGATTCGGCGTCATCGACGGAATTGTACGCGCTGTTGAGCGCTCTGTCCGGTCTGCCGATCAAGCAAAATCTGGCCGTGACGGGATCCGTCAACCAGTTCGGGCAGATTCAGGCCATCGGCGGCGTCAACGAAAAAATCGAAGGCTTCTTCGATATTTGCAACGCGCGCGGGCTGACCGGCGACCAAGGCGTTCTGATTCCGAAATCGAACGTGGACAACCTGATGTTGCGCAAGGACGTTGTCGACGCGTGCAAGGAAGGGAAATTCCGCATCTTCCCCGTCGAAACGATCGACGAGGGAATCGAGATTCTGACCGGCGTGCCCGCAGGCGTTCGCGGCAAGGACGGAAAGTTCCCCGAAAACAGCGTGAACGGCCGCGTTCAGGCGCAGTTGCATAAATGGCTGATTCAAAATCTGGAATACAAGCGGCAGGCGCATTTGCCGCCGCAGGGAGGCGTTCTGTGATACTGATCGACGAAAATTTAAAAAAAGCCGTTCCCGATGCGGCGCTGGGCGTCGTTCTTTGTTCGGCAAAGGTCGAAGCGTCTTCGGCCGCTCAAAACGACGACTTTGACGCGTTGACGGCCGATGTCGCGGCGCGGTACGGCGAAACGCCGAATATCGCCGCCGCTCCCCATATCAAGGCGACGAGGGAAGCCTATAAAGCGTTGGGCAAGGATCCCGCCCGTTACAGAAACTCCGCCGAAGCGATGTTGCGCCGCGTCGTCAAAGGTGTCGGGCTTTACCGTGTCAACAACGCCGTTGACGTCAACAACATGCTTTCGATCGATTCCGGATATTCGCTGGGATCGTACGACATGGCGGCGATCCGCGGCGACATCGTTTGGAAAAGGGCGCCCGACGGCGAAAGCTACAAGGGAATCGGCAAAGACGTTCTGAATATCGAACATTTGCCCGCGCTTTACGACGACGACGGTGTGTTCGGCAATCCTACGTCCGACAGCCGGCGGACGATGATCGAAACGGGCGAGGGGCGCAAAAAACTGCTTTACGTCATTTACTCGTTCAACGGGACGGACGATCTGCCGATGTGGACGGAAAAGCTGTGCGGTTTGCTTAAAACATATTGCGGCGCCGACATTGATTTGTGCTTTACGGTGAAATAAGCGCTTTACTTTTTTTGTTTTCCACTTTTAAGATAAGGCCTCGGATTTATTTCGGAGGCTTTATTTTTATGAAAACAAAAATCGCGGCAACAGTCCTGTTTGCTTTTTTTCTGATTATCGCCAAATTCTTTCTGTTCGAGTATGCGATCAAGGTTTTTCTGCAGACGAATGCCGCCGAAGGAACGATCGTTTCCTTTCATTTTCAAACAAAAAAGGATGGGACTGTCCGCGAAGGCAAGGCGATCGTCAAGCACGACGGCTATCTGCCGCTGGTCATTCCCGCGAAAAACGTCGTTTGGTTCAAAGTCGATATGCCCGCTGGTTCCGTCAAAGAGGCTTTAATCAAAGGAAAAGGCAAACAGCGGATCGCTTTGGCGGGTGAAAACGGCGAATTCGGGCCGCTTTCCCTGAAAGGCAAAACGCATTTTGATTTCAATATCCTGATCGTCGTTTATATGACGCTGTTCTGGCTTCGGACGATGATGAAAGGCCTGCCCGCCGCAGGGCCGGTCCCGACAAAAATGATGAACGTCGAATTTTTGCGGATTCTTTTTACGGTCGATGTCGTTTTAGCTCACTTTATCGCATGCCTGAACGTTCCGTTCAATGCCGGTCTTCCCGTCGAGTTCTTTTTTATTTTATCCGGCTATTTTCTGGCGCTGAAATTCAATCCGGATAAAACGGTGCCGCAAATCGCCAAAGCCCGTTTCGCCGCGTGGATGCCGTTGATCGTTTTCGGCGGATTGCTGTGCAACGGCAATCTTCAATCCTTTAAGGCGTTGCTTTTCCTGCAATCGACGGGAATCGCCTTTGACAATGTGCCGAACGCTCCGGCCTGGTATCTGGCGATCCTGTTTTGGGTGTCGATTTTCTATTTTTGCGTTTTCAGGGCGTTCAAAGCCGAAACGGCCAAGCTCGTTGTCGGGACACTGTCGTTTTTGCTGAGCGTCGTTTGCGCCCAGACGGGGGTCGGTATTTGGGACAGGATATTTCTTTATTTCCCGCGCGGTCTGATCACCGGAACGGCGTGCGTCGGTATCGGATGCATGCTGGCGCAGGTGTGCGTGCGGAACGGGAACGCGTCGGTGAAAAAGGGAGCGGGCGTCGTCGAGGCGTTGTTGCTGGCCTACGTCGTCGTTGCCGGTTTCGTCAAAGGCGCGGCTTTCCGCGAATGGGCCGCGTGGATCATCGTTTACGTCGCTTTAATAGCGCTTTTTATCAGGAAGGAAGGGGCGGTTTCCCGCTTTTTCGAAAGACCCGTTTTCGCCCGTGCGGCGCAATACAGCTTGTCCGTGTATCTGACGCACTGGTTTTTGTCGGTGAATTTTCAGGACGCGATTTCCGTAAATCTGCCGTGGGTCATGGCGCATAAGTTCCTCGTCGCCGCGATGATGCTGACGGCCAGCGCTTTGCTCGGAATCATCGCCCGCCACGCGGTCGAGATACCGTTCGGAAACTGGCTGAAGAAAAAGCTCGGTTAAGTTATTTTTCAACGCCCGGAAGAACGGCGCAGGATTTCGCTTTGACCGTTACTTTTCGGCTGACGGGGCAAACGGCGTCGGACACTTCGCCGGTCAGACCCGCGAGCAGTTCTTCCGCCGCGTTTTTGCCCGACGCGACGGCTTCGACGATCGTCGAACCGCCGTGCGAACAGTCGCCCGCGTAAATCACGCGCTCCGCCTGCAGCTTCGGATCGGCGCGCGACCCGACCGCCATGACGACCAGCGAAAAGTCCGGCCGTTTGATTGACGTTTCGGGGATATCTTCTAGCTTTGTGCCGTTAAAGCGCGTCTTGCACGTCGTCAGCGTGAACGAATCCCCCGTCCGGTCGATCCGTTCGACGCGGGTCATCGACGTCACATCGATCTGTTTCGTTATCAGCCATCCGCGTTCCTCGTCGGTCAGGCGCATATCGCAGATACGGCGGCGAACGAACATTTCAACGTTTCCCGCACCGCTTTCGCGCGCCGTCGTCGCGCAATCGACGGCTGTCGCCCCGCCGCCTAAAATCGCGACGTTTCCGGTCGTCGCGTACTTTTCCGGCGTGTTCAGATAATCCATGAACGATACGGCCAGATCTTCGCCGGGGATGCCCATCGTGACGCCGTGCGGTTCTCCGACCGCCACGATCACGCCGGCGTACCCGTCCTTGAGAAGGTCGACGGGATTGGCAATGCGGTGGTTGAAAATAACGGTGATGTCGCCCAGACTTTTGACAAAGTCCCAATCCGCGTCGATGACCGCGCGGGGCAGGCGGGATTCGGGAATCAGCTTCGCCGCGCCGCCGGTTTTGTCGGCGGCTTCGAAAACGGTGACGGAGCATCCTTTGCGCGCCAGAACGGCGGCGGCGCCCGCGCCGGCGGGACCCGCGCCGATGATGGCGATGTTCAACCCGTTTTCTTCGACGGGAGCGGGGGCGCCGATATTCTCCGACGCGCGCGCTTTTTGCAAAATCGTCGCCTGAACGGCGGGGATTTTGACCGGCGCGTCCAGAACGCGGCGCGAACAGGCCGTCATGCAGAACCGGTCGGGGCAGGTCAGGCCGCACATCTGTCCGAGGGGATTCGCTTTCAGAATGCTTTCCGCCGCTTTTGTCAGATTGCCCGCTTTGTACGCCGCGATGAAATCCGCCGGCGAGCAGTTCGCCGGACACGCTTTCATGCACGGTTTGTCGGGACAGTTCAGACAACGCCCCGTTTCGGCTTTCATTTGCGCCGCTGTCAGATAGGCCTGCGTCATGACAAAATCCTCTTAATGATCAGAACGTCGGCTTTAAGCTAAACGCTTTTGCCCGCAAATGACAATAAAAATAATTTTCCGAAAAATTAGAAAAAAAGCTTTTTGTCCAAAAGAAAACGTGATAGGATTTCCTCAAATGGATTTTTTAGGAGTTTGTCATGCCTGAAGCGATTGTCGTCGGCGGTGCGTTTATCATGCCGCCTCTTCCCACCAAGGAAGACAAGGAAAAAATGGCCGCGCTCGAAAAAGCGCGCGCCGAACGGGTGGACCGGTTGCTGAAAAGGATCTGTAAAGCGACTCCTTTGGGAAAACAGATCGTCGAATCCGCCGAAAAGCGCGGGATTTCCATCGGTATCGACGGCGACAAGGGAAATGCCTGGGGTAGCTACAGCCCGTCGATGAAGTATGTTTCGTTGAACGAAAAAGCCAGCGATTCCCAGTTGCTTTCGACGATTGTGCACGAATTGCGTCATTCGGAACAGAAGCCCGAACACGACTTTAACAACACTGTCTTCGCCAGCATCGCCGAAGTCCGCGCGATGGAAGCCGACGCGATGGCGCACGAATGCGCCGCCGTTTTTCAAATGCGGCATGCCGAACCCGTAACGTACGAGCTCTTTGTCAATCGCCACGGCGGCATCATGAAGGCGTTTGAGGAATCTTTCAAAAAAGACAAGGATATGACGAAGGCCAAGGCCGAAGCGTTCAAAGCTTGGTACGACCACGCCGAATATGTCGAGCTTTACGATCGTTCCGTCGTCGAGTTTTCCGCGATGGGCAAGATGACTTCCGGCGCTTATAAGGACGATATGCCGTCTTCCAAATTGGCGGAAAAGGTGGATTATGTCGAACAATCCTTCTTTGATTCGCCCCGCGCGGCGACCGTTTCCGAAGAAACCGCCCGCGAAACGGAAAAAGTCGAACGCGGTCATGTCCGCAATATGTTTAAGTTCTTCGGAAAATCGAAAATTCCGACGTCCGCCGATCATTTCTGGGTGCGCGACGGCAAAGGAAACGTCAGCGAACCGAAACGCCCCCGCGCCGCGCAAAACGCCGTCCGGTCGCGGCTGGTCGAAGCAAAGCTCGGCAAAGGCCGGTAAACGGAGACGCTTCAGATGTTACAAAACGCATTTGATCCTGCCGTTGACGGGCAGGGGAAGGATGTTTCCCGCCGCGACGACCTCATCTCCCGTTTGGAACGGTCTTCCGAAACGGGACGGGCGCTGATCGGCGAAGCGCGCAAAAGAAACGTCAGGATCGGCTTGTCCGACGAAGTCGGCGCCGCGTGCGGTTTGTACCGTTCCTCCGAAAAACTGATTCTGATGAACAAAAGCTACGATGACGATATGCTGTTGCCGAATTTGGCGCACGAGTGCCGCCATTCGATGCAGGATATCGACGCTTTCGCGCCGGAACACTCCGTCCGGTCCGCCATCACTATCACCCGCGCCAAAGAAGCCGACGCTTTCGCGCACGAATGCGCCGCCGTGTTCGAAATGCGCAGCGAAGAAGTCGGCGTTTATTTGGATTTTATGGAAAACAATCCCGAAGTTTTCCGCCCGTTTGTGCAGGCGTATAACAAAAACGGCAGTCTTGACGAAGCCAAGGCCGCCGCGTTCGAAGCTTTTTACACGGACGAGACTTTCGTTAAAACGTATGATTCGCGGACGGTTTCCTTTTACGAAAAGGGGATGAAACCAGGGAAAAAAGAAGTTTCCGGCCGTGAGCTGTGCGATAAGATCGCGCCGTATATGACGCCGGACTTTTTCAACAGGGATTCCGCGCGGCGTCTGGCTCCGGAAATCGAAAAGCGACTGGCCCCCCTGACCGGAAAAACGAGCGCGCCTTCCGTCGTGAAAAACCGGTGCGCCGAACGGTGATTTTGTCAGATAAAAATCTTGCAATTCGCGGGGATGGCTTTATACTTCGTTCAGATTTTGTTTACGAACGGAGTTTGATATGTTTGTGAATCCCGCTTTTGCGCAGGAAGCCGTCGCTTCCCCGCAATCTCTTGACGCCATTAAGATTTTGTTCCAGTTTATCGTCCTTTTTGTTGTGTTCTATTTCTTTTTGATTCGTCCGCAACAAAAGAAAATGAAAGAACACTTTATCATGCAAACGATGATTGCCGCCGGCGATACGATCATAACGAACGGCGGTCTGGTCGGTCGGGTCGTGCGTTCTTCGGAATCCGAATTGCTGGTTGAAATCGCTGACGGCGTTCAGGTCATCGTGTTGCGCGACAAAGTGCTTGCCAAACGCGAACAGCCCTTTAAAGCCGGTGCCGTCGGCACCGCCAACGATAACGGGAGCGCCAAAAAAGGCAGCGAAGGGTTGAAAGACCTTTTAACGAAAAAATAATCGGGGAAATCTGTTATGTACAATTATCCTAAATGGAAAATGGTGTTGATCGGGGCGCTTGCGGCCGTCGGCATTTTCTTTTCCGTGCCGAACTTTTTATCCAAAGAAAATCAGGCAAAATTGCCCGAATGGTGGAAACCGATGACGCTCGGGCTCGATTTGCAGGGCGGTTCGGCTTTGTTGCTTCAGGTCGATTTGGATCAGGTCGTCAACGATCAGTTGAGCGCCGTGATGGACGCGACGCGTCTGTCCTTGCGCGAAAAGTCCGTCCGTTATACCGGTCTGACCGTCAAAAACGGTGTCCTGTCCGTTAAAATAACAAAAGACGGACAGGTTTCGAAAGCGATGGATCTGATCCGTAAAATCGACAAGGGAAACCTGTTTGTTTCCTCAAACGACGACGTTGTAACGGCCGTCTTTACGGAACAGGCGCTGATAAAAATGAAAGCGCAGGCCGTCGATCAGTCCATTGAAATCGTCCGCCGCCGTATCGATCAGCTCGGTACGCGCGAACCGTCCATCATGCGTCAGGGCTCCGATCGCATTCAGGTTCAGTTGCCCGGCGTCGAAAACCCCAACGAAGTCAAAAAATTGTTGGGCAAGACCGCGAAGATGACGTTCCATCTGGTCGACGAGGATACCTCCGTCGACGATGCCCGCCGCGGAAAGATATCGGCGGATTCGATGGTCGTCCCCGGATCCGACGACGCCTCCGCCGCTTACTACGTCGTGAAGCGCAAGTCGATCGTCGGCGGCGAGCATTTGTCGGATGCGCGCGGCGATTTTTCCGGTATGGAATCCGTCGTTTCGTTCCGTTTCAATTCGCACGGCGCCAAACGCTTCGGCATAGCGACGCGCGAAAACGTCGGCAAACGTCTGGCCATTGTTTTGGACGGCAAAGTGATCACCGCGCCGGAAATCAAGTCGGCCATCACGGGCGGCAGCGGCATCATTACCGGTAACTTTACGCCGCAATCCGCCAACGAACTGGCGTTGATGTTGCGTTCCGGCGCTTTGCCCGCACCGCTGGAAGTCGTCGAAGAACGTATCGTCGGTCCCGGATTGGGTACCGATTCCATCGAATCCGGTAAAAAATCCTGCCTGATCGGAACGGCTTTCGTTCTGGCGTTCGTTTTGGCGACATACGGTTTGTTCGGCTTGTTCGCCGATATCGCTCTGGTGCTCAATCTGTTCATTCTGATAGGATTGATGAGCATGCTCGGCGCGACGCTGACGTTGCCCGGCATTGCCGGTATCGCGCTGACCATGGGTATGGCCGTTGACGCCAACATCCTGATTTACGAACGCATGCGCGAAGAACAGAAGGCCGAAAAATCCGTTCTTGAAACGGTGAAAGCCGGTTTTTCGAATGCGTCGTCCGCGATTTTCGATTCCAACCTGACCAGCTTCTTTGCCGGCATGATTTTGATTTGGCTCGGCAACGGTCCGGTCCGCGGCTTCGGCGTTACGACCTGTTTGGGGTTGGCGACGTCCGTGTTTACCGCCGTGTATGTGACGAAAGTTTTGATCCTGCTTTGGATCAAGATGTTCAAACCGAAAAAGCTCGATGTGTAAGGGAGTGTTTGAAATGCCTAAACTGATTCATTTTTTTACAAAACCGACGCATATCGACTTTGTCGCGGGGCGTAAGTTCGCTTTCGTGCTGTCCTTGTTCCTGTGCATCGGATCGATCGTGTCCATGTCCGTCAAGGGGATGAACTTCGGCATCGATTTCAAGGGCGGCGTTTTGATGGAAGTCCAATCCGAAAACAAAATCGACGTCAAAGCCGTTCGCGATAAATTGGCGTCGTTGAACGTCGATTTGCAACCCGTCGGGGAAAACGGGACGGAACTGTTGATTACGGCGCTCGGTCGCGGCGACAGCGAGGCCGAACAAATGAAGATCACCAATGTCATCCGTGCCGAACTGGGCGACGATTTTACGTTCCGCCGCATTGAAATGGTCGGACCGCGTGTCGGCGCCGAACTGATCCGGAACTGCATCTGGGCCGTCGTACTGGCCGGCGTGATGATCACCATTTACGTTTGGACGCGTTTCGAATGGGAATTCGCCGTCGGAACGATGTTGTCGCTGATCCACGACATTCTTATCGCTCTGGGTCTGTTTTCCGTGTTCGGATTGGATTTCGACATGACGATTATCGCCGGTTTGATGACGCTGGCCGGATATTCCGTCAACGACACGATCGTTTCGTACGACCGTATGCGTGAAAATCTGCGCAAACATCGCAAGATGGCGATCGGTGAGAAAATCGATCCCGCTACCGGCAAGAAAGAGCCCAACCTGATCAACCTGACGACGAACGAAATGCTTCCCCGCACGTTCCTGACCGGAATGGCGACGATCATCGTTCTGGTCGTGATGCTTTTCATGGGCGGCGCCGCCTTGTGGGGCTTTGCGCTGGTCATGCTTTGGGGGATTTTCGTCGGAACGTATTCTTCCGTTTATGTCGCGATGCCGGTGCTGATGTATATGCCCGTTCGCCAGACGATCGAAAATCATTCGAAGGACGTCAGCCAGTACGGCAACGTCGGATAAGATTTTCGGAAATCGAATGAAAGGCGGAGTGAAAAATCTCCGCCTTTTTTGATTATTTTTTGGAAAATTCTTGACAAAAATAAGCGATATTTCGTATTGTATAGCAGATTTGTGTCAGAAAGGGACTTCAATGTCTTCGATTTTCGGTTTTTTTAATAAATCAAAAGACAAAAAGAGCGAGCAGGCGAAAGAACCCGCAAAGTCCGTCGAACCTGTCCGCACGCGCGAGGATTTGGAAACCTCGTTGAGTGTTCGGTATCAGGCTTTGGGAACTGTTCAAACGCAGGACGGCTACCGCGAAAAAATCTTTTTGGAACGTCGTCGTGCGAACGCTTACGAAAAACGACAGCTGAAAGAAGTTCTTGACGTGATCGAATCCGTTCCCGCCGGCAAAAAATTATTGTCGAATGCGATAAAAAACGGATACAAATTCAGCTTCGAAACATTTGATTCGAATTGCGACGGCTGTTTGTACGCTCCCGCTAAAACCGTTATGCTCAATCCCGCTAATCACGCCAGCGTAGCGTCGATGGCCGCTACGGGCTTTCATGAATTGATACATGCTCTTCAGAACGAACAAACGGATAATCTGCTTGCCAACGGATCGCGTCTGAACATCGCCGATCAGATAAAATTCCACCGCGCCTCCGAAGCGGCTGCGTGGGCTGAGGAAGCGAAATTCATCTATCAGATCAAGGATAAGTATCCCGAGGTTTTGAAACATGCCGGCCATGTACCGATGTATCAGGCGTTCGCCAAAGAAATGGACTCTTCGGGCGATATCGGAAAAGCGGGGGAGGCCTCGTTTAAATCCTGGTACGGTTTCCGTTGCTATCAGGGGGCGTATGAACAAGAGCATATCGCCAATATATCCAACCATTTGAGTTTGTCGCTCGCGCAACGGGACGATAAGATTTTACAGCAATCCATGTCTGCGGAAGAAGTGTTGGATAAAGTTTTAGTTTCGGAAGAAATCCGCCGGAATATAAATCCCGAATTCCTGACGCAAAAAGAGGCTTTTTCGATTTCCCGCGAAGGGGCGGAAAAATTGCAGACTTTTGTCAGAAATTACAGGGAGTATCTGCCGGAAACGAAAGAGGATCGGTCGGTCGGCAAAATGTTCGAACTTAAAAGGGAAACCGTTATCCGCAAAGAACCGGAAAAACAGAAATCCGAACCGGAAAAGCCGAAAAACGAAACGACGATCCGTTTTTCGCCGGATGATATGCCGTTTGCCAAGGCGTCGGCTGTCAGAACGGAACATCTTATTCACAAACCGGCGCCGCAGAAGCCGTCTTTAATGGCTTCGTTATCAAAAATGTCTGTATCCGAAACCGCGATCAGAACCCAAATGATGAGAAATCGAATCGCGGAACGCTGATAAGATTTATTTTTTGGAAAACATAAGAAATGACTGAAACTACTCTGAATCAGGCTTATGAAAAAAAACGCAGTGATGCGGTTTATGTTCCGCCTTCGTGGGATTTGAGCAAGGCCAGAACCGAACATCCCGGTATCTGCTACGCTTTGGATGCGAACGGAAACAGGTTGTTCCCGTATTCGATTGCTCCTGACATGGACGAAGAATTGAAAATTCGTCTGATGATGAATATCAACAGATGTTGCTTGTCCGAAACGGGAAGGGATACGTTGCGGCAGGCGTCCGAAATGGGGCATTCGTTCCGCTTATACGCCGAAAATGACGGACGAGGGGGATTTTATGATGATTCCCGTCGGGAAATCTGTATGAACGTTTTGAATTGTTCCGACGATTTTCTGTGCTCGGCTCTCGTTCACGAAGCGCGCCATTCCATTCAATTCGATCAGGTCCCGCAATTCAGGGAAGAATTTAAGAACAACGATTTGGATTTCAAATCGTATATGATCGTCAACAGAGCCATCGAATCCGACGCCGTTGCGGTTCAGGCCAAATTCGCCGCTGAAATGGAGCGGTGCGGACATACGGGAATTGCCGCCGGAATGCGGAAAGACCCCAATTATGTCCAAGTCATGGCCGTTATTGATCAGGCTTCGGCAAAAGGAGAGCTGGACCGTCCCGATACTTTAAAAAAAGCGGCGGACGGATGGTATAAGTCGCCCGAAATCATGGCGTATTATGATGATTATTATACGCTTTACGAATCGTGCAGAGTTTCTTGGCAGGGAAATCGGGAACGGAAAACCTTGTCCGACGGTCAGCTGGGAAAACTGACGGCGTCGCTGTTTAAGATTGGCGATCGGCAATATGCCGGCAGTGAGGCCGCTTATTTGAAAACGCCGGAAAAATTGGCGTTGACGGAAAAAGGACATCAAAATGTTCGAATGGCCAACGCCATGCATGGTCGGACGGATCCGTCGATCGATTCGATGTATGTGTTGGATATGCAATCAAGGAAAGCCTTGTGTGTGACCTACGGTGAAATCGATCGGATGACGGGAGCGTCGCGAGCGGCTTCAACGGGACGGCAAACGCCTCCTCCGCCTCCGCCGCCACCCCCGCCTCCTCCGCCTCCGCCCCCAAAAGAAGAGGAAAAAGCCGGCGGGGCGCCGAAAATGGTTCCTCTGACGGAAGAGCAGATAAGGGCTCTGGGGATTCCGGAAATCCCCAAAGATGCGAGGAAAAGCGCCGCTTCTCCCGCTATGCCGCAGGGAAAGAAAAAGATGCCGTTGCAAGCGCAACTGGCAGCCGCGCAAAAATCCGCGAACAGAACGAAAATTCTGCAAAATCAGGCGAAAAAGACAAGATGTTAAAAAAAGGAGGAACCGAAAAGTTCCTCCTTTTTGTTTCAGTCTTCCAAGACTTTGTCGAGGAAGTAGGGCATTTGAACGTACCACCAATCCCAATCGTGATTGACGTCCTTGCCCCAGAAATCGACAAAGGCGGGAATGCGCTTGTCGTCCAGAATTTGTTTCAGGCGACCGGTTTCCTCGATCATCGGGTCTTCCCACGCGCCCTGACCGACGCAGAACACCAAACGGGCGTGCCGCAGTTGTTCAAGGTATTCCTCGTCGTTCGCGTTCGGCAGGAAGTCCAGCGGGGAGTTCATGTAAACGACTTCGTCCATGTAATCGCCGAGGAACAATTTAGCGCTGTAAACGCCCGACAAAGCGATGACGGAATCAATCAGGTCGGGGCGGCGGAAGAAGAACAATCCCGCGTAAAAAGCCCCCATCGAACAGCCCGTCGTCATCAAACCGAGATCTTCGCCGCCGTTCGCGTCGCGGCTCATCTGTTTGATGCGGGGAATGAATTCCTCGACAACATAGTTGTACCACGCTTCGTGGCGGCGGATGCGGTCATAGGGGTGGGCGTCCTTGTTCGTCCATGTTTCAAGGTCGATGCCGTCCACGCAGTACAGCTGGATCCGTCCGGCGTCAATGTACGGCGCGCAGATGTCGACCATGCCATGGTATTCGTAGTGCCAGAAGTGTCCGTCGCCCGGCGGAAAGACCAGAACGGGCTTGCCCGCGTGACCATAGACCTTGAATTCCATGTCGCGCTGCAAACAATGCGAGTATTCTTTGAAGTATTCGACTTTCATCAGCGTTTTTCCGTTATGAAGGATATGATTTCGTTCAGTTTGTCAAGCGTGTCGGCGTAGAGCAGGAAATAGAAATCGCCCATCGCCCGCGCCGTAACGCCGGTGATGGCTTCGGCCTGCATGATATGGTCACCGTATTTTTCGAAAATCTCGTCGTTCGAATGCGCATAGTCGAAACGCCATTTGCGGCTGGCGAACGCCGCATAGCGTTTTTGGGTCATGTCGCCTTCGGGCGCGCCCTTTATCAGCGTGTCCGCCCAGGCTTTATAAATGTCGACGTCATGGGAAGCCTGATAGATTTCGGTGATCATGCCTCCGGGCGGACGCATGTTGACTTCCAGCGCCATGACTTTCGTTTTTCCGGTCTTCTTATCCGTCGTGCGGAAAAATTCGAAGTGGAAGAACATATTTTTGATGCCGTAGGCTTTGACGACGGCTGTTCCGGCCGCGCGGATGTCCGGCGCGATCTCCTTTTCGGAATGATATGTGATACAGCCGTCGTTGAGGACCGTGTCCATCAGCGATTCGTGATAGATCTGACTGGCGCAGAAAACGATGTCGCCATTCGCGTTCGTCAGACCGTCGAAAGTTTCGACGTGCCCGTCGATATACGTTTCCATGATGTACTGCACGGGCGGTTTGATCGCGAAAAAGTGTTCCTGTTCCGCGTCGTCATGAAGCGTGTAGGTGTCGCACGCGCCGACGCCGTCGTCCGGTTTGACGACAACGGGATAGCCGTGCTTGTCGGTGAAGGCTTTCCCTTCTTCAAACGATGTCGGCAGACAGTAATCCGCGCAGGCGACGCCGGCTTTTTTAAAGAAGGCTTTCATGCGGGATTTCTGTTTGTGATCCAGAATTTCCGGCCAGCCGATGCCGGGGATGTTGAAATCGGTACGCAGACGGGCTTCGGTCGTCAGCCAGAATTCGTTGTTGGAACGGACCATGTCGATTTTGCCGTGGTGCCAGATCAGACAGGCCGTCGCGCGGTACATGTTGTCGTAGTTCGTCATATCCGGCGTCCAATAGTATTCCGTCAGAACTTCTTTCAGTTCGGGCTGCAGAGCTTCGTACGGCGTGTCGCCAATTCCCAGAACCGTTGCGCCGTTTTCTTTCAGAGAACGGCAGAATTTCCACCCGTAGGTCGGAAAATTCGGAGAGATATACAGAAAATTCATTAGTTTTCGCCTTGATTTTTATATCGAGGAAACGAGCTTTCCCTTTCAGGTCTTAAAGTAGCAAGCATACCCGTAAAGTCAACAAAAATCATACGCTTTTCGGGGAAAAGCTTTTTCTTTCGGACAGGGGATTTTTCATCTTTCTAAAACGGTCGAAAGGTGATACAAAGAACTCGATTCTGCAGGACGGAGACGGCAGCGTGGATTGGATTGTTGATTATTTGCATTTTACGATGGCGATGCTGGCGGTGTGCGCGCCGCAGTCGGCCATTCCCGTCTTTGTGAATCTGACGGAAGGCATGGGGTCGCGCGAAAAGGCGCAGGTCGCGCGTCAGGCCGGCGTAACCGTCGGCGCCGTTCTGATCCTTTCGGCGATTTGCGGCAGCACTCTGCTCAATATGTTCGGCATCAGCCTCAATTCGTTCAGGATCGCCGGCGGCGTTTTGCTGATTTCCATCGCGTTCGGCATGATGCGCGGCACGGAAAAACGCCATACGAAAGAAGAGCAGGTCGAAGCCGAAAACAAAGACGCGACCATCGGCGTCATGCCGATCGGCATGCCCGTCATTTCCGGTCCCGGGGGGATTTCCGCCATGGTCATTGCGACGCAGATCGACAAATCCCTGTCGCATTGGAGCGTCGTGATGTGTACGGGACTGACGGTCGCTCTGGTGTCGTGGGGGCTGTTGAAAGTCGCGGATAAACTCGCCGCCGTTCTGGGCCATACGGGATTGAACATCATCGGCCGGTTGTGCGGTATGCTGCTGGCCGCCCTCGGCATCGAATTTATGTATGTGTCGCTTAAAGCGATGTTCCCCGCGTGGATCGGTTAAGACCGGCCGCTTTCATCATCATCTTCTTCTTCGGGTTCATCATACCTGCCCGTTATGGCGTTGAGAGGCTTCGGACGGGATTTTTTATAATACCGCAAAAGCGTCGGAAGAACGGAAAAACAGACAATCAGCACCAGAACGGGCGCACCGAAACGCAGGAAAACGGTCACGTCGTTTTGAAGGGAAGCGTCGTAATAAAGATACTTTTGACGGGAGCCTGACAGAAAAGCGTTGATTTTTTTGGCTTCGTTGTTCGCTTCCCAGGACGAAGAAAACGATTCAGGCAGTTTGAAGGAGGACTCGTCCGCCCTTTCCAAAAGGACGGCGTAGCGAACGTGGCGTCCGCCGTACACGTTTTTGACGCGGGCGTGCGTAACGCCGGAAAGGTCGTAAACTTCCGCCGTGCGCAGTTGCGGACGAAACAACGTGGCGCGGCTGTAAACGCAGGTCATCGTTTCCTTCGAACAAGCGAAAGACGTGACGCTGTCTTCCATAAAATAAAGCCATCCGGAAAACAAAAGCAGGATAATGAATATCGCGCCGAAGATTTCCGCCAGCTCTTTGTTAAAGAGGCGGCGTTTCAGGATACGTTTCCGCAGCATAGCGTAAAGGATGATGTCAAACGAAAGGATAAGCCCCGCGGAAACAAAGATCGCGGTTTCGAAGCTGATTTCCGTATACAGGCTTAAAACCAGCGGACCGAACAAAAAAACGCAGAACAGAAAATAGGCTAAAGGTTTCATTCCCGGGATCCATTAAAAAACAGCGAAACCAATCCGATGACGGAAAACATTATCGTAAAAGCGGACAGCATGATGACGAAAAACAGGCCTTCGCTTTCTTCCTGATGAATATCCTTATAAACGTATCGGGGGGCATTTGACTGCAGAAACTTTGAAAATTTGACGGCTTGTTCTTCCGCGTCCTCTTTGAAAGAAAACTCGTAAGGGATCTCGATCGTTTCGTTCGCGGCGGGAATGATGACTTTGTAATAAGACTCTCTGTATCCCGAACGTCCGCGGCGATGGTAGCGCCGTTCGATCGCCGCGTGTTGGGCTCCGGAAAAATCGTACGTTCCGGCCGTTCGAACCGTTTTATTCGCTATGGTCGTTCTGGAATAAGTGCAAAGCATCGTTTCCTTGCGGCAGTCAAAGATCATGTCCCTGTCTTTGAAAAAGCAGAAGAACGCCAAAACGCCCAGCATGATCAACGGGATGATCCGTAAATCCTTCTTTGCTTTTGCGGACAGGCCGCGCCCTTTTTTGGCGCAGATATGCGAACAAACAAAAAAAAGGCAGAGCAGCAAAACGCCGGGTGCGGCAAGAAAGAAAAACAAATCGGACATACGGCTCTCCTTTCAAGAAAGTCCCTGTTCCCGCCGTTTTTGTTTGATCGTGAAATAAGCGAGGGGATAAGCGATGAAAAGAAGTACGGTGAAAAAGAGAATATCGTTCAGAATCTCGTCCTCTTTCGCCATATCGGGAGATTTCGTATAAATATACATCCGGCGGTTTTCGGATTTGAGAAAATCGTTGAAATCATCGGCGACGTTTTCCGCTTTTTCCGTTGTTTCGAACTCGTCCGGAATTGTAACGGACCGGTTCCCGGCGGGAAAGCCGACGACGTATCGTGTCCCCGTTTCGGTGCCGATGGGGTCGTGTCTTTTCCGGCGGTGTTCGCGTTTTTCGACGGTGGCGTGTTTCGCGCCCGAAAAATCGTATCGTTCGATTTCCCGCAGCGTGTCGTTTATCATCGTCGAACGTTCGTAAACGCAGACGTTCGTTCTTTTATCGCAGGTCAGGACGGCTTCGTTCGTAAGGAAAAAACAAGGTATGATATAAAAAAGAGCGAAGATTTGGATCGTCAAAAAACAGCGAAGCCATATCTTTCGGGAACGTAAACGATCGTCCGATGCCCGTCCGGGGATGTTCAGGCAAAGCAACCAAACTCCGCCCGCAATCGAGGGAAGCAAAACGGGAAGTGTGTAGGCAAGAAGCTTCCAGTTCATCGGAGATTGTTTCCTTTCATGACGCGGTATTTGGACAGCAGGATCAGCACTCCGGCGAAAAACAGGGCGTCCGTGAACATTAAAGCCATTATGGCGAACAGGATGGGATCCGTTCCTTCCGCACGAAGGCTCTTGTAAGTGAAAAAACGTTTGTTCGATGTCAGAAAAGCGGCAAAACGGCGGGCTTGTTCTTCCGCGTCTTCGTGAAACGTAAATTCGTGAGGGAATTCGAACGCCCCGTCCGCAACGGGAACGACGACTTTGTAATAATAGTCTCTGTATCCCGAGCGGCGGCGATGATAGCGTCGTTCCACCGTCGGTGTTTTCGCGCCCGAAAGGTCGTACCGTTCGGCTTCGCGCAAGGTCTTGTTCGCCGCCGTCGACCGCAGATAAACGCAGCCGTTCGTTTCTTTATCGCACTTTAAAACGGCATCGCGCGTGTCGAAAAAATATATTCCGCCGAGAAAGGCGAACAGGCCCGCCCCTGCCAGAATCAGGCCCGATGTTTCCTTTTTCGACAGGCGGATCCTTTTTTTTGCAAAAAAGATCATACACAGAAAAAATCCGCCGATGACGGCAAAGGTTTGAAGCGCGAAAACGTAAAGAAACTGGGGCATATCTTTTATCCTTAAATGTTATCGGTCGCCGCCGTTCCGGATGATGACGCTATCTTCGTTCGGCGAAGACCTTTTCAGATTCTCAAGAAGTCTGCGTAACAGGATGCCTGCGATGCCAATCAGAAAAAACGGGGAAAAAAACGAGCATATGTCCGCCACGTCCGGTTTTGCGCGGGCGGAATGAAAAACGTATTGTTCGACGCCGGATTTAAAAAACGCCTTGATCCGTTTCGCTTCGCGTTCCAGTTCTTCGGTTTCCCAGGAATAAAACGAAACGGGAAAACGAACGGTGTGACCGTCCTGTTTTTGCAAAAGGATATTGTAGCGGGTTGAACGTCCTTTGTCGATTTTGACGATTACGGACGAGACGTCGGCAATGTCGTATGTTTTGACGTCGTGCAGATCGGGATTGAACAGCGTGGCTTCGCGATGCAGACAAGTCATCGTGTCTTTGGAACAGATGAAGTCCGTTTTATACGCGTCGAAACCGACGTAGCAGATAAACCATAATAAAAGCAGTCCCGCTCCCGCCATGGTCAGCATAATGTCTTTCCGGAACGCTTGTTTATCGTATTTCCGTTTGCGTAAGCGCAGATAAACGGCGACATCGGCAACGATAAGAACGGCGGTAACGGCAATCGGATGGAAAAGAGAGGACATGAATAAGCCTTGAGTGCAAAAAGGAATACTGTTTTATTTTGTCTTAAACCGGCTTGTTTTTCAATAAAAACGGGAAAACCGTCCGTCAGGATTTTTTCGCGCGGGGATGGGATTTTTTATAGACCTGCATCAGTTTTGTTTGATCAAGTCCCGTGTAACGTTGCGTCGTCGATAAGGATTCGTGGCCGAGAAGCTCTTGTATCGTCCGCAGATCGGCGCCGCCGATCAACAGGTGCGTCGCGAAACTGTGACGGAGCGCGTGCGGCGTTACCGTGTCCGGCAACCCGAGTTCGAACCGGATGCGGCGGATTTGGCGTTGCATGACGCCGGGATCGACCCGTTCGCCCCGGGCGCCGATGAACAGCGGCGAATTGGCCGGCGCGCCGTCCGGACGGCTTTTCAGGTAAGCGTTGACCGTATCGACGACCAACGGCAAAACAGGGACGACGCGTTCTTTCGCGCCTTTGCCGAAAACGGTCATCGCTTCGCCCGTCGGTTTGTCTTTGACGTCCAAAGCCAACGCTTCGCCGATTCGCAATCCGCATCCGTACAGCATCGTCACGAAAGCGACGTCGCGCTGACCGAGCCAATCCGTTTTTTGCAAAGACCTTGCCGTCCGGATGACCGAAAGCGCCTGTTCTTTCGTCAGCGCTTTGGGCAACGGCTTCGACAAATGCGGCGAACGGATGACGCTGATCGCCGCGTTCGATAGAATCGCGTTCCGTTCCAGAAACCTGAAAAAATTGCGCAGTGTGGACAGGTTGCGCGCAACGGAAGACCGGCCGACGCCGTTTCGCGCCCGTTCTGCCATAAACGCGCGAAAATCCGTGATTTCAAGCTTGTTCAGCATATCAAGGGAAGGCGTTCTGCTCCGGTAATCGTTCAGAAAATTCAAAAAAGAAGACAAATCGCGCCCGTACCCCGACGCCGTGTTCCGGGAACATCTTTTTTCGCTCAACAACCAGTTTTGCCATTCTTCGATCGTCGTCGCCAGTTTTCCGTCGGCGGCGTAGATGATGTCGGGCATCGGCTTTTGCGAACGATCGACCATTTCAATCCTCCGAAAAAAAAGAGGACCGGAAGCCCGATCCTCTTTTTCCTGTTTTACAGAATGGACTGTCCCGTTTTCGCCCAGTCTTCGGCGAAAGTCTTTAATCCGGACGCCGTCAACGGGTGGTTGTACAGCTGGCGGATCACCTTCGGCGGCGCCGTCATGACGTCCGCGCCGATGCGGGCGGCGTCGACGATGTGCTGCGGCGACCGGACGGACGCGACCAGGACTTGCGTTTTGAACGAATCATAGTTCTGATAAATCGAAACGATGTCTTCGATCAACTGCATGCCGTTGACACCCAGGTCGTCCAGACGGCCGACAAACGGGGAAACGAACGTCGCGCCGGCTTTGGCGGCCAGAATCGCCTGTCCCGCCGTGAAGCACAGCGTCACGTTGACCATCGTGCCTTCGGACGTCAGCGCGCGGCAGGTTTTCAGACCGTCGGGGGTCAGCGGGACTTTGATCGTCACGTTGCGCGCGATTTTGCGCAGAACGTCGGCTTCCTTCATCATCGTTTCGTAATCCGAAGCGGTGACTTCGGCGGAAACGGGGCCGGAAACGACCTTGCAGATCTCACCGATCAGTTCCTTGAAATCCATGCCTTGCTTGGCGGCCAGAGAGGGGTTGGTCGTAACGCCGTCAACCATGCCGGTTGACGCCAAGTCTTTAATTTCGTTAAAATCAGCGGTATCAACAAAAAATTTCATTTGAGTTTTTCGCTCCTGTCATTAAATTGAAACTAAAACCAAGTTTAAGAAAATGCCGGATAATAATCAATCCCTAAAACGCAGAGTACCGGTTTTGCTGCCCCTGCCTTTGAGCGGGGCTTACGATTACGCCGTGCCGCAAAACCGCGATATTCCGCCCTTTGGCGCCTTTGTCAAAGTGCCGTTCGGCGCGCGCGTTTTGTCCGGCGTCGTTTGGGATGGCGCGAAAAACGAATCGGAAATCGACGATAAAAAACTGAAAAACATCCTGTCTCCGATTCCCTTGCCGCCGCTGAAAGCCGAAAACAGGCGCTTTGTCGATTGGGTGTCCGGATACACTTTGGCCGCGCCGGGCGCCGTCCTGAAAATGGCGATGAGCGCCGACGACGCGCTGGACGGTGTCGGCGAAACGACGGGATTGGTCCGTTCCGGCGCCGTTGCGGCTTCCTCTTTCCGTTTGACCCCCGCGCGGAAAAAGGTCTTGGACGCTGCGTCCGATTCGATTCCGTTGACCCGCGCCGACATCGCGCGAATCGCGGGCGTTTCCCCCGCCGTCGTCAAAGGCGCGGAGGATGCGGGCCTTTTATCCAAAAAGCCTTTGGCGCCCGTCGTCTTTCCCGTGCCCGATCCCGACCGTGTCGGCGTTTCTTTTTCGCCGGAACAGGACAAGGCGGCGCGCGCGCTGGCCGATGCCGTCGGTAAAGGCTTTTCCGTGACCGTGCTGAACGGCGTTACGGGATCGGGCAAGACGGAGGTTTACTTCGAAGCGGTGGCGCAGGCGTTGCGGCAGGGCGGGCAGGTGCTTGTCCTTTTGCCGGAAATAGGACTGACGGGACAATGGCTCGACCGTTTTGAAAAAAGATTCGGCGTTCGCCCCGCCGAATGGCATTCGGACGTGTCGAAACGGGTGCGCCGCGAAACGTGGAAGGGCGTCCTGTCCGGTTCGGTCAAAGTCGTCGCCGGCGCGCGCTCGGCGCTTTTCCTGCCTTATGCCGATTTGCGGCTGATCGTCGTCGACGAGGAGCATGATTCCTCTTACAAGCAGGAGGACGGCGTCATTTATCAGGCGCGCGACATGGCGGTCGTTCGCGGAAAGATCGGCGGTTTTCCCGTTGTTTTGTCTTCGGCCACGCCGTCGCTGGAAACGCGGATCAACGTCCGGCGGGGCAGGTATCGTGAAGTCGTTTTGGAAAACCGCTTCGGTTCGGCCGTCCTGCCGCGGATAGAGCTGATAGACATGCGTCGCTTTCCGCCGGAAAACATCGGCGAGACCAGAAGCTTCTTATCCCCCGTCCTTGTTCGAAAGACGGAGGAAACGCTGGCGCGCGGCGAGCAAGCTCTGTTCTTTTTGAACAGACGCGGTTACGCGCCGCTGGTGTTGTGCCGCAAATGCGGGTACCGCTTTCAGTGTCCGCACTGTTCCGCTTGGCTGGTCGAACACCGTTGCGCGGACCGCCTGATCTGCCATCACTGCGGCCACGCCGTCGCCAAGCCGCCGGCTTGCCCCGTTTGCGGCGCCGAAGACGCACTCGTTTCCTGCGGGCCGGGCGTCGAACGGATCAGCGAGGAGGCGGCTCTGCGCTTTCCGGCCGCGCGTCAGGCCGTCGTGTCGGGCGATTTGAATGCGACGGCTTCGGAAATGGCGGCGCTGACGGCAAAGATCCGCGACGGCGGCGTCGATTTGATCATCGGCACGCAAATTCTGACGAAAGGCCACCATTTCCCGAACCTGACTCTGGTCGGCATCGTCGATGCGGATCTGGGGCTTGAGGGCGGCGATCTGCGGGCAGGGGAAAGAACGTACCAGATGTTGGAGCAGGTCGCCGGACGGGCGGGACGGGAAACCAAAAAAGGCGAAGTCTTCATGCAGACGTACGACCCCGACAACCGCGTCATCCGCGCTTTGGCCGACGGTGAGAAGGATGCTTTCCTCGACGCCGAAGCGGATAGCCGCGAATTGTTGAATATGCCGCCGTTCGGGCGGTTGGCGGCGTTGATTGTCAGTGCGGCCAAAGAGGACGCCGCGCGCGCGGCCGCAACGGCGTTGGGGCGGGCTGCCCCGTCGGGCGAAGGAATCAGGGTTCTCGGTCCCGCTCCGGCGCCGATCGCCCTTTTGCGCGGAAAGTTCAGGTTCCGCTTGCTGTTGCAGACGGCGCGCTCCGTCGCCATACAGGACGTTTTGCGTTTCTGGACGTCGCGCGTTTCCCTGCCGCCTTCCGTTCGCGTGCAGATCGACGTCGATCCGTACAGCTTTTTCTAAACGGCTATGGATTTTTCATAAAGAATCGCTTACACTGCCCGTTACTTTGAGGTCATCCGTCGACGAAGGGCGCATAACAAGGTCATGAAAAAACCGTATCACAGGCGTTTTTTTAAGCCCCGGAAACCGGCTTCCTCCTTCCCGAAGCCGGGCGGAAACTTTTATGCCGCCATTGATTTGGGAACGACGAACTGCCGTTTGCTGATCGCGTCCCCGACGCCGACGGGATTTGCCGTGCGCGAAACATTTTCCCGCATCACCCGTTTGGGCGAGGGGCTGGTTTCAACGGGCGTTTTGTCCGAACGGTCGATAAAACGGACGATTTTCGCTTTAAAGCTGTGCGCGAAAAAAATGGCGCGCTACAAAATCGTCAAAGCCCGTTTCGTCGCGACGGAAGCCTGCCGCCGCGCCAAAAACGGAAAAGAATTCGTCGAACGCGTCAAAAAAGAGGTCGGCATTGATCTGGAAATCATTTCGTTCGAAGAAGAATGCCGTTTGGGCGTGACGGGATGCGTCCCCTTGATCAGCCGGCAAATCAGCCACGCTTTGGTGTTCGATATCGGCGGCGGTTCGACGGAAGTTTCATGGGCGCATATCGACGAAAACAACCGCGTCGGGCTGGACGCGGCGCTGTCGTTTCCTCTCGGCGTCATCACCGTGTCCGAAGCCTTTACGGGAAAAGGCCTGTCGTCCGCCGCTTATCGCGCCGTCGTCGAAAAAGTGGTTTCGTATCTGCGCCCGTTCGAAGAACGTCTGGGCGTCATGGATTTCATCAGACGCGGCGACGTCCAGATGATCGCGATGTCCGGAACGGTAACGACCATCGGCGCGTTCCATTTGGGATTGACGACGTACAACCGTTCCGCCGTGGACGGATTGGCTCTCGGCTACGACGATTTGAGCAAGGCCAAACGCCGTCTGGAAAAGCTCCCCTTCGCCGAAAAGGAGGCTCATCCCTGCATCGGGCCGCAACGCGCGGACCTGACTTTGCCCGGATGCGCGATTTTGCAGGGGATTTGCGAAATGTGGCCGATCGGCGAAATCACGATTGCCGATCGCGGTTTGCGTGAAGGCGTTGTGCTCGATTTGATCGGACCGCCGTTAAGGAATGCGGAAAAATGACAGGAAAAGAAAAAGCGCCCCGTATGCTGTCGCGCCACATCGCGACGGCGAAAAAAAGATCCGTGTCGTCCGCACGCTGGCTGAACCGGCAAATGAACGATCCGTATGTCGCGATGGCGAAAAAGGACGGATACCGCGCCCGTTCCGCCTTCAAACTGATCGAACTGAACGAAAAATTCGCTTTTTTAAAGCCCGGAAAAAGAGTCGTCGATCTGGGGGCGGCGCCCGGCGGATGGACGCAGATAGCCGTCGAAGCGGTCCGTTCGACGCCCGAAAAGCCGCTGGTCGTCGGTTTGGATCTGCTGGAAATGGTTCCTGTTCCGGGGGCGAAGACGGTGCAGCTTGATTTTCTGGACGATCGCGCGCCCGATATTTTAAAAGAAATGCTTGACGGTCACAAAGCCGATGTCGTGTTGAGCGATATGGCGCCGAACACGACGGGTATGAAAGACATTGACCATTTGCGGATTATGGGGCTGCTGGAAACGGCTTACGCTTTTGCATGCGAGATTCTCAATCCGGAAGGCGCGTTTGTCGCCAAGATTTTTCAGGGCGGAACAGAACAGAATCTGTTAAATGAAATGAAAAAACGCTTTAAAGTCGTCAAGCATGCCAAACCGCCCGCAAGCCGCAAGGAATCTTCGGAATTTTATGTTGTCGCAATGGGGTTTAAAGGCGAAGCATGAAAGATGAAGCCCGACTGCAAACGGTTATAGAGTTGACCGATATGCTGTTTTCTTTTGAACAGCCGGCAGATAATGTGATCAATGCTTATTTTCGGACGCACCGTTATATCGGCAGCCGCGACAGACGTTTTATTGCCGATTTGGTCTGGCAGGTGCTGCGTCATTACGGCCGCTTGTCTTCTTTAACGCAAGAAAAGCTGACGGGCAGGGTTGCTGCTGCGGCATTTTTATTTTATCGGAGTAAAGAGGCTTTGTCCCTGTTCAACGGAGACAAATACGCTCCCGCGCCGTTGTCGGAAAAAGAAAAGGCATGGCTTGATACATTGCCCGAAACGCTGTCGTCTGCGGGATTGGAATGTCCCGCTTGGTTGAAAAACAGATTGGATTCGGCTGATGTTGAGGCAATGTCTTGCCCGGCATCGGTGGATTTACGCGTCAATACCTTGAAAACGGACAGGGAAACGGTTTTAAAACAACTGGGAAAAGAGGGAATTAAAGCGGAAAAAACGCCTTTTTCCCCGTGGGGAATCCGATTGAATGAGCGTTACAATATTGCGAATCATTTTTTGTTTCAAAACGGTTTGATTGAAATTCAGGATGAAGGGTCTCAGTTGGTTTCTTTATTAACGCAGGCGCAGGCCGGACAAACGGTCATTGACTGGTGTGCGGGCGCGGGCGGCAAAACGTTGGCTCTGTCAGCGATGATGCGGGCAAAAGGGACTTTATACGCCGCGGACGCTTTTCCGAAGCGGCTGAAAGATTTGCCGGAACGGGCGAGCAGAGCGGGGGCGGCGAATATTATTTTATTGAACGATTATCAGGACTTGAAAACGTATGATCTGGTTCTGATTGATGCTCCGTGCACGGGAACGGGAACGTGGAGAAGATCGCCGGACGCCCGTTGGCGGATTACACCGGAGCAGTCCGCCGCAATCGTGAAAACGCAGGCGGAAATTTTAGATAAGGCCGCTCCTCACGTCAAAAAAGGCGGGCGGTTATTTTATATTACATGCTCTTTGGATAAAGCGGAAAATGAAGACCAGGCGGATACTTTCTTAAAACGTTATGCCGATTTTGAAGCGGAAGATTTAAGTCCTCTTTTTAATTCGATAACAGGGCGGTCGTTAAAAATGAAAACAATCCGACTTCGTCCGTCGGAATTAAAAACGGACGGCTTTTTTGCCGCATCTTTTCGTAAAAAATAAAGAGGGCCGAAGCCCTCTTTTTGATAATTTTATTTTTTCAGCAGATTTTCTATAACGGAAGTGGCCATAGTGGTTGTTTCCGTCGTATCCAGACCGGCGGACTGTAAAGCCAACTTTTTAACGCAAGTGGTGCTGATTTCTTTTGCGGTCGTTTTAATATCAGCGTTTGTTAAAGTGCCGGCTTTGAATTTTGCGGTCGCTTCATTGACCATGCAGGCGCGCATTCTGACTTTAATAGGATCGTCTTTTGTCGCGGAAGTGAGAGATTCGCAAGCGGTTAAAGCGGAAATAACGGCTAAAATGCCGATAATCTTTTTCATGGTTTCCTCCTTCTCAATTAAGAATAAAGCGGTTTTATCACAAAAAAATATATCGTCAACCATATAGTTTGTTTCGTCATAGGTTCTATTGAGAACGAAAAGAAAAAGTCCGATTTTTTTTAAGGA
>DGGW01000078.1 GCA_002393065.1 Alphaproteobacteria bacterium UBA3864 | reverse complement strand
GACGGTTTCCGCACTTCTCACGAAATCAACAAGATCGAAACGATCGCCGACGAAGATCTGGCGAAGTACGTCGAAGGTCTGCCCGTTTCGTTCAACCGCGAAAACGCTTTGACGCCGGATCACCCGTTGCTGCGCGGCACGGCGCAGAACGCGGACGTTTTCTTCCAGATCCGCGAAGCCGCGAACCCGTATTATGAAAAGGTTCCGGGCATCGTTCAGGAAGCGATGGACAAGTACGCCGAAATCACCGGCCGCCAGTATCATCTGGTCGACTACGTCGGCGCGAAAGACGCCGAACAGGTCGTCGTCATTATGGGATCGGGCGCCGATACGACGGAAGCGACCGTCGCCCACCTGAAAGACAAGAAGTATGGCGTTGTCAAAGTCCATCTGTATCGTCCGTTCCCGGCCGAAGCTTTGATCAAGGCTTTGCCCGCGACGGTCAAGACGATCGCCGTCATGGACCGCACGAAGGAAGCCGGATCGCAGGGCGAACCGCTGTATCTGGACGTGATGGCCGCCGTCGCCGCCGCGTACAGCAAGGGCGAACTGAAAACGATGCCGCGCGTGATCGGCGGCCGTTACGGTCTGTCCTCCAAGGAATACACGCCCGCCATGGCGAAAGCCGTGTTCGAAAACGCCGAAAAGGCCGATGCGAAGACCCGCTTTACGGTCGGCATCACCGACGACGTAACAAACCTGTCTTTGGATGTCGACGCGTCTTACGATATTGAAGACGAAGACGTCAAGCGCGCGATCTTCTTCGGTCTGGGCGCTGACGGCACGGTCGGTGCGAACAAGAACTCCATCAAGATCATCGCCGGCCGCGACGGAACGTACGGTCAGGCGTACTTCGTGTACGACTCCAAGAAATCGGGTGCGATGACGACGTCCCACCTGCGTTTCGCGGACCACGTCATCAACGCGCCGTACCTGATCAACAAAGCATCCTTCATCGCTTGCCACCACTTCCCGTTCCTTGAAAAGATCGACATGTTGGCGCAAGCCGCCGACGGCGCCGTGTTCCTGTTGAACGCGCCGTTCAAACCGGAAGAGGTTTGGGACAAGCTGCCGGTCGAAGTTCAGGAAGAAATCATCAAAAAGCACCTGAAGCTGTATTCGATCGACGCCGTCGAAGTCGCGAAAGCGACCGGCATGGGCCGCCGCATCAACACGATCATGCAGACCTGCTACTTCGCGCTGTCCGGCGTTCTGCCGAAAGACGAAGCGATCCAGAAGATCAAAGACTACGCCGCCAAGACTTACGCGAAGAAAGGGCAGGCGGTCGTTGAAAAGAACTGGGCCGCGATCGACGCTTCTCTGGCTCACCTGCACGAAATCAAGGTCACGGACAAGCCGACCTCCAAACTGCACCGCTTGCCGGGCGTTCCGGAATACGCGCCGGAAATCGTCCGCAAGATCGAAGGCACGATTTTGGAAGGCCGCGGCGAAGAGCTGAAAGTCTCCGATTTGCAGTGGACCGCCGACGGCACGTGGCCGACCGCGACGACGCAGTATGAAAAACGCTGCATCGCGTCCGACATCCCCGTTTGGGATCCCGACACCTGCATTCAGTGCGGCAAGTGCGCCATGGTTTGCCCGCACGCCGCCATCCGCGCCAAAGTCGCGACGAACGAAGACATGAAGAAGGCTCCGGCCGGCTTCAAGTCCGCCGCTTTCAAGGGCAAGGATTTCGCGGATTCCGCGTGGATCATCCAGATCGCTCCGGAAGACTGCACGGGTTGCTCTTTGTGCACGCGCGCCTGCCCGGCGAAGAACAAGGCCGATCCCGAAAAGAAAGCGATCAACATGGAACCGATCGCGGAACATTTGGAACAGGAAAAGAAGAACTTCGACTTCTTCATCAACCTGCCGGATGTCGACCGCACGAAGATCGAAAAGAAGCTGGTCAAAAACGTTCAGCTGCTCCGTCCGCTGTTTGAATTCTCCGGTGCTTGCGCCGGTTGCGGCGAAACGCCGTACGTCAAATTGCTGACGCAGTTGTTCGGCGACCGCCTGCTGATCGCGAACGCGACGGGCTGCTCGTCCATTTACGGCGGCAACCTGCCGACCACGCCGTACGCGAAAGATGCCAACGGCCGCGGTCCGGCCTGGTCGAACTCGCTGTTCGAAGACGCGGCGGAATTCGGTCTGGGTATGCGTTTGTCCGTCGACTTCCAGAAGCACTTCGCAACCGAGTTGCTCAAGGGCATGGAAAGCGATATCGGCGGCGAGCTGGTCAACGAACTGTTGACGGCGTCGCAGGCCGACGAAGCGGCGATTAAGGCACAGCGCGAACGCGTCGAAGCGTTGAAAGCGAAACTGTCCGGCATGAAGTCCGCCGAAGCGGCGGCTCTGACGAAACTGGCCGACTACTTCGTCGAAAAGTCCGTTTGGACGATCGGCGGCGACGGCTGGGCGTACGATATCGGTTATGGCGGTTTGGACCACGCTTTGTATTCCGGCAAGAACGTGAACATTCTGGTTCTGGACACGAACGTGTACTCCAACACGGGCGGTCAGGCGTCCAAAGCGACCCCGATCGGCGCGTCCGCGAAGTTCGCCGTTGCCGGCAAGTCCTTGCCGCGTAAGGATTTGGGCATGATCGCCATGGCGTCCGAAAACGTCTATGTCGCGCAGGTCGCGATGGGCGCGAACGACGCGCAGACGATCAAAGCGTTCGTCGAAGCGGAATCCTACAACGGACCGTCTTTGATCATCGCTTACGCGCACTGCATCAACCACACCTACGAAATCGACAAGGGCGGTCTGGAACACCAGAAAGCCGCCGTCGAAACGGGATACTGGCCGTTGTATCGTTTCGATCCGCGCCGTGTCGCCGAAGGCAAGCCGGGATTGCAGTTGGATTCCAAGGCCGCGACGAAGCCGATCGCCGAATTCATGGCGAACGAAGGCCGCTTCCTGCAGGTCAAGAAAGCCGATCCGGAACGTTACGACCGCTTGGTCCAGTACGCGCAGGAACAGGTTGAAGAACGCCGCAAGCTGTATGAACATTTGGCCGCCGAAAAGTGATTTTCGACCGCTGATACCGAAAGCCCCTCGGATTTCCGAGGGGCTTTTGATTTTGGGGAGAAAGAAAGGCGGCAAGAAAACCTACCGCCTTTCCCGATTTCAAACCTATCTGATAAAGACAGAGATGAACTCTATAATGCGCAAAGCCGGCCAATAAAGGCTGACTTTGATTTTATCAAAGCGCATTATCCCTCCTTTTTGCGGAAACATTACCGCGTTGAGAAGGCGTCAACCGAAGAATCATTTGACAAAATCAATGATTTTTCATATCCTAAAATCATCTGAAGAGATTAGGATGGTTGATCCCTTCCGAGTTTTAGAAAAGTCCGGCGGCTGCAACCACCGGACTTTTGCTTTATAAACGATTTGACAGCTTATGACAAGAAATTGTCTGAACAGCTTCGATACCGAAAGCCCCTCGGATTTCCGAGGTGCTTTTGATTTAAAAGTTAAGTCGAAGTCCCGCTGTCAGGTTGACGGCTTTGTTTTCCATTTTAACGGAACGGTCGAAAACTTTATAGTCGCCGAAATAAGTGTATCGCGCATTGACATCAAGCAAGACTGTATCTGTAACGGCTATCGCCATACCGGCTTGAACATTTGCGCTGAAAACGGCATTGTTTTCCGATCGTTTTCCCCAATAACGCCAAGCGGCTATTGTATAATCGTACTTTAATTCATCATAGAATATGCCGAAACCTACACCTCCGCCGAGATACGGTTTTGCTTTTCCGATATCAAAATCTTTCAGCAGATTTAAAGAAAAATTGACGGCGCTGTGCTTATATTCAAATAAGTCCGTTCCGTCGGCTTCCGTTTCTTCATAATCGCCGTAAGTCATTATTTCCAATTCGGCGCGAAGGTCTGTATTGATTTTTGTTCCGAGTGCGCCCGAAAGTGAGAAAACGGATTTTTTCTCCTTTTCATCATCCATTTTCATATTCATACGGCTGCTGCCTAAACGAAAAGCCAGATAAGCGTTTTGTTTGACGGGAGCGGCCGTTTGCGTTTCCTGCGCAAAAGCTGGCAGGATGAAGCAAAACATTCCTGTGGTTAAAAGCAGTTTTTTCATTTTCGAAAATCCTTTTGTCAGTTGAGGAAAACCCGCCTTTGGGAAAAGGCGGGCGGATTCTCGAAACCGTTCATCAATAAAGACGGCTTGGCTTATTCAGCGCAAAGCCTATTCGCCAAAATCCGCCCGTAAAGACAGATTTGGCGTATGACTTGTCAGTCGCCATACACAAAGCGACTATTGATGATAGGGTTTTCGAGGCCCTGAACCTGTTTCCAAGTTCATCGTAACGGTATCAAATGCGCGCCATCATCTCAAGCGTTAATCGGGTAAAAAAGAAAAGCGGCGGGTTCGTAAAGGACGCGGTCGGAAAAACATTGATAAACGTCGTCGATTTTTTATAGTCTGAATATATCCGTTCTATTCCAAACAGAGGTGCGCCCATGGAACAGTCTCTCGCCAAACTCTCTACGGCGGATTATACGATTTATACATCGCTTCGAAGAAAAACGCGGGAAGCGCCGAAGGCTACTTCCTTGCCGGAAATTCCGTCCCGTGGTGGGCGGTCGCCGCTTTGACCGCCGCCTGTTTCATTGCGCCGCAGTTGCGTTCGCCGGGGCAGACGTTCCAGTACATTCAGGAATACACGGGGCTTGTTTCGCCGAGGATCCCGGCCGTCTTCGTTTCTTTGTCCTCCAATCCCGCGGACGACGACCCGAAAGCCATCAGAACGACGGCGGAAACGTTCAGAACGTCGGGAGCTTTCGCCGTCGCGTCCTACGCGGTGCTGTTGATCATCGCCGTGATTTACGCGGCGTTTTGGGATGCGGATTCGGGATTCGCGTTCTGATAAAAAAAGAGGCTCCGGAAACGGAGCCTCTTTCGTCTGTTTAAAGAAACATCAGAAGTTATAGCGGATACCGATCGTCGCGTCGGCGGAGTGGTTCTTCATCTTCGTCTTTTCACCGAAGAATTTGACTTTGTAATTGCCGAAATGCGTGTAACGGACATTGGCGTCAAGCATGATGTTGTCGGTGAGCGTGAAGGCAAGACCGGCCTGAGCGTTGGCGCTGAGAACGGAAGAGGAGTAGTTTTTCGTTCCGCAAACGCGGAACAAGCCCATGTTCAAATTGTATTTGATTTCGTCATAGAATGTGGCCGCACCGACGCCGACGCCGACGTACGGCTTGACGGCTCCGAGGTCGAAGTCTTTCAAAAAATTGACGGACAAGTTGACAACGCTGTGTTCTGATTTCACATAGTCCCAGGGATCGACATCTTTCTCTTTATGGGCGGACGAAGCCGTCAGTTCCACTTCGCCGCGGATCCCCGGCGCGATTTCCATGCCGACGGCGCCCTGCAACAGGAAAAGACTTGTTTTTTGTTTATCATCGTCCGTCTTCATGTGAAAACGACCGCTACCCATGCGGACGGTCAGATAGGACGTGCTTTTCTGCTGGTCGGCAGAGGTTTTTCTTCCGGCTTCCTGCGCGTTCGCGGGCAGGGCGAAGCAAAGAACGGCCGCCGTCATTAAAAGAACTTTTTTCATTTACGATAATCCTTTCCTGTTAAAGATCGCCGGCCTTTGAACGACCGGCTTTCTCCCTTTATACACCATTTTGAGGAATATTCCAAGAAACTAATAAGCGTTGCGGGAGAAAACGGAATCCTGTAAATTTTTTCAGGACGAGCGGAGATGTGTCATGCGAAAAGCGTTTCTTGGTTTGTTTTTTTCAGTCTTCTTTTTTTCGGGAGAGGGATACGCGGAAACGATTCCCGTTGCGCCAATGCGGGAATTCAGCGGTCTGACCAAAGCGGAAATCACGGGCATGCGCCTGTACGCCGTGCAAAACTCCCGCGTTTTCGGAAACATTCCGGATTACCGTCCGTCCGACGCCGTTTTTCAGATCGAGGACGGATATCCGTGGATCGGCGCTTATGAAATCACTTGCCACGGCGTTCGGGGATCGTCGGACATCGGGCGGGGGGAATCCCGTGAAAGCGTCGGCATCCTCAATCCGGAACTGTTGTTCGTGATCAATATGCCGTCTTTCGCTTTTCATTCGACGACGGGATGTTCGCCGGTCGATTACCTGATTCCTTCCCGTGTCGATTACAACAGGATGAGCCGCACGATTTCCGCTTTTATCGACGCGTCGGGCTTTTACCGCAAAAACCGCACTCTTTTCGGCGTCATCCTTGAAGACGCCAACGCCCGCGATTTGGGATACAACCATGTTTTCGCCGACGACGTTCAAAACATCCGTTTCAAGGAAAGCGTCAATTTTTCAACGGAGATCACTCAAACGTCGGGCTTTTTTCACAGGGGGTATTCTTGCGGAAAATCCGAAGGATGCAACAATTATTCCCCGTATGAAAGCCGGTATCATTTCTATATTCCCGATCCCGGAAACTTTGCCCGGCTGCACATAAAACTGTGGAAGGAACGGCCGGAAAACGAACACGCTCCCGCCGACATGAATTACGAACTGATTTTCCAATGAAAACCGCTCTGCTGATCATCGACGTTCAAAAGGCCGCGAAACCGTCCGCCGCCCTCGTGCGCGGGGTGGAGGAGGCGCAATACCGCTACGACGCCGTGTTCGTTTCAAAGTTTGTCAACAAAGGGTCGCCGCTTTTGGCGTTGACGGGGTGGGGCGGATACGACGACGAAAATTTCGCCTTTTCCCCGCGTCCCGGCGCCGTCGTTTTCGAAAAAGGGACGTACTCGTCGTTCACCGACGCGCTGAAAGAGTTCGACGAAGTGCATCTGTGCGGGTGCGACACGGACGCCTGCGTTTACAAAACGGCACTCGACCTGATCGAAAACGGCGTCCGTCCCGTCGTGCTGTCCGGCCTGTGTTCCAGCGAAAAAGAGGAATATCATCAGGCCGGTTTGTCGCTTTTGCGGCGCAATATCGGCGCGGCGAACGTCAAATAAGCCCGAATACCCTAAATTAACTGTTTTTTTTGGACAAATTTTCGTTTAAACTGTTTGTCAACAATATGACAGCGTTCATATTTTCATACTCGCTACGTTTATAAGAAAGGCTTTAAATATGCAGAAACTTGAAAAACAATTCCATATCCGTTGCGTCGAAGGCGATGTCGGCCGCTACGTCATTTTGCCGGGGGATCCGGGACGGTGCGAATCCATCGCGAAACTGTTTGACGACGCGCACCACGTTTCGCAAAACCGCGAATACAATATTTATACTGGAACGCTGCTCGGTGAAAAGGTTTCCGTCTGCTCGACCGGCATCGGCGGTCCGTCCGCGTCGATCGCGATGGAGGAATTGCACAACATCGGCGCCGACACCTTCATCCGCACGGGCACCTGCGGCGGTATCGACCTCGACGTTCAGTCCGGCGACATCGTTGTCGCGACGGGCGCCATCCGTTTCGAACACACGTCCATGGAATATGCGCCGATCGAATATCCCGCCGTCGCCGACCTCGACATCACCATCGCTCTGCGTCAGGCCGCTTTGGCGATGGGCAAGACGACGCACACCGGCATCGTGCAGTGCAAGGACGCTTTCTACGGTCAGCACAGCCCCGCAAAAATGCCGGTTTCTTACGAACTGTTGCAGAAGTGGGAAGCGTGGAAACGTCTGGGCGTCAAAGCAAGCGAAATGGAATCCGCCGCTTTGTTCGTCGTTGCGGACGCTTTGAAGTGCCGTTGCGGTTCGTGCTTCCACGTGATTTGGAATCAGGAACGCGAAGCCGCCGGTCTGGATCAGACCATGAGCGAGGATACCTCCGCCTCCGTCCGCGTCTCTG
>DGGW01000043.1 GCA_002393065.1 Alphaproteobacteria bacterium UBA3864 | reverse complement strand
GCTTTGATGTTGCCGTCCTGCGCCGACACGCCGTCCTTCGACAGCTTGCCTTCCGTTTCGCTCGCCGCCGTTTCCGCCTTGCTGATCGCGACGTCCTTTTCGCTCGGCTTCATGTTCGTGTCGCCCGTCAGGTTGCTGTTCTTGTAGTTCGTCGTCGACAGCATTTTGATGCCCTGTTTCAGCGCCGCCGTCAGCATCGTCGTCGTCGCCATCGTCGCAATCGGGGTCACCGCCGCCTGTATCGCCGCTTTCGTTGTCGGGTCCAGTGCCATGTTTATAACGCCTCCAGTTGAGCTTTCGTGTCTTTGTCTTTATCTTTGCCGGCAAGGAACGCCTTGTATTCCAGCATGATGATCCCCGCGGCCGCTTTGCCGTACTTGTTCACGTACTTCATCGCCTTGTTCGTCGAATCCCATCCGTCTTTTTCCGGTTTTTCGCCGTTTTCGGCGACATCTCTGTTTTTGACGGCCTGATTGTAAGCCTCTTCCGCGTTATTGTAAGCAGTCTGCTTGTCTTTGACGTCGTTTTGCTTTGTTTCCAAATCGTGAAGGGCGTTTTCGTAGTCCCGCTGTTTGGCGTCGCGGGCGGTTTGCCGTTCATGGTACGCGTTATCCGCGTCGACATAGACGCGGCCGGCGTCCTGTTGCGCTCTGCGGTTTGCCTCGCTCGGATCGTCGACGTATCTTTGGGTCGCTTCCTCGACGGCGCGATAAGCGTCGTCTTTCGCGGTCTTGGCGTTGTTAAGCGCCGTGTCCGCCGTATCCAGCTCGCTCTTTTTGGCGTCGGCGTTCGTTTGCGCCGCGTCGCGTTCCGTTCTGGCCGTATCCAGTTCCGTTTTTTTATCGGCCGCGTCCTGACGCTTCGCGTTCACTTCCGTGTTTTTATCCGCCACATCGGAGCGGTGCGCGGCGGATTCGTCTTTGTTCCTTACCGCCTGATCGTGATTATCTTTGGCTTTGTCGTATTTTTCCTGCGCCGTGTCGCGTTTGTCTTCCAGTTCCGATTTTTCCTGCTGCAGTCTCCGTTTCGTTTCTTCCGCCTGCCGCCGGTCCGCGTCGGATGTGTTCGGATTGTTGATGATCGAGTCCTGATCTTCGATTTGTTTTTGTTTTTCGGCGACTTTAGCCTTCGCGTCGTCGAGCTCTTTCTGAGCCTGTTCCTTAAGCTCTCTGGCGTTCTGCTCCTGCTTATTGGCGGCTTCCTCCGACAGCTTGGAATTGGCTTCGACGCTGATGCCCGCCATAGCCTCTTTCGCCTTCTGCTCCATAATGGACGCCTGATAGTATCCTTTGGAATCCATCACGATATTGGCGTTCGGCGAAAGGGATATCGTCGCTTCGTGCAGCATCGCGTCCAACGCGGAGGAGATCAGCATTCCTTGGATCGTCAACTGAAGCGTACTTTCGACGATGTCGAACGCCAGCGTCGCCTGCATGCGGTCGTCGTCCGTATAGTATTTCCCGTCGGTTTTATCGTAGCGGGTCGTATATTGCTTGTAGTATTTCTTTTCGACGACGCCGCGGATACTGCCGACGATCGTCGAAATCAGCGTCAGCACTTTGGAAACGACGGCGACTTTTTTGGCCGCCGGACTTTTGTTCGACGGTTCGCTCGCGCCCGCGTCTTCGGCGAATTCGGTGCTGATCTTATCGGCCAGGGAAATCAATTTTTCCAAATGCTGCGTAACGTCTTCGCCCTTTATTTTGCCGAACGTGTGCTTCAGGGACGACCGGGGAACGGAAATGACGTGGTTCAGCGTGTCCATCACGCCCTGCAGGAAGGACAGCGCGACGGAGGTCGTCGTCGACGCGCCCAGCGAAACGGCGCGGCCGGAAATATCCACGCCGCCCATCGACATCGAAATTTCGCTGCCGAAATCGTCTTCCAATGTAATGGAGTTCCCGAAAAAACCGGACAGCTTCCGTCCGTTCATCGAAATCGATCCGTTTTGCGACACGGAAAGTTCAGAATCGAACGGGCCTTCGCCGGCTTCGACGCCGTCGATCTTCGCGGCGGACAGGGTTATGCCTTCGGGCGTAATGGAAACTTCCGCGCCGCCGACCCGCAACAGAATGCCGTTGCGGGCGTCGATCACGACTTTGTTGTCGGCGTTGAGGAAAATATCACCTTTGGTGATTTCCTCGTCGTCGAGGGCGCGTTCCTTCAAATCCTTTTTGATGTTGCCGGAAACGGTGATTTCATTTCCGTCGGCGCCTTTTTTCTTTTCGTCGCCGATCAGGAATTTCGATTCGATCGACACGCGCCGCCCCTTCAGCTCGTTCAAATTCTGCGCGTCGGAAGACACGTCGCCGGTCGAAGAGATTTTGACCTGATCGATATAGGGGTAATATTCCACGTGATCGGTGCCGTCTTCGTTTTTACCGTTAACGACCTTTTCCGAACGGGTCGTGTTTTTCAAACCGGCGTCCTGCGTCTGCCACCGGGACGCATCCCTGAAAAAGCCGATTTCGGAGTACGGTTTGTCGCGGTTCGCGTCCGCAACGTTCGCCCCCGTCTTTTTATAGCGCAGGACGAGCCCTTCCTCGTCAAAGACATCCGTGCTTTCGTCGAACATATTTTCTTCGCAGGGCAGATAGCTCATCAGGTAATGAGCCGCCCCTTCGACCGCGACCAGCACTTTTTCGCCGACGCGCGGGAAACGGTACATGCCGTTCAGCTTGCCGCCGACGGGCATCGTCAGGCTGACCTTCACCGGCCGTTTGTCTTCGGTGATGACCTCGGCGACATCGTTTTTGTTTTTGATCGCGTAAAAGGAATACATGTCCCCGCATTGGATAAGGCGGCCGATCAGGTTTTCTTCGGTGTCTTTCCCGTCCTTTTTGACGATTCGCGCCGTTTTTCCTTCGGCGTCCGTAACAATCATTTCCTGCAGGGTCATCATTTGCCGTCTCCGTTCGTCGGTTTCCACCGTTTATAGACGACGGTCTTAGACTTTTCCTCCGTCGTTTTTTCCACGGTTTTTTCCGTCGTCTTTTCTATGGGTTTTTCCGCCGTTTTTTCCGGTTCGGAAGGGGCGTCTTTTTCGGCGTCGTGCGGCGCTTCGCCTTCGACGACGCTTTTGTCCCAGTTGTTCTTTCCCGTCAGGACTTCGACGCCCAAATTGAAATAATGTTCGTAGCGTTCCTTCAGCTTGCGCGTGCCGCCCTTGTGCAAGGCGCACATCAGCAACACCTGGCTCAGACCGTTCGCCGCCAAACCGTTGGGTGTCGGAACGACCTGATCCTTCTCGGGATCGGGCATCAGATTGCCGCCCGCCCAGAACGCGCACAGAGCAAGCAATCCCGCCGGCGTGTCCGTGCATTCATTGCCGATGTCCATCGCTTTTTTCGAATTGACTTCATCGGGCGCGACGATCCAGCGGTAAACCGCCTGCATCGCGTCGTCGCTCATTTTCTTTTCGTGTTCGGGCACTTTCGGCGGAATGACCGCATGGATCGTGTCGAGCGTTTCCTGACGCACCGCCATCAGTTGGGCCTTGATCGAATCCGCCGCCTTGAAAATCGGGGAATCGGGATCGATCCGCATGGGCTCTTTTTCTTTTTCCAGCGCGATTTTCACCAGTTCGATCGGCGTTACGCCGTGCTTTTCCTTAAACAGTTCGAAAGCGTAGTTCACGGCTTCGTCGACGTCGGCCATGACGGCGGGGTCTACGATTTCGCGCAGGGACGCGATTTGCTGCTCGATTTGGCTCAACATCTCTTTCGCGTCTTGAATATCTTTGGGATCCGCCTTGACCGGTTCGACTTTGGCGAAATCGGGAACGGTCGGTTCAAACGACGTCGCGATGGAGTTGATATCCCGTTCTTCGGCCGGGGCTTCCTGAAGCTCCTCGTACAACGACAGGACGCAGCGGTACACCCACCACACGGCGGCGCGGCGGTGCGCCATATACGCCATCAGCTCGCACGCGCACTTCCACCGTTCCGCGTCCGCGAATTTCCAAACGATCTCCTCCGCGTCCGTCCTGTCCGTAAAGAAAGACAGCAAATCGGGACGGATCTTGTACCCTTCGATATTGCAGACGTCGTCAAGCGATTTATGTCTTAACAGGACAAAGTGCCTGTTCATCCATTCCAATTTGTCGGACATATCCCCGCCTTTCCTTAAGTGATCTTTAACAATTTGGCTTCGATGTCGGACGCGCCCGCCTTCGTGCGCAGAGCTTGCGCGCCGGCCTCCGCCGCCGTCGCTTCGCCGGTCGACGCTTTCGCTTCGGTTTCGTTGGCTTTGATACTGCCTTCCTGCGCGGAAACGCCGTCTTTGGCGAGTTGGCCTTCCGTTTCGGTCCCCGCCGCTTCCGATTTGCTGACGGTCACATTTTGTTCGGTCGGCGACAGGCTCGTGTTGCCCCGCAGATCCTTTTGATCGTAATTCGTCGTCGTCAGCAGCTTCACCACGTCGGTGATGAAGCCCACCGCGATCGTCGTCGTCGCCGACATGATGACGGGCGTCACCGCGTCCTTTATTTCCTTTTTTTCATCCGCCGATAATGCCATATCACAAATCCTTCAAAGCCTGTTGCGTGTCGTCGTCCATAGCGTATTTGGCGAACGTTTTCGTTTCCAGCATCGCCACTTTGGAAAGCGTTTTCACCATATCCGCGACCTGTCCGCCGTAACCGGCGGCGTTGTCGGGGGCGGCGTCGACGCCGGCGGCGGCGCCCTGCGCTTCCTGTCCCATGATGGCTGCCTGAAGATATCTTCTGGAATCAAGGGAAATGTCGGCGTGCGACGACAGCGAAATGCTCGCCTTGTGCAGGAAAGCGTCCATCGACGTGCCGATCATCAACGCGATCATCGCCGTTTGCAGCGTCAGGTCGGCGATCATGCAGGCCGCCCACGTCGTAAAACGGTCGTCTTCGTTATAAAATTTCTTGGTGCTCTTATCGTAGTGAAGCGCGTACTGATTGGCGCGTTTTCTTTCAAAAACCGTGCGGACCGTGTCGAAAATATTATAGACGATATCCAATGCCGTACTGACGTAATCGGCTTTTTTCTTCGGCTTTTTCTGTCCCGCTGTTTTCGCGGCGAAGGAACCGATCGTCTGGGCGACGTTGCTGAGGATGAACGTCTGCTTGGACACATGCGCCATCGCTTTGTTCTGGGTATAAAGGGACGCCACCTGGTCGATCATGTTCGTCAGACCGACGAGCCCGTTGAAAATCGAGCTCAGCGTCGTTGACGCTTCGATCGTTACGGCCGATCCGGAAAGGCTCGTGCGCCCCATCGTCATGGACAGGTTGCCGCCGAATCCGTCGAACAGGCTCACGCTGCGATCGAAGGATCCCATGAACTTCTTTCCCTGTATGTTAAAATCGCCGTTGGTCCCCATCGAGATCGACGAATCGAACGGGCCGGAACGTTCGTCGGGACCGCCCAGTTTGCCGCAACACAGTTCCAATCCCGTTTGCGTCAGCCCGACCTTGACCGGTCCGCATTTCAACAGGACGCCTTCGCGCGCGTCCAGAATGATGCGGCGGTCCGCGGAAATATAAACGTCGCCTTTGTCGATTTCGTCGTAATTCGGCGTCAGCTCCGTTACCGTTTTTTGTTTCGTGTTGGCCGAAGTCAGGAATTTCGCCTGCATCGAAACGCGCTGCGCGGTGATTTCGTTCAGGTATTCCGCGTGCGATTTGATGTCGCCGGTCGAAGAAAGACTGACCTGATCGACATACGGATAATACTTTTTGCTTTTGTCGGAGTTGTTCGTCACGACTTTGGACGCGCTTTCTTTTTTCAAATTGGAATCGGTCGTCGCCCATTCGACAGGCTTTTTCATGAAAGAAAGTTCGGAATACGACTCGCCCGACGCGTTTTTCCCCGTTTTTTTATAGCGCAGGACCAACCCTTCGTCGTCAAAAACGGTCGTTTTTTCCTTGCCGTCCTTTTTCGGAGAGAACGGCATTTCGCTCGACGGCAGATAGCCCATCAGATAATGCGCCTCGCCTTCGACCGCGACGACGACCTTTTCGCCGACGCGCGGGAAACGGTACATGCCGTTCAGTTCGCCGCCCAACGGCATCATGATCTTGACCTTCGCCGCCTTCTGTTCCGACGTCGGCTTCGATTTCGGCGGATTCACCTGCTTGATCGCGTAAAAGGAGTACATATCCTCGCTTTGGATACATTTCCCGGTTAATTTTTCGCCTTTCGCGTTTTCGATCTTGCCGTCGGCGTCGGTAACGATCATCTCCTTCAACAGCATGACTCACCCCTCATTTATGCGGTTTCCAACGTTGATATTTGACGGGCTTGGGTTCGCTCTTTTTCTTTTCGGATTCGGAGTCCGTTTTCGTCTTTTCGGGGGCGGAAGCCGGCGTTTTTTTGAATTGAGCGGCGGAAACGATCGTTTGATAATCCTCGTAATCCTCCTCGTCCAGCGCGTCCAACCCCTCTTCCTCCGATTCGAACTGCGGTTCCTGCGCGTCCTCTTCCGGAACGATATCTTTTTCCCAGATGTTTTCGCCCCTCATCACTTCGACGCCCAGACCGAAATAATGTTCGTAGCGTTCTTTCAGTTTGCGCGTGCCGCC
>DGGW01000051.1 GCA_002393065.1 Alphaproteobacteria bacterium UBA3864 | reverse complement strand
GCGTCGCCGTGCGGATGGTACTTACCCATGACTTCGCCGACGATACGGGCCGATTTTCTGGTCGGTTTGCTGTGTTCGTATCCGCCTTCGTGCATGGCGTACAAAATGCGGCGGTGGACGGGTTTCAAGCCGTCGCGAACGTCCGGCAACGCGCGTGAAACGATAACGCTCATCGCGTAAGCCAGATAAGAATCGCTCATCTCCTTTTCGATGGTGACGGGCTTGATCGAGTTTTCATTTACGGTAGTAACCACGGTTCATTTTCCGAAAACAGTTGATACAAGGGGCGGATTTAATCGGTTTTCCCGTCGATTAAAACGGAATGTCGTCGTCGAAACCGCCGGGCGCGGCCGACGATGCGGAAGCGGTGTTGCTGTCCCATCCGGCGGAAGCGGACGGCGCGTCGAAACCGCCGGACGTCGGCGCGAAGGAATCGCCCGAAGACGAACCTTTGCTGTCCAACAGCGTCATTTCCCCGCGGAACGCGCCGAGGACGACTTCCGTCGTATAGCGGTCCTGACCGTTTTTATCGGTCCATTTGCGGGTCTGCAAAGCGCCTTCGATATAGAGCTTTGTTCCTTTTCTGACGTAGCGTTCGGCGATATCGGCCAATCCCTGATTGAAAATGACGACGTTGTGCCATTCCGTTTTTTCCTGACGGACGCCGGATTTGTCCTTCCAGGAATCGGATGTGGCCAGCGTCAGGTTGACGATTTTCCGACCGTCGGCGGATTGACGGATTTCAGGGTCTTTGCCGACGTTGCCGATAAGAATGACTTTGTTTACGCTTCCTGCCATTTTGAATATTCCTCATAGAGTTACGGTTGATATTTTTTACACCGAACGGAACGAAAAAACAAACGATAAATTTTAAGGCGGAGGAAAAAAGTAAAAACGATTATTTTTCAAAATCTTGCACGTTCGTTTTGATGGTGTTCCCGCTCCAGACGAAAAATCGTCCGTCGGGGACGTCGGCACGGTATCCTTTCCCGTCGAAACGCAAAAGACCGAGAATTGTTTTGAACGAAAGATCGGAGACTGATTTTTCTTTGTTTTTCATCATCTTGACGAAAATCTGACCGGCGGCGTAAGCCGTCAGCGCGTCATTGCCGGGATTCCGTCCGTCAAAGCGCATTTCCGCCAATAAAGCGGTGGCGTCCAAAGAAAAAGCCGGATCTTCCGTCGCTAAAAAAGGGATTCCCTCTTTTTGCCGGCCGGCCGTATATGAAAACTCTTTTGTTTTAAAGACTTGTGATCCGAAAATGTCGTCTTTTATCCCGTTTTTGCGCAACAAGGCCAACCGTTTGGCGGCTTCGCGCGGCTCCTGTTCCGTGATAAGGTGAATTTTTCTTTTGTTTTCATATTGTTCCGTTATTTTCTTTACGCTTTCGCTAAAATTCGAAGACGGAACAACGAAAGCTTTTAACTCTTTGAAAAACAATAAATCTTTTTTGGATCCGATAATGAAAACGGCTTCGTCTTTCAGCGGCTCCATTTTTTTTGCCAAAGCGCGCAAATTATCTTCGCGGGACGGGGCCAGACGTATCAGCGTTTCCGGCAATACGTCGGAAGGAATGTCGCCGCCCGCCAAAAAAACAGGTGGAGCGATTTTTTCCGCCGATACGGACTGTTCCTGTTCGTCGTGTCGTTCGCAGGAGGCGGAGAGGATGAAATCGACTTTTCTATTTCCGTTCCGGTAAAGGGCCGACGGCGTGTCCCCGCACCGTTCGTTGGCGAACGTTATGGAAAAAGCGATGCCTGCTTCCTTGAAAAGCTGCGAAAGGCCCGAAGATATCTGTTCTTTTTTCATCGGGTCGTTTTGCGCCGTAACGACCAGAGCCGTAACGGGCGCCGGTTTTTCGGCCAGCCCCGAAAAGCACGGGAAAAAGACGGGCAAAAGCGCGATCAAAGCAATTTTTTTTCTCATGGACAGCCTCTCCTTTTTCCGGTTTTACCGTACGGACGGATTTTTTTTGCCCCTCTTAAATTAAAAAGTCAATCGTATTGATATTTTGCCTTGACTTTCGGCGGGGGGCGGTTTCATATTACACGAAGTTACACTTTATAGAAAGGAACAATAATGTCTTTAAGCACATTCTTCAATCCGAAATCCGTCGCCGTCGTCGGTGTTTCCGCCGATGAATCGAAGCTGGGCGCCGTCGTTTTCAAAAACCTGATCGAAGCCGGTTTCGAAGGCAATCTGTACGGTGTCAACCCGAAATTGGCCGGACAGGAACTGAAAGGCAAGAAATGCTTTGCCTCCGTCCGCGACATTCCGGAACCCGTCGATCTGGTCATTTTGCTGGTCCCGTCCCGCTTCTGCGAAGCCGCCGTTGACGACGCCATCGCGAACGGCGCGAAGAACGTCAGCATCATCACCGCGGGCTTCGGCGAAGCCGGCCACAAGGATCTGGAACTGGCGATCGCGAAGAAGTGCCTGGACAACAACATCAACCTGCTGGGACCGAACTGCCTGGGCCACATTTCCACGTTCGACAAGCTGAACGCCAGCTTCGCCCCGTGCTTCCCGTTGCAGGGCAACGTCGCGTTCATTTCGCAGTCGGGCGCGTACTGCTCGGCGATTTTGGACTGGGCGGAAGAAAAAGGCATCGGTTTCTCGCACTTCATTTCCATCGGCAACAAGGCCGATTTGAACGAAGCTTCCCTGCTCGAAGCCATTCAGCACGACCCGAACACCAAAGCGTTCGTCTTCTATCTGGAAGGATTGAAGAAAGGGCAGGAATTCCTGCGCGTTCTGAAGGAAGTCAGCAAAACGAAGCCCTGCGTCATCATGGAACCGGGCAAATCCAGCAAAGCGCAGGCCGCCAGCCTGTCCCACACCGGTTCTCTGGCGCCGAACTACCGCGTTCTGGAAATCGCCCTGCAGCGTAGCGGCGCGATTCAGGTCTATACGACCCGCGAAATGTTTGGTGCGCTTGAGCTGTTGCAGCACGTCAACCACACGGACTTCTCCGGTTCCGTCGGCATTCTGACGAACGCGGGCGGCGTCGGCGTTCTGGCGTCCGACCTGTGCGAAGACGCGCATCTGGATCTGGCCCGTCCGAGCGAAAAGACGATCGAAGCCCTGCGTGCCGTTCTGACGGCCGAAGCGTCCGTCGGCAACCCGATCGACGTCGTCGGCGACGCGAAAGCCGACCGTTATGAAAACGCCCTGCGCGTTCTGTGCGAATCCGGCGAATACAAGAACATCATCGTTCTGTTGACGCCGCAGATGTCCACCGAACCGAAGGAAACGGCGGAAGCCATCATCAAACTGGCGCCGCAGTACAAGAACATCAACATCTTCTGCTCGTTCATCGGCGGTTCCCGCGTCCGCGAAGGCGTCGAACTGTTGAAGAAAGCGAACATCCTGACGTACGACTACCCGACGGATTGCGTCCGTCTGCTGGGCCTGATGAAGGCGCAGATGGCGTTCAAGGGCATGAAGGACGTCAAAGCCGAGTTGTCCGAAGTTCCGGCCGACATCCGCGAAGACGTCAAGAAAGCCGTCGCCGACGGTCTGGCGTCCCTGCCGCAGTCCACGATGAACAAGATCATGGATCATTACGGCATCGACTATCCGAAGTGCGGCAACTTCACCGACAAGGCGGAAGCTCTGGCGTTCTGCAAGAAGCTGTTCCCGGCTCCGGTCGTGTTGAAACTGTCCGCTCCGGACGCTCTGCACAAAACGGAAATGAAGGGTATCTACCTGAACATCGACGACGAAGCGAAGTTCAACGCCGCGTTTGACGAACTGACCGCGACGATCGCGAAATTCCAGCTGAAGAACGCCAGCGTTCTGATTCAGGAAATGATCGTCAAAGCTACCGAAACGATTATCGGCGTGAACTCCGATAAAAACTTCGGCCGCGTGATGATTTTCGGCACGGGCGGCATCTACACGGAAGTTATGCGCGATACGACGATGCGCATTCTGCCGGCCGACGATTTCGACGCGATGATCAAGGAAACGAAAGTCGGCGTCATTCTGAACGGCGTCCGCGGCGAAGAACCGAAAGCGGTCGGACCTTTGGCGGAAACGCTGAAAAAGGTTCAGAAGCTGGTTTTGGAAATCCCCGAAATCAAGTCGATCGACGGCAACCCTGTTCTGGTCACCAAAGACCGCGCCGTTGTCGTTGACTTCAAGATGTTGCTGAAATAAGCAATCTCCCTCAAACGAAAGAGTCGCCCGAAAGGGCGACTCTTTAATATGAGAAAACCGCATCTTCAACCGAAAGTCTGAAAAATGAAAAAACTGTTTTTATCTTTGGTTGCGACGGCCGCTTTATCCGGTTGCGCCGTTTGGACGCCAGTTTCCAATACGACGGACCTGTCTAAAGTCGACTTCACGAACAGCTATGAATTCAAGGAAGGACGCGATTGTTCCTACGCCTTGTTCGGACTTGTGCCGTTGACGGACGGCGCCCGCTTTATCGAAGCGGTTCAGGACGGCGATTTGAGCAAAGTCATTTACGTCGAACACGATTATCAGTTTTACGGGGTGTACGGTCGTCACTGCATTCACGTTTACGGGCAGTGATCGCCCTGCCCTTTGATTTAAAGAGCCGCCTGAAAGAGCGGCTCTTTTTTTGTATTAAAAATCGTTGATTTTAATAATGCGGCCTTTTATCCTCTTATTTACGGGTATTCGAAAAACTTTCGAATGCCCATAGTGCCTTAGCGGGTGCGGAGCCGTCAGAAAGCTCTAATGTTGTTCGGCGCAGATATTGCGTCGTTAGCTGTTTTTGTTTGAAACAAAAACGGAAAGTATCCCCGACTTTTCAAAAGGTCGGGGAGCTTTCGGCTATGTCCAAAAGCCTTCGGCTTTAAAAACCGAAAGGATCATTGTAACAACATTATGATTTTCTGAACTCCCCGACCGCCTGTTTAAGGCGGTCTTTTGCTGTTGGGAGTTTTAGATGAAAAATGATTTTTTTTCCGACGAAAATAGTCAGCTTCGCGACTTATCGATTGTTTCTTTATTCAGTGGTGCCGGCGGTTTGGATTTAGGTTTTGAAAAAGCCGGCTTTCATACGATTTGGGCTAATGAATTTGATAAAACGATTTGGTCCACATTCGAAACGAACTTTCCGAATACGTTTTTAGATAAACGAAGCATCACCGATGTACCGTTGAACAGTATTCCCGATTCTGTCGGAATTATAGGCGGTCCGCCTTGTCAATCTTGGTCTGAAGCCGGAACAAGACGGGGGATAGACGATAAAAGAGGTCAGCTTTTTTATAATTATATCAATATCTTAAAAACAAAAAAGCCCAGATTTTTTCTTGTTGAAAACGTTTCCGGAATACTGCATTCGAGACATTCTGCAGCGTTAAATGAGTTTTTACAAGAATTTGAAAATGCGGGATATGATATTTCCAAAAAACTGGTCGATGCCAATGATTACAATGTCCCTGAAACGCGACGGCGTATCATTATCGTAGGCTATCGAAAAGATTTGAATAAAACTTTTAGCTTTCCTTTTCCAAAAGAATATAAGCCTACATTACGCGACGCAATCGGAGATTTACCTCCTCCTGTTCCAGCCAAACAACGAAATAAGACAAACGGCAAACTTGATATTCCAAATCATGAATATATGATTGGCGGTTTTTCACCGATTTTTATGTCGCGCAATCGTGTCCGTCAATGGAATGAGCCTTCTTTCACCATCCAAGCAGGAGGACGGCAAGCTCCTTTACATCCGCAAGCACCTCTTATGGAAAAAATCGGTACGGATAAGTTCGGGTTTGTAAAAGGAAAAGAAGATCTTTATCGACGATTATCAGTTCGAGAATGTGCCAGAATACAAACCTTTCCGGACGATTTTATTTTCAAATATACAGATGTTTCGGTCGGTTACAAAATGATAGGAAATGCCGTTCCTGTCAATTTAGCTTTTGAAATCGCTAAACAAATAAAAAAGGACTTATCCGAATGAATGAGTCCGGAATTTTAGGAAAAGCATACGAATACGCTTGTTTGGAAGCATTATACGAATCAATCAAAGATATTCGTCCTGTTGAAATCATTAAAAATCCAAGTTTTTCTATTGCGAAAAATTGTTTTGAAAGGATTTCCGATACTGAAAAATCAAGCATGGAAAAATCAGCTTTTGCTGGAATTAAAGTGATTATGGAAATGGAGCCGAAAATTGCTGAAGACGGCAGGGATAAATTGACAATTTCTTTACAGGCAGATAACATCGCAAAATCAGGTGATATAAGGGATATAATTATTATCCGCAGATCTGTTGAATGGGAAATCGGAATATCTGTGAAACACAATCATGCAGCCTTAAAACATTCACGACTTTCCCAACATATCGATTTTGGGAAAGAATGGTTTCAGACGCCCTGTTCTGTCGAATACTTCAATGATATAACTCCCATATTTAAGTTTCTTACTTCCTTAAAAGAAAAAGGAGAATTATGGAAAAACATCCGAAATAAAGAAGATGTCGTATATACGCCGATTTTAAAAGCGTTTATGAAAGAGTTTCATCGTTTATTCACACAATACAATCAAAAAATAACAAAAGGGATCATCAATTATCTTTTAGGATCGAACGGAAATGATTACTATAAATTAATTCATTATGATAACGATTGCAAAACACGTGTTATCCCGTTTAATATTAAAGGAACTCTGAATCAATCCGCCAATAAAACAAAACCAAAAATTAAAATTCCTAAAATACCTCTTCCGTCAAGAATTATTGAATTATGTTTTAAAGAGGAATCTAAAACGACTATTGTTTTAACAATGAATAACGGTTGGGCGATTTCTTTTCGGATTCATAATGCATCCAGCTACGTCGAGCCGAGTTTAAAATTCGATATTCAGCTACAAGGACAACCGGCTGATTTATTCTATATTGATACAAAATGGTAGCGGAAGATGCTTTTTCCGCTCTTTCCTTTTCGATCTTTTTCTGATAAACCAAAGAAAAAGGAGTTCCTGTCATGAAAAAGTCTTTGAAAATTTCCGCCGCGGTTGCCGGTGTGCTCATTATCGGCGGCACCGGCGTTTATATGAGCCGCAACGCGCTGATCAAACATTCCGTCGAAAAAATCGGTCCCAGATTCACGCAAACGACCGTCATTTTGGATAAGGTCGACTTCCGGCCGTTTTCAGGGCATTTGTCCTTGCAAAATCTGCGCATCGGCAATCCGAAAGGTTTTTCCGACAACGATTTGTTCGCGTTAGGTTCCATTTCCGTCGATCTTCGCCCGAAATCTTTGTTCGGCAAAAAAATCATCATTGACCGTATCGCCATTGATAAAGTGTCCGCCAGTTATGAAATCGCGAACGGAACGAACAACATCGCCGCTTTGCAGAAAAACATCACGGGCGACAAACCGGAAACGGCGCCCGCCGCCTCCCCTGCTCCGGCAAAGCCTTCCTCCGATCTGAAAAAAGAATCAAAGCCGGCAAAACAGGTCGTCATCAAAGAGCTGACCGTCAAAGACGCCGAAGTCGCCGCTTCGATTTCCGGAATCGGCATGACACTGCCGTTGCCGACGATCCGTCTGACCGGCATCGGTGAAAACAAGCCTTCGACGTTCAAGGAAGCTTTGACGGCCGTTGTCAACGTTTTTTCGACCGAAACGCTGAACGCTATCGCGAACGCGACGACGGAAGCCGTCAAATCCGGCGCCGGATCGCTTAAAAAACTTCTGAACAAACTCTTTTGATCAATAAAAAAGCCCTTCGGAAGAAGGGCTCTTTTTTTATTTCGTTTTCCGTCCCGCCAGAACCGATAAAACCTTTTGAACGTCAAGAGGCTTTTTCGCGTCCGAAGCTTCCATTCCCAAAGAAATGGAAACGGGGATCGGTTTGTCTTTCAACTTGTTCAGCAACTCCGACGCCGGCGCTTTTTTACCCGTGAACAGCCCTTTGATCGCGTTTTGCGCTTTCCAGCACGCGACTTCGATTTTCCGTTGCGCCTGCAAAGCCCGCTTTTTCATGGTCAATCTGTGCGGCGACAAGCTGAAAAACGGCGTCGGCGCGTCCTGAACGCCCCCTGCCCGCAGGATATCGCCGGCAACGCTGGAACAGTTTTTGTGAAACAGTTGATAAAATCCGGGTTTCTGTTTCGTTTCTTCCACTTTTTTCATAGCGGCGTCGTACTGTTCGCGGGAAACCATATAAACGATCGCTTCGTTGTAATGGCCGTTGTCTTCGCGTTCGAAATAGCCGTGAACGCCGCGGATTTCCTCTTTGACGGTGGCGCAGGGATTCGGATAGTATCCCCATTTCTGCTCGTTGCCCTGTTCATCGGTCAATCCGACGAAAGCGTGACCGGTAAACCATGCCGTCGCAAACGTTCCGTCCGAATGACGATAAATGTTGTCCCGCCCCGGCTTCAACAGCATTTTCGGGGTGTCAAGGTACAGCGTCAGTTTGCAATTCTTTTCTGTTTCGGCCATAAAGCCTCTCCGACAAAAATCCATCTTTGTAAATGATTATAGCGCAAATCAGTTTTTTGTCCATAATTTTTTTCTAACTGATTTTTGCGCAGCGGTCTTTCTTTTACGGTGCGGTCGTGTATACTTTGTTATACCGAATGAAGACGATGAAAAGGAAAAGGAACCCGAAGCCGATTCCGAAAAAGGACCGGTCATTGAAGACTTTTCCGTTTCATTGTCGAAAATAACGGTGATCGTCAACGGAGACACGTTCATTATTCCCCTGCCCGATATCCGCGCCCGCGATATCGGAAATGACAAAGCGATCGCTCCGGAAGATTCCCTGACGGTCATCCTTCGGTCGATTCCGGCGGAAACCTGGCTGGAATTGGATAAAGCGAAGGACGCTTTGGAAAAAGCGGGCGCGACGAAAGCCGCCGAAATGTTTGACGAGCTCTCCAAACTGCGGAAATGAACGGAAAAGGCTTTGACGGAAATCAAAGCCTTTTTTAATAATAACGGTCTTTCAGTAAAAAGGCGGGAATCTCGGCGGCCGGTATAGGTTTGCTGATGAAATACCCCTGAATGGTGTCGCATCCCTGCGATTTCAGCAATTCCAGCTGTTCGCGCGTTTCAACGCCTTCCGATACGATTTCCAGCCCGAGCGTGTGTCCCAGATTGATGATCGCGTGCGCGATTTCGGCGTCGTCGCAGTTGTTCGTCATGTCGCGCACGAAAGACTGGTCGATTTTCAACCGGTCGACCTGGAAACGCTTTAAATAACTCAAGGACGAATAGCCGGTTCCGAAATCGTCGATCGCCAAAGCGATGCCGACCTGCGACAAGCGCGACAGGATCTTATTCGCTTTGAACGCGTCCTGCATGACGACGCTTTCGGTCAGCTCCAATTCCAAACGGTTCGGATCGACCCCGCTTTCGGCAAGGATCTGTTCGATGGAACCGGCCAGATCCTCCTGCTGGAACTGAATGGCCGACAAATTGACGGCCAGATTGATTTTCGGCAAGCCCTGCTCGTCCCACATTTTGATATGGCGCAACGCTTCGCGCAAAATCCAATCGCCCAACGGAATGATCAGGCCCGTGTCTTCGGCGATCGGAATGAAACGGGCGGGCGAAATCATGCCGCGCGTCGGATGGAACCAGCGGATCAGCGCTTCCGCCGACAGAATCTTTCCCGTTTTAACGTCCAATTGCGGTTGGAAGAACAAGGCAAATTCATTTTGAACGAGCGCTTTGCGCAAATCGCGTTCCAAGGCCAGATGGTCTTCCGTTTCCTCGTTCATTTCCTGCGAAAAGAAGAAGTAGCTGTTCGGCGAGGAATGGGCGGCCGTACGCAAGGCCATGTCCGCGAAATTGACCAGCTTGTCGGCTTCCGTTCCGTCGTCGGGGAAAATGGAAATGCCGATGCAGGCGCCGATGTTGATTTCCGTGTCTTCCACAAAAATCGGCGACAAAATGGCTTCTATCATCGAACGGGCTTTGACGGCGGCGGTTTCGGCGTTTTTGACGTCTTCGGATATGACGGCGAACTCGTCCCCGCCGAGACGGGCGACAAAGTCCGACGGCGAAGACATGGTCAGCAACCGTTCGGATACCGTTTTCAGCAAAGCGTCGCCCGAAGAATGTCCGAGCGTGTCGTTGATGCGGTTGAAATTCGTCAGATCAATGAAGAACAACGCCAGCTTCTGATGGTTCTGTCCTGCATGGACGAGCGTCGGTTTCAGCCGGTCGTAAAACAGGTTTCTGTTCGGCAACCCCGTCAGCTGGTCGTAATTCGCCAGATGCAGGATACGGCCTTCGGCGTTTTTCCGTTCCGTAACATCGTCGCGGACAAAGATGCAGTGCACCAGTTCGCCTTTGTCGTTCAAGATCGGCGTCGCGCGTTGTTCGACGGTATAAAGCGAACCGGACTTATGACGTTCGACCAGCTCCGACATCCAGTTTTTGCCGTCGCGCAAAGTCTGCCACATCTGTTCGTAAAAAGCGTCGTCCTGCGTTTCCGTTTTCAAAAAAGGCAACGGACGCGACAAGACTTCGTCGGGCGTGTAACCGCTCAACCGGCCGAAAGCCTGATTGACCCAAAGGACGAAGCCGCTTTTGTCCGTGATGGCGACGGCGTTCGGCGAAGATTCGAGGGCCGTTCTTTGCAAACGCAAACTCTGTTGGTCGGCGGCCATTTGCATGGCCATCGCGATACGCAACGAAAAAGTTTCCAACCGTTGCAGCAACGCCGCGTCGATTCGCCCCAATCTGGAATGGATTTCCAGAACGCCTTCGACGCCGTCGTGCGTGATCAACGGGAAAACGATGATCTGGCGGATATGGATTCTGCCGTCCGTATCGACGATCTTGTCGGCGGTGAGCTCGACGACTTTCGTTCGTTTCGTGCGGATCGCCTGTCCCGTCGGACCGAACTTTTCGGTCAGGTTGTCCCAGCGGATCTGATGGGAGGGAAATCCTTGCGCCAAAGCGCCGGCCGACGCGCAAACGCGAACGGACCCGTCCCGTTCCTTCGTGCCGATCCAAACCAATGGGAACCCGAGCAGATCAACAAGCTTTTCGCAAATATACGGACAGAACTGATCCGCCGTCTGACCGCGCATGACGCGGCGCAATGTTGCGTGAAGGACAGCGTCCATGCTGGTCGACAACTGGCGGCGCGACAAATCGCGCAAACTGCACATATAGCCGTTTTCGCACAAAGCGACGACGACTTCGACGGGAAATTCGGTGTCGTCCTTGCGCAGACCGTTCGTTTCTTTCGTGTTCGCTTCGGGCAGGATGTCTTTGATGCCCGTCAGCGCCCCCAACGGCGAAAGCGCGTTATCAACCGCCGGCAAAACGACGCGGAGCTGTTTGCCGTGCAACTCGCCGCCGGCGTATCCGAACAAATGAGACGCCGCTTCATTCGACGACGTGATGATCCCGTCATCGGAAACCGTTAAAACGGCTGTCTGATTGTTGTCAAAAGAAAAAGACAGAGGGATGCCTCCCCTTGGAACGGTTTAAACTCTTTGATTTTTTATAACGGAAAAAGTTAAAAATCAAAGAAAATCTGAATATACCCTTCAAAAAATCGTTAACGAAAACTTAATCGTTGATTTTCGGGGCCGGATATTTTAAAAAATAGGCTATGTAAACCTTTTTCAGAAGGATTTTTTGTATGTCTAAAGGATCGTCGGGCGGAGTTTCTCTCGGAACTATTGGCGGCTTTGCCGCCGGATGGCTGTTGATCATCTGGTCAATGTGGAGCACGGGCGGCGGCAATTTCGGTATGTATATCGACGCCCCCAGCTTCGTTATGGTCGTTTTCGGATCGACGGCGGCCATGTTCATCAACTTTGAAGCCAAGGACGTGATCGCCGCTCATAAGGGGTTCCTGGGCATCTTTAAAAAGCATATCGACACCGTCCGTTCTTACAAGGATGAAGTCGGCCAGTTCATCCAATGGGCGTACATCATGCAGAAAAACGGCGTCCAAGGGCTTGAAGGCGAAGTGCTGGACAACGTTGGCAACGACGATCCGTTCCTGCGTTACGGTCTGGAACTTTTGATTTCCGGCTATACGGGGCCCGATGTCCGCGAATTTCTGAAGGAAGACGCTTTCGCCGTTTATCAACGTTCGGGCCGTTCGCCTGAAATTTTCAAACAGCTCGGCGCGAACGCTCCGGCTTTCGGTATGGCGGGAACTTTGGTCGGTCTGGTCGCCATGTTGAGCAACATGGGCGGCGACGCCTCCTCCATCGGCGCCGGTATGTCCGTCGCTTTGATCACGACGTTCTACGGCGTTTTGGCCGCCCGTCTGGTCTATCTGCCCGGCTTCGTCAAAATGGGACAACGGGCGGATGACACGCTGTTCCGGAACCTGCTGGTCGCGGAAGGCATGGCTTTGCTGGCCGAACGTAAAAGTCCCCGCTATATTCAGGACAGACTGAACGCTTTGCTGGATTCCTCGCAACACTTTCTTATCGACCGCGATATGCAGCGTTAAGGAGATTTCGTCATGCCGATGCCGCCGAAAAAAGCCGATGAAAACCTTGACGACTGGGTCGGGACGTACAGCGATACCGTTACCTTGCTTTTGTGCTTTTTCGTTCTTCTTCTTTCCGCGTCCAAGGTCGATTCGGTCATGTTTGAACAGATCAAGGCCGGGATTCAGCGCGATTTTATGAAGGAAGAACCCAGCAAACCCGTTTCCATGCTGATGGCCGATCTGCGCGACGATATCCGCGAACTTCAAATAGGCGAAGGGAAACTGGCGTTGGGAAGCGATCATACGGGTTTGACGCTGGATATCGACGGTGACACCCTTTTCAAAGCCGGTTCGGCCGTTCTGACGCCGTCGGCGCGTCTGGTCATACGCAAGATTGCCGCGACGTTGCGCGAACCCCGTTACAACATCTTCAAGTTCGAAGTTCAGGGGCATACGGACGATACGCCGATGACGGGATCCGTCTTGTATCCCACAAATTGGGAATTGTCTTCGGCGCGCGCTTCGGCCGTAACCAGAGTTTTGATAGACGAAGGCATCGACCCCGTCAAACTTCGTGCCGTCGGGTTGGCGGATATCCAACCGCGCTATCCGAACCACGACGCTTACGGCAAGCCCATTCCGTTCAATCAGGAACGCAACCGCCGCGTTTTGATCCGTATGGATCCCGTTTATAAATAACCTTATTCCCCGTCATCCGCGGTCAAAAGATTCAACTCGGTCGAAAGCGCTTTCAGATCCGACGGTTCGGAAAGCCTGTGTCCCGCGCCTTTTAAAACAACGGCTTTGCAGTTTTGCGTTTTGACGGCGTCCATGATTTTGAACGCGGTCCGGACGGGGACGCAATCATCCTTGTCTCCGTGAATCAAAACAAGCGGGCACGCCAAATCGAACGATCCGGTTCCCTGTAAAACGAAATGTTGCTCCGCTTCCCAAAACAGGTCGCGCGACCACGGATCGCCCTGCTCTGTCCAACCGTTCGGCGTATAAATGACGCCGTCGTTCAGAATTTTCTTTTTTTGCTCGTCCGAAAAAGCCGCCCAAACATCGGCCGTAAAGTCGGCGGCAGACGCCAGCCCGACGACGCCTTTGACCCTCTCGGGGCGTTCTTTTGCCGCCAGTAACGCGATCCAGCCGCCCATGGAGCTGCCGACCAGATAAACGTCGTCCACGATGACGCGGTCTATGATTTCCAAAGCGTCGCGCAGCCAAACGCCGATCGTCGCCTGTTCGTATTTTCCGGAAGACTGTCCGTGCCCCGTAAAATCGAAAGCGGCGAAAGACAAGTCGTTATCTTTGCAATACTCTTCCAAAAAC
>DGGW01000067.1 GCA_002393065.1 Alphaproteobacteria bacterium UBA3864 | reverse complement strand
TTTTTCTTTTCTTCTTTTTTGGCTTTTTCTTCGGCGATTGCTTTTTCTTTGGCCTGTTCGTCCGTTTTGTCGGTAACGATCAAAGAACCGTCGTCGTCGTCATCGTCCGAACCGTTGAACAGTTTTTCTTTCAGATTGCTGAACAATCCTTTTTTAGGCTCTATTTTTTTGTTTTTCGTTTGTTCGGCCTTTTCGGCGTCTTCAAACATTTTTTTGCCGGAAGCAATGATGTCGGCGCTGAAATTGGCGTCCAGCATCTTTATCGTTTCCTCGATCGTTTGAGCCGAAGCCTCGTCCGAATACTTTTTAGCCAGCAGAAAATACATATAGCAGGTCGCCAGATCCGGTTCGACGCCCGTCCCTTCGCAATACATCGGGCCGATTTTGTAATAAGCGATGGCGTTTTTGCTTTCGGCGGCGCGATTATACCATTTCAGAGCTTCTTCGGGGTTGGCGTCCATACCTTGCCCCAAAACGTACAAATCGCCCAAAGCGAGTTGTGCGATCAGATCGCCGCTTTCGGCTTTCGGCGTTAACGTATCCAGAATCGGTTGGAAATTATTGTTGCGGACAGCCTGGTTTAAATCCCAACGGGGAATACCGGCTGCGACGAGCATGGTTTCTTTGTCCGTGTTGACGCTTAAACGGATTTCCTCTTTGTCGGAAGACGAACTTGTTTTTTTGTCGACGTTCCCGACTGAACCGTCGTCCACTCCGGTCATATCTTGCATTGAAGGGATGGATTCCATACGCGATTTCTTTTTCCAGCGTTGAGCGGCGGATTGCGCCTGTTGGATGTCTTCCGGTTTCATGACCGCCGCCATTTTGTTGCGCAAAGCGATGGCTTTGTCCCGCAGAGGCGGTTTTGAATAAGCGGAAACGATGTTATAGTACAAATGCGCGCCGACGGGATTGAACGGCAAGCCGCGGATTTTCGTGTTGGCATAAAGATCCGCCAAATCCATTTGAGCGTTTTCGTCGCCCTGATTGGCCGCCAAACGGTACCATTTGATTGCGGCCGTAAAATTTTGCGGCGTTCCGTCGCCCTTCAGGTATAAACGGCCTAAAACGTACTGCGCCGGCTCATAGCCCTGCTCACCGGATTTTTTGTAATACTCGAAAGCCTTGACCGGATCTTTTTTGACGCCGTTCCCTTTTTCGTACATCAGGCCGAGATTGTACTGCGCCGTATAGTTGCCTTTTTTCGCGGCGTTTTCGAACAAAGTGAAAGCCTTTTCGAAATCCCTGCCCGAAAAAGCGATGTTTCCGATTTTGAGCAAGGCTTTTTCGTGTCCCCGCGCGGCGGCGCTTTTATAATACTGTTCCGCTTGCGCTTCGTTTTGATCAACGCCCGTCCCCGTTTCGTGCATCCGTCCCAGCTGATACATCGCTTCGGCGTTGTTTTCCTTGGTCGCCAGACGGCCGAACTCTTGCAAAGCGAATTCGTAATCGCCGGATTTGAGGGCGCGGGTCGCTTCGTCCATCGTCGCGCGGGCTTCGGAAACGAACAGGCTCAAAACGGACAACGAAACACCCGTTGCCAGAATCAGACGGGCTTTTTTCATGGGAAAGCTCCTTATTTAAAAATGACGGTCCTGCGGCCGTTCAGCAAAATGCGTCTTTCGATATGATAGCGTACGGCACGCGCCAAAACAATATTTTCCAGATCCTTGCCCATGGCGACCAATCGTTCCGGCGTGTCGCTGTGATCGACGCGCTGAACTTCCTGTTCGATGATCGGACCTTCGTCAAGGTCGGCGGTAACGTAGTGCGCCGTCGCGCCAATCAGCTTGACGCCGCGCTCGTACGCCTGATGATACGGCTTCGCGCCTTTGAAACTCGGCAGGAAGGAGTGGTGGATATTGATGCAATGTCCGGCCAGAACGTTGCAGAAATCGTCCGACAAAATCTGCATGTAACGCGCCAAAACGACCAAATCGATGTGCAAATCGTTGTACAGCGCGATGATCATGGCTTCCTGCGCGGCTTTTTCTTCGGGTGAAGAGCCTTTCGGCAGCGGGAAATAATAGTACGGGATCTTGTTCCATTCGACCAAATCGCGCATATCTTCATGATTGGAAACGACGCCGGCGATATCGACGTGCAGCAGTCCCGTGCGCCAGCGCTGAAGCAGATCGTTCAAACAATGGCTTTCTTTGGAAACCAACAGTAAAACGCGCGCCGGACGGTCGGCGTTATGCAACTTCCAGTTCATATCGAATTCGGCGGCAAGCGGTTTGAAGGATTCGCGCAAAACGGGTCTGAAAGGTTCGTTCGCGTTCGTTGTGAAAACGACCCGCATGAAAAAGCGCTGACTGAGTTCGTCGCCGAATTGAGCGGCTTCTTTGATGAATCCTCCCTCCGCCGCGATTTTGGTGAATACGCGGGCGGCGATTCCCGTCCTGTCGGGACAATCCAATGTCAAAACGTGCGTTTCAAGAGCCATAAGAGTTAATCCTTTCTGTTAGGTTTTAATTACATCTCTCTGATTTTCCGGAGCTATTTTCGAAATATCCGTCATCAGCTTTCGCAGTCCGCGCAAGCGTGCGGCCGGTGTTTCCCACGACCGCACGAAAACGATTTTCTGATCGGGGCGGAGCTTCGCCGCCGCTTTGTTTTGCGCGATCAGCGCCAGCAGTCCGGACGGGTTCGGGAAACGGTTGTTCCGAAGCGTGACGACGGCGCCTTTCGGTCCGGCCTCGATCCTTTCGACGTTGGCTTGACGGCACAGGATCTTGACGGCGATGATTTGCATCAGGTTTTCCGTTTCGGGCGGCAAAGCGCCGAAGCGGTCTGTCAGTTCCGCCGCGAAAGCGTCCAATTCCGCGGGATCCCGAATGTCTGCCAGACGTTTGTAAAGCCCCATACGCACGCCCAGATCCCGAACGTACGTTTCGGGAATCAGAACCGGCATGCCGGCGGAAATCTGCGGCGACCAGTCGTCGTCTTCGGGTGTTTCGCCGCCGTCCGTTTGCGCCGCGGCAACGGCATCCTCCAGCATTTTTTGATAAAGCTCGATACCGACCTCGCGAATATGACCGGACTGTTCTTCGCCCAGCAGATTGCCGGCGCCGCGGATGTCGAGGTCATAGCTGGCCAACGTGAAGCCGGCGCCAAGCGTGTCGAGCTTTTGCATGACTTCCATGCGTTTCATGGCGGTCGGATTGATTTTCTGGCGCGGCGGCAAAGTCAGATAAGCGTATCCGCGCGTCTTGCTCCGTCCGACGCGGCCGCGCAACTGGTAAAGCTGCGCCAATCCGAACATATCGGCGCGCCAGACTATGATCGTGTTGACCGACGGCATATCCAGTCCGGATTCGATGATTGACGTCGACAGCAGGATATCGTACTTTCTGTCCGCGAACGCCGTCATGATGTCTTCGATCTCGGTCGGCGCCATACGGCCGTGAGCCTTGACGATTTTCGCTTCCGGCACCAGCTCTTTCAGTTTTCGTTCCAGCTCGTCCATATCGGAAATCCGCGGACAAACGCAAAACGTCTGCCCTCCCCGCATCCGTTCGCGCAAGAGGGCGTCGCGGATGACGACGGGATCGAACGGCAGAACGAACGTCCTGACCGCCAGCCTGTCGATCGGCGGCGTCGCGATGACGCTCAATTCGCGCACGCCGGTCAGCGCCATTTGCAAGGTTCGCGGAATGGGTGTGGCCGTCAGCGTCAGAACGTGGACGTTCGTTTTCAACTGTTTCAACCGTTCCTTGTGCGCCACACCGAAATGCTGTTCCTCGTCAACAATCAAAAGCCCGAGGTTCGCGAACGACACCGTCTTCGCCAGTAAAGCGTGCGTGCCGACGACGATGTCCGCCGTTCCGTCCGCCAGCGCTTTTTTGACTTCGGCGGCGGCTTTGGCGGATACCAGCCGCGACAAATGAACGACTTTCAAGGGAAAACCGGCCAAACGCTTTGAAAAAGTGTCGTAATGCTGACGCGCCAGAAGCGTTGTCGGAACGACGACGGCGACCTGAACGCCGTTCATCGCCGCCGCGAAAGCCGCGCGCAGAGCGACTTCCGTTTTGCCGAACCCGACGTCACCGCACACAAGCCTGTCCATCGGGCGTCCCTGCGACAGATCGGTCAGGACGTCGCGGATGCTCTTTTCCTGATCTTCGGTTTCCACATACGGGAAACGGGTGCAAAAATCGTCGTAAAGCCCTTCCGGAACGGACAAGACCTCCGCTTTGCGCAAGTGGCGTTCTGCGGCGACCTTCATCAGCGCGTCCGCCATGTCGCGGATACGCTGTTTCAGTCGGGCTTTGCGCGCCTGCCACGCTCGTCCGCCCAGCTTGTCAAGAACGGCGGCGGCTTCGTCCGAACCGTATCGGGACAGGACTTCAATGTTTTCGACGGGAACGAACAGCTTGTCGTCGTCGGCATAGGACAAGCACACGCAATCGTGCGGCGCGCCGCCGACCTGAAGTGTGCGCAGACCTTCGTAGCGTCCGATCCCGTGGTCGATATGGACGACGAAATCGCCCTCGTTGAGGGCGGACACATCGGCGATGAACTGCTCGCCGCGCCGTTTGCGCCGCGCCGGACGGACCAAGCGGTCGCCCAGAATGTCGGTTTCCGTCACGACGGTCAAGTCTTTCGTTCTGTATCCCGACACCATCGGCAGGACGGCGAAAGCCGTTCCCTGCGCCGCTTCCAGCTCTTTTGCCGAATCAACGGGAACGGTCGGCAATCCGTGTTCGGTCAGCAACGCCGCGATCCGGCCGCGCGAACCGTTGGAGTACGCGGTCAGCAAGACCCTCCGCCCTGCCAGATTTTCGGCGACGGCGAATTTCCGGACTTCGTCGTACACATCCTTTTCGGGAACGGCGCGTTCAGGTGAAAAATCGACACCGGGCCGCCCGCCCGCATCCGAAGAAGAAGCGGATTCCGGCGGCGTTTCAAACGGGAAAAGAGCGTAAACGGCGCGGGCGCGTAAAGTTTCGTCCAGTTCGCTTTTGCTCAAAAACATCTTTTCGACGGGAACGGGATGATAAACGAAGCCGCCTTCGTTCGTTTTGGCGCGTTCTCCGTCCTGCCGCGCCCGATAAAAATCGTCGATTTCCTCAAACCGGGCTTCGGTTTCCCGATCCGTCTGGTAATCCGCGATGACGACGGCGTCGGGCAAAAAGTCGAACAAAGTGTCCGTTTTTTCATAAAAAAGAGGAAGCCAATGCTCCATTCCCTGAAAACGCAGTCCTTCGGATATGCTTTCGTACAAAGCGTCGTTGACGCCAGTTCCGAACAAAGCCCTGTACGAAGTCCGGAAACGGGACACGGAATCGGCGTCAAGCGTAACTTCGCTGACGGGGCCGAAAACGAAGCGGTCGATCTTGCCCGTCGTCCTTTGCGATATCGGGTCGAACGTGCGGATGCCTTCCAGCGTGTCGCCGAAAAAGTCCAATCGCAACGGTTCGGCGGCGCCGGCGGGAAAAACATCGATGATGCCGCCGCGGACGGCGTATTCGCCGGCTTCGGAAACCTGTTCGCAACGCCGGTATCCGAACTTGTCCCAAAACGCTTTCAGTTGTTCGGCGTCCAGCTCTTTTCCCGTTTCGGCAACGGCCGTCGCCGCGAAAAAGTCGCGGGGCGGCAAGCGCTGGACAAGCGCCGCGGGCGTCGTCAGGACGATGCGGGGACGTCCGCTTTTTCCGGCGCGCAGGCGAATCAGCGTTTCGACGCGACCGGCGACGATGTCGGCGTTCGGCGAAACGCGGTCGTACGGCACGGTATCCCACGCAGGAAAAGTCAGGACTTCGGTTTCGGGCGCGAAAAAGGCCAACTCCGCAGCGATTTCCGCCAATCGCGCGTCGTCCCGCCCGATGAACAGAACATCCTTTGTTTGTTTCGCGGCTTCAGCCGAAATGACGGCGGCATATCCTTCCGGCACGCCGGCAAGCGTCATCTGTCCCGCCCGAAGTGAAAAGTCTGTCATTTTCAAAATCTCCGTGTTATAAATACAATACCCGAAACGGAAAATCATCTTTTATTTTTTGGAAACGCCATGCGTCCGGAAATTCTGTATCCGTACTTTACGAATTTGGCCGAAGTCCGCGGCATAGGACCGAAAACGGCCGCTTTGTGCGCCAAGCTGTTCGGCGGCACGGTTTTCGACCTCTTGACGCATCTGCCGACGGGATACATCGACCGGCGGCTGAAAACGACGATTGCCGAAGCCCCCGAAAACACGGTCGTAACGATGGAAGTCACCGCCGTCGAACACAAAAAGCCTGCGTCGCGCAAAAGCCCTTATCGCGTGATCTGCCGCGACGCAACGGGCGAATTGTCCGTCGTGTTCTTTCACGCGTTCGGCGATTATCCGGAAAAAGCGCTTCCGCTTGGCGAAAAAAGAATCATCAGCGGCAAGGTTGAGCGTTTCGGGACGACCGGCAAACAGATGACGCATCCGGATTATATCGTACCGCTTTCCGACATTGATAAAATCCCCGTGATCGAAAGCGTTTATCCGCTGACGGCGGGGCTGTCCGGAAAAATCCTGAACAAAGCCGTCCGGAACGAAATCGACCGTCTGCCCGCCCTGTCCGACTGGCAGGATCCCGCGATGACGAAGCGCGAAGGATGGTCGTCGTTTATGGAAGCTTTGCGTACCGTCCACCTGCCCGAAAGCGAAGAAGACCTGAAAAACGTTACGGCGGCACGGAACAGAATCGCGTATGACGAACTGCTGGCGAACCAGTTGGCCCTCGCTTTGGTCAGGAAATCCGCCCGCAAACAGAAAGGACGTTCCATCAAAGGTGACGGATTGATTCGTCGAGCGGTGCTTGACGGTTTAAGCTTTACCTTAACAAACGCTCAAAAACGTGTTTTAAAGGAAATCAACGCAGATATGGCCGAACCGGTCAGAATGTTGCGTCTGGTCCAGGGGGACGTCGGGTGCGGCAAGACTTTGGTCGCGCTGTTTGCGATGCTGAACGCGGTCGAAGCCGGCGCGCAGGCGGCGTTGATGGCGCCGACGGATATTCTGGCGAACCAGCACTTCGCGACCGTTTCGAAATACGTCGGCGATCACGCCCGCGTCGTGTTGCTGACCGGCCGGGACAAAGGCAAAAAGCGCGAAGAGATTTTGGAGGATATCGCGTCCGGCAAAGCGCAGATCGTCATCGGGACGCACGCTCTTTTTTCGCAAGACGTCGTTTTCAACGATCTGGCGCTGACGATCGTTGACGAACAGCACAAATTCGGCGTTCATCAGCGTTTAAGCCTGTCCGAAAAAGGACGCCGCGCCGATATGCTGGTCATGACGGCGACGCCGATCCCGCGGACGCTGGCGCTGACGTATTACGGCGACATGGACGTGTCGCAAATCGACGAACTTCCCCCGGGACGCAAGGAGATCACGACGAGGGTCCTGCCCTCCTCCCGTCTGGACGACGTCGCGGCGGCGCTGCGGCGGACGCTGGCGGACGGAAACAAGGTTTACTGGGTCTGCCCGCTGGTCGAGGAAAGCGAAAAGATCGATCTTGCCGCGGCGGAAGAACGGTACGCTTATCTGAACGGCGTTTTCCCCGGTCGCGTCGGGCTGGTCCACGGCAAGATGAAAAGCGCCGAAAAGGACGCCGTCATGGACGCTTTTTCGCACGGCGGCAAAGATATCCTTGTCGCGACGACGGTCATCGAAGTCGGTGTCGACGTCCCGCAGGCGACGGTGATGGTCATCGAACACGCGGAACGGTTCGGATTGGCGCAGCTGCACCAGTTACGCGGCCGTATCGGACGCGGCGACAAAGCGTCGACGTGTTTGTTGCTGTACGGCGAACCGTTGAGCGAAACCGCCAAAGCGCGGCTGACGGCGATGCGGGAAACGCAGGACGGGTTCAGGATCGCCGAAGAAGACCTGACCCTGCGGGGTGCCGGCGAAGTCCTCGGCACAAAGCAGAGCGGCCTGCCGCAATTCAGGACGGCGGATCTGTCGATTCACGGCGATCTGCTGAAAATGGCGGGCAACGACGCCAAATACATTATGAACATCGACGCGGAGCTTTCCTCCGAACGGGGAAAAGCCCTGCGTCTGTTGTTGTATCTGTTCGGCAAAGACGAAGCGGTCAAGACCCTGAAAGCGGGTTAAAGCTCTTCCGCGATCTTATTGGCGCACGTCGGCGCGTCGGAACATTTTGAAATGTCCTCTTTCAGTTTTTTCACCGCAAGACCGGACAACTTTTCCAAAGAATCCAAGTATTCGCCCGAATTTCCTTTCGCCGCTTCGGCTTTCAAAGCAGCGTAATTCGTTGTAACGAAGTGTCTGATTTCACGCTGTTTTGTGTTCTTTTGAGCCCCGATTTCGCTCAAATCGACAAAATATTCCGACGGCGCATACGTCCACATACCGCCGACGGTCGCGTCCGTTGTCGAACCGAACGGTCCGAAACTGGTGATATTTCCCCAGAAAACGAAGGACAGTTTCGTTCTTAAAGAAAATTCTTCGCTTTGAAACCCCTCTTTTTCAGCTGTCAACACGGTTCCGTTCTTTGCGCGGTCAATTAAAGTCTTGCACGGAACGGAGCATAAAACCACTCCGTTTTGCTTGATTTTTATGCCTTTGACATTTCCGGTAAAAGATATTTCCTGCGACGTTCCGTTGATGATGGACGAACACGCGGTCAACAGGGAAAGCGCCCCGTACAAAAAAGTTTTTCTCATTGTCATTTCAATCTCCTTTCAAAAGAAAACCGCCTTGTGAAAAGGCGGTCGGGGATTGAACAATCATACATAAAGAAAAATGACCCTTTGACCTTTAAAGCCGGAAAGCTTCTGGACATACGCCAAAGATCCCCGACCTTTGAAATCGGGAATATAACTTCTCCCGTTTTACGCAAACGGAGAATATCGGCATTATATCATGCCGTCTTTTGCAAGAGCTGTTCAGGCTCCCGAACCGTTCGGTTCTGACGGTTTTGACATCAAAACCGCTGTCGAAAAGAATAAGCGCAAAAAAAATCTTTCGCAACCGAAAAAAAACACTTGCGCCGCACGGCTTTTTCGCGTACATAGAATTTGTCTGATTTTAGGGAGTTCCTTTGATGAACGTATTTTTTGATGATTCCGTCCGCGTAACGTTCGAAGACGAATTCATTCCTTATATCCGTATGTGATTTTTTCTTTCCGTACGAGATCTTTACAGAATACCGAAAAGCCTCCGTTTTCCTCCGGAGGCTTTTTTCACGGCGTCAGCGTTTTTCCAGATATGTCAGCGGATCGACGGCCTTCGTTCCCTTTCGGATTTCGAAATGCAGCTGCGCTTCCTTCGCGCTACCGGTTTTGCCGGCTTTGGCGATCGGCTGGCCGCGTTTGACCGAATCGCCGCGTTTGACCAGAAATTCCTTGTTATGCGCGTATGCCGTGATCCAGCCGTCCGCGTGCTTGACCAGCAAAAGATTGCCGAAGCCTTTCAGTTCGTTTCCGGCGTAAGCGACAACGCCGTTTTCCGCCGCCGCGACGGGCGTTCCTTCGGCTATTTTGATATTGATGCCGTCGTTGTGCCGCCCCGCCCCGGCGGAACCGAATTTCGTCATGACCGTTCCGTGGACCGGCCAGGCGAACTTGCCCGACGACCGGGCCGGCGCGGTCGGCAACCGGATGGCCGATTTCTTTTTGACGGGCGCCTTTTTCGGCGCTACCTTCGCCGACGGTTTCGCGGCGGACGCCTTTGTTTTCGGCGGTTCGTTTCTGGCGACGATCTTTTCTTCCGTCGCTTCAACGACCGACGGCGGCAATTTCAAAATCTGTCCGGGATAGATTGAATACGGCTCCTTTCTCATGCCGTTCATACGGGCAAGAGAGCTCATATCGACGCCGTAGCGGCGTGAAATGCTGTAAACGGTATCGCCTTGCCTGACGACGTGGACGGCGGGTTCGGGCAAGCGGATCCGCGACCCTTTGACCAGAATGAACGGCGCGGTCAGGTTGTTCGTTTCGATCAATTCGCGCGTCGAAACGTTGTAGCGGCGGGACAAGCTGTAAACGGTGTCGCCTTTCCGCACCGTCACATACGACGGCGAAAGGCTTCGGATTCTGTACTGTTCCCGATAATACGGGGAGCGTGCCGAATTCTGCGCTTTGACGGGCGAACGGTAAATACCGCCGTTGAGCATGACGTCCGTACAGCCGGCACAGAAACCGGCCAACGTCGTTGCCAGCAAAACAGCCGTTATCGTTTTGAAATTTGTATCCATGCCCTTCCCGCGCGTACCGTATGATTTAGAACTTTAACACTTTTTACAAATCTTCATAGAAAGTTTTTTCTTCCCCGACAACAATCCGCCTTTTTTTTCCGTCGGGATAAAAACATCTTTTCGTCAAATCATATCGGGCGTCGGCGGACGGATAAGAGATTCCCGCCAAACTCGCGATCGTTTCGAAATCGTATTCCTCCGTCAGCGGCTTGTCCTGATTGCAGGATAAATTATCCTTCGCCTGCTGCGACGTTGCCGCGCTCAAAGCGGGATTCAGCAAAATCATGGCGGGAATATGGAACGCGTTGCGACATGTTGCCGGCAAATGGAAAAAGCCTTTGTCAAAAATGCAAATACCATGATCGGACGAAAACAAAAGCAACGACGGCTCCGGCCGCTTTTCAACGGTTTCCATAATTTTTTCGATTATTCCGGCGGAATAAGCGATCGCTTTTTTATAATGGAACATTTCCCGTTCTTTCGTTTTGGGCTTAAGCTCCATCATCAGACGGCGAAAAGCGGATGTTTCCGGATCCGGATAACGGGAAACAAAATTGATATGAACGCCTATCATCTTGATAACTATAAGTTTCTTTTGATTTTTATCTGTCAGGATATCGTTTAAAACGGGAAGTATCCCTTCATCCGTCGTCGGCGTTATTTTTCCGGCGTATTTTATAAAGCGACCGGCTTCCCGATAAATAAAGCTTAAATGACTTTCCGTATACATTTCAATGTAATGCAAGAAATAAGTTTCGTATCCGGCTTCCCTGAACAGGGAAAACAAGGACCTTTCGTAAAAAAAGTTCTGTTCGTCGGTCACTTTTTTTCGGGACAGAATCATCGGAACCGCTTTCAATGTGCCGGGAAAAGGTGAGATCATGTCGGAAAAGCGGTAAAGCGTTTGAAATTTGTCAGCGTACCGATCGAATACCGGAGCAAATTCAGACTGACGATGCGATTCCCCGATCAAAACGACGACGGTGTCCGCTTTGGTCTTATCCTTTGCGGGATTAAAGCGAAACATTTTGCTTTTGGCAAGGGATTCGTTGTTTTTTGACGCGCTGACCGATCGGATGAGAGGGTAAAAATGCGCCGTATAAGTAAAGGGATACAAAACGCAAAGAACGAACAAAACAAGCATCCGCTGTTTTTCCGGAAGGATCGTCGCTTTCCTTTTGTAGAAAAACGCACTTGTCAAAGCGACAAAAACGGTCGTCAGCAACATCCATTCAAACAGACTTATTCTTGTCATGTATTCAAGGACTTCCGCTTTGTTCGTGTCCAGAAGAACGGCAAAGATCTGAGGTCCGAAAGAAGATACGGACAAACCGTAGGTTCGGAATAAATGAAAATCCAAAAACAAAAGCGCTAAAAACGGCAGATAAAGAATTATAAAAAAGGACGGGGAAAGCAGAAAAGAAAAACCGAACAAGACAATGATGCTGAAACAAAATTCGTCGTCGTCCACCCCGAATTCTTTAAAACGCAGGGATATCAAGACCGAACAAAAAAGAAACAAGAAAGATCTGGCCGCGATGCCGCAACGTTCTTTGACGGAAAGCGACGAAAAGAATCCCTTAACGTCACGAAGAGTCAATTTTTTCCGGTTTTCCGGCATTTTCGGCCTCCCGTTGTTTGATAAGCCGGCCCGATTTTATAAAAATTTTTCCGTAAAATAAAGTTTAGATTTTTTTGTAAAATTTTCGAAAAATAATCTGGATTTTCGATAAAAAAGCGCTTAAAGTGTTTGAAGATTTACTTTAGAGAAGGATTGTGCCATGGGCGCCCCGAAAACAGTATACGCGAAAGATTACAAAAAGCCGGAATATCAGGTGTCGCACGTCGACATGACGTTCGACCTCGAATCCGAAAAAACGAAAGCCGTCGCCGTGATGGATTTCCATCGCGAACCCGATACGGCCGAAGGGACGCCGCTGTTTCTGGACGGTGACGAGTTGACGCTGGCGGGCGTCGCCATCAACGGCAAGCCTTTGACCGAAAAGGATTACATCCTGACCGACGAAGGCATGACGATCCTGAACCCGCCGAAGGATTTTCAGCTGACGGTCGAAACCGACTTGAACCCGAAAGCGAACACGAAACTGCAGGGGCTGTACGAATCCGACGGTATCCTTTGCACAAAGTGCGAAACGCACGGTTTCCGCCGCATCACCTACTTCCCCGACCGTCCGGACGTGATGCCGACGTGGCGCACGACCCTGATCGGCGATAAAGAAAAACTGCCCGTTTTGGTGTCGAACGGCAACAAGGAATCCGTCGAGGAACTGCCCGACGGGCGCAAGAAGGAAGTCTTTTTTGATCCCGTGCCGAAAGCGTGCTATCTGTACGCCGTCGTCGCGGGCAAGCTTGACCGGCAGCAGGATCATTTCGTTACGCGCTCCGGCCGCGACGTCGAACTGAACGTCTTTGTCGAAGCCGGCAAAGGCTCAATGAGCGGCTACGCCGTCGATTCGCTCAAACGCGCGATGAAATGGGACGAACAGACCTTCGGTCGCGAATACGACCACGACGTTTTCAACATCGTCGCCGTGTCGAACTTTAATTCCGGCGCGTGCGAAAACACGTCGCTGAACATCTTTAACGACAAGTACGTCCTTGCCGATCCGAAACGCGCGACCGACGCCGATTACGCGTCCATCGAAGGCGTCGTCGGACACGAATACTTCCACAACTGGTCCGGCAACCGCGTCACGCTCCGCGACTGGTTCGACCTGACGTTAAAGGAAGGTCTGACCGTTTACCGCGATCAGGAATTCTCCTCCGACCAGCGTTCGCGCGCCGTCAAAAGAATCGAAGACGTCGCGTCGCTCCGCGCCGGTCAGTTCACGCAGGACGCCGGCCCCCTCGCCCACCCGATCCGTCCGGATTCTTACATTTCCGTACGGTCGCTGTACACCGGCACCGTTTATAACAAAGGCGCCGAAGTCATCCGCATGATGGAACGCATGGCGGGCAAGGAAGCTTTCCGCAAAGGCATGGACATCTATTTCGAACGCAACGACGGCAAAGCCGTGACCTGCGACGATTTCGTTCAGGCGATCTCCGACGGGACCGGTCTTGACCTGCGCCAGTTCAAAAACTGGTATCATCAGGCGGGAACGCCGAACGTCGATGCAAAAGGCGCTTACGATCCCGAAAAGCAGACGTACACGCTGACGCTGAAACAGCACACGAATCCGACGCCGGGACAGGCGATCAAAAAACCGTTCGTCATTCCTTTGGAAGTCGGCCTGCTCAACAAGGACGGCAACGATATGCCGCTCGACATTCAGGGGCAGAAAAAGGACGGAAAGACGTCGAAAGTCGTCGTTCTGAACAAGCCCGAACAGACGTTCGTGTTCGAAAACGTCAAGGAACCTCCCGTTTTGTCCGCGAACCGCTCCTTTACGGCGCCGATCAACTTCAACATGGCGTACACGCCCGACGAACGCGCGTTGCTGATGGCGAAGGATTCCGACCTGTTCAACCGTTGGGACGCCGGCCAGACTTACGCGACGGACATCATGCTCGATATGGTCAAGGACATTCAGAAAGGCAAGGAACCGACCGTTCCCGCGCCGTTCATCAAAGCTTTGCGCGGCTACCTGAACGACGAAAGCCTTGACAAGGCGTTCATCGCGAAGGCGTTCGTCATGCCGTCCGAACGGGCGTTGGCGGAAAAATCCGACGTCGTCGACGTTGACGCGATCGCGCAGGCGCGCTCCGTTTTGCGCAAAACGATCGCGACGGAACTGAAACCCGACTTTGAAAAAGCCTACGCCGCAAACAAGGTCGAAGGCGAATACTCGCCGAACGCCGCCGATTCCGGCAAGCGCGCCGTCCGCAACACCGCTTTGTCGTATTTGAGCATTCTGGACGATTCGCTGGCGCTCAAACAGTACAAGGCTGCCGAACAGATGACGGACAAGGACGCCGCCGTTCGCGTTTTCGCCGGCAAGGATACGCCCGAAGCCAAAGCCGTTATGGCCGACTTCTACGAAACCTATAAAAAGGATTCTCTGGTCGTCGATAAATGGCTGGCGATGCAGGCGACCGCTTCCGACGATTCGCTGAAAACGGTCAAACAGCTCTTGAAGCACGAAGCGTTCTCAATCACGAATCCGAACAAGGTGCGCGCTTTGATCGGTGCGTTCGCCGCCAACCCGACGGCTCTGCACAAAAAGGACGGTTCGGGATACGACTTCATCGCGGAACAGACGCTCGCCGTCGACAAGATCAATCCGCAGGTCGCGGCGACGCTGCCCGTCGCTCTCGGCGCGTGGAAGAAGTACGACCCCGAACGGCAAACGATGATGAAAGCCGCGCTGACCCGCATTCTGAACGAACCGGGGCTGTCGCCGAACACGTACGAGATCGTGTCGAAATCTCTTGGTATCGAAGAAAAGAAACAGCGCGTCAAAGTCGCCGACTTCGTCAAAGCGGGCGGCGTCAAAAAATACCCGAGCGGCGCGAAAGCCGCTCCGTCCGCCGCGGTCAAAGCGAAGCGTCTGGCTTTGCAAAAAGGAAACGGCCGCTAATGAGCGCTTTAAAAAAGACGAACGCGATGCGCCTGCTTGAACAAGCAGGCGTTTCGTTTGAGTACTACGAATACGAAACGTCGGACGGGAAAATCGACGCGAAATCCGTCGCGCAAAAAATCGGTCAGGAACCGGAACAGGTCTTCAAAACGCTCGTTACGGTATCGGGCGGCAGAGAGTACTTCGTTTTCGTCCTGCCGTCCGTATGCGAACTCGATTTGAAAAAGGCCGCCCGCGCCGCCGGCCGGAAAAGTATTGAAATGCTCCCGTTAAAACAGCTGTTGCCGCTGACGGGGTACGTTCACGGCGGTTGTTCGCCCGTCGGCATGAAAAAGCCCTTCCCGACGTTCATCGACGAAACGGCGATCCTTTACGACCGGATCTGCGTCAGCGGCGGGAAAGTCGGCCTGAACATCAGCGTTGATCCTCAACGGCTGGCGGATTTTCTGTCGGCGGAATTTGTTCCTCTGGCGGTATAGCGACCTCTTCCTCCGCTCCGTTCGGCGCAAAAAAGGTTTCTTTAAGGTCTCTCACTTTCGGAGGGGTCAGAAGAATCGACAAAAGAGAAACCTTTTTGTTTTCGGGCGCGTAAGCGAAATTCATGGGCAGAGCGCTTTCTTCCGTTTCACGAGCGAGCGTCCGGACGGTTTTCGATAAACCGGAAGCAGTCATGATTTGATATGATTTTTCTTTGTTTCCCGCTATCAACAGCTTGAGATTCAATCGACAAATCAGGCAGGACGGGCTTGTTACGGAAACGACGACGCCCTTCCCCGCATCGGCAATGCTTTGCGCCGTTTGTTCGTCATACTGAAGGATGTCCGGAGGCAATACGGCTTTGCGCGGCATCGGCGGCAACGTCAGCAGAAGAACGAGCAAAACGACCGAAATCCGTCGGAAATCGGGCAAAGGCTTTTTCCGAAGAATGAAGAATGCGGAAACGGCGGCGCCGGATAAAGCGAATACGGCCGTCCGCAATAATCCCGCTTCGCAAACGATCGTTATCAGCAGGATGACGATATGAACGCCGAACGAAAGCGGTATCAGGTATCTTAATTTTCCGGAGTTATCGTTTCGGCTTTTTTTGAAACGGTTTCCGATAAAGAACAACGCGCAGAAAGAAATGATCAGTCCCGTCGGAACGATCAGCGTGTAAATGACGGGCGCGCATCGCCAATTTTCGGCAATGACCCGCAAAATCGTCATATTGGGCGTCAGCGCCAAAAGAAACACGACGATCCAAAAACAGAAAAAGCCCGCCTTTTCGCTTTCCGATGCAAAGGACGGGCGTTTAAAGGGCCAGTTCGACCAAAAAGCAAGCTCTTCCCGTCCTGTTTCTTTGAAAAACAGAACGCTTGCTCCGGAAAAAAGCAGAATCCATAAACCGTTCAACAGAGGAAAATCGAATTGGATACCCCAATACAGGGACGGCACGAAAGCGAAAAGGGCAACGATGGCGGCGAAAAAAACTCCCGCCGGCAAAAAGGCGCGACTGACGCCGTTAAAGAAATCTTCAATGCGATCGACAGCGTTTTCGTCGCCGTAACGGAACAGCAAACTGAACAGCAATATTCCCAAAGCCGCAATCGGAGAACATGTCAGCAGATAAAACAGCGTTGCCAAAGCCCCCGAAAATTTTGTCAGGAGGTCGCGCTTTCGCAAACCGACGCCGGTTTCTTCCGTAGCGATGATTTCGGCGCCTTCCGCTTTGTCGCCGAAAGCGGCGACGATCTTCAAAGGAACGGATAACGATCCCGTTTTGGGAACGTTATTTGCCGCAAAACGGTAGATATAGTTATTGTCTTCAAAAAATTCGCTTGTTTTTTCAAACGTCAGCCCGGATTCGTTATACAGAAAAAGCTGCGGTTTTTTGCTGTTGATCAGATATCCCGTTTTCATTTTGACCGTCAGCTCGACGCGACCGTCTTCTTTCCGTTGAAAAGTTGCCGTCAAATCCTGCAGATGATCGCGCGTCGTCAGATCGCCGTAATATCTCTGCACGTCCAAAGCCGTACAATACGAAGTCGCCATGATGCGGTTCAAAACGTCGACCGTCATTTCCGGAAAAGTTTTCCGATGGCATTCTCCGTTCCGGCACATTGTCGCCGAAACGGTCGCGACGAGTTTTCCGCTTCTGTCCGGCGTGGTCGGAACGATATCGAAAACGAATGTCGTTTGCCGGTTATATCCGAATCCGTCCTTAATTTTCGTTGCGGGAGGCATCTGTATCTTTCCTATCGTCACTCCCGTCGATTTCGAAAAGTCGAACGTCGGCGGTTCCGGCGTTTGACCTTCTTTCGTATAAAGGATATCCCATCCGTCGTTCGGAAAGACGACAACGCCCGAAAGAGCGCTCTCTTTCTTCCAAGCCATGCCGCACGTCGACATGAACATGGCGGCTTCCTCGTCGGAAACGGTTTCGGAAAAGGAATTGTTGTTAAACCAGGTGTCGATATAGTCCTGAAGGCTTTTTTTAAAAACGATGATATGGCGGACGTTTTTCCATGTTTCGATATTTTTGGGATCGACCAGCAAATCCTTTCTGTCGGGATGGCTTTTCAAAATAGCTTGATTGACTTTTTCCGCGGCGACATTCAGGTACGAATCCAAATTGCCGAGGTTCTTTGCGTACGAAGCGATCTTGATAAAAAGTTCGTTATCCTGAATTTCCGGAATTTTTACGATTTCATCAAAAACTTCCTGATCCGTTGCATTCTTTTCTTTGTTTTCTTCGTAAAATTTTTTCAAATATCCGAGTCGTTCGGACGACGGCAAATTGCGAAATTCGGCCAGTCTGCCCTCTGTCATAGGAATGACTTCGCTTCGGACCTGATACGGGAAAACGGTTAAAAAGATAAAAAAAAGAGCACGAATCATTTTTATTTTCCGTTCGTTGTATTATGATGCTGTATTATAACATAAAAAGGTCCTATTCATACGGGGTTTTTCATGTCTTTTTTCAGCGGTCAGTGTTTGGTGTCCATGCCCGGCGCGACGGACGAACGTTTTGACAAAGCCGTCGTTTATATCTGCGCGCATACGACCGAAGGGGCGATGGGGCTTGTCGTCAATCGGCGCGTCGAAGATTTTTCTTTTCCCGCTTTGTTGTCGCAACTGGACATCACCGTGTCCGATTACGCAAAGACCGTTCCCGTTTACGCGGGCGGCCCCGTCGAACAGGCGCGGGGATTCGTTCTGCATTCTCCCGATTATACGGGAAAAACGACCTTGCCGGTGGGAACGCAAACGTCGCTGACGGTGACGACGGAAATTTTACGCGACATCTCTGCCGGGACCGGACCGAAAGATTTTTTGGTCATTCTGGGATATGCCGGATGGGACGCCGGACAATTGGAAAAGGAAATCAAAGAAAACGCATGGCTTCCCGTTAAAGCGACGCCCGAAATTCTTTTCGGCGGCAACGCGGAAGAAAAATGGAGCGCCGCCATCAAATCGCTGGGAATCGATCCCCTGCAGCTGGCAAGCGTTCAGGGAAAAGCTTAAAGGCTGTCTGCCAAAGAGTTTCCGACAAGCAGTTGTCCCAGATCCGTTTTTCCGGCCAGACAACGATATTTGTCTTTATACGGCGCGCAACGGACCGTTTTACCGTCGGCTTCGCGTTGCAAAGCCTGAAACGCCCTGCCCGCCGATCCGGAACGGATTCTGACGTTCAGTTCGACCTGACGGCCGGCGACGTTTAACGAAGCGCCGCCTCTGACGACGGCTTTCCCCTCAAAAACCGTTTCGGGAGGAACATCCGCGAACGGATCTCTTTCGACGACGACGGTCTGCACCTGACCGATAACGTTCGACCAGGCGTCTTCATTGGCCCGGTATTCGCGGTAAGCGGCTTCCGCTTCTTCGGCCTTTCGTTCCGCCTCGCGCGCGATTTCTTCAAACGAACGGTATTCGTTTTGTAAAGCGGCCGCGGTCGGATCATTTGCGGACACACCTTCGAAAACGGCTTCAAGCGCCGTCCCTTCCCCCTGTTCTTTTTGCGCGGTTTGTTCCGGTTCGGTTTCTTCTCCGCTCAACTTTTTATCCAGCGCCTTGATGACGCCGGAGGCGGCAGGCGAAGATTTTTCCAGTATTTTTCCGGCCGTAAACAGGGATTCGTGGCGAAGCTCCTTCATTCTCGCGTAAAAGCGCGGCAAGGCACGGCTCTGCACCCATGTCGGCAGTTCCTGCGGCGGGATTCCGCACGCCCAGAAAATCCCGAAAAAGACAAGAATGATCCCCGCGACGACAAGCGGATGTTTAATCAGCCGGAACCAAACGGTGATGCAGGAAAACAGAAAACGGAAAAGCCCTTTTAATGCCTTCATTCGTTTTCATCCGCTCCGTAGCGTTCGCAAAGTTCCGTTACGCGTTCGGGCAAAATCTTTTTGAACAGCGGTTCCTGCGGCGCGTTGAAAGCGTGTCCCGCCGGAATCTTCCGAAGTTCGGACGCGATATCGTCAGCTTTCGGCCATGCCAGATCGGACGGATCCAGATTAAGCAGTTTCATCATTTTTTCGGCGGCGTCCGGAATTACGGGCGCGGATAAAACCGCGTACAACCGAACGATATTGATCGCCAGACGCAAAATCATCGCGGCGCGGTCCTTGTCGGTCTTGATGACCGTCCACGGTTCGGCGGAGGCGAAATAGTTGTTGCCTTCCGTCCAGACGGCGCGAAGTTCCGTCAAAGCCTTGCGGAATTCCAAATCGCGCAGATAACCGGTGTAAGCCTTGACGTGTTCGGCGATCGTATCGGCGAAACGCTTTTCCGCATCGCCCCATTCGCCGCCGTCGGGAACGGCCGTGCCGAACTTGGATGCCGTCATTTTCAGAACGCGGTTGACCAGATTGCCCAGAACGTCGTTCAGGTCTTTGTTGACCGTCGCGGCGAAACCGGAGAACGTGAAGCTCGAATCCGAATTTTCGGGCGCGTTCGCCATCAGCCAGTAACGCCAGTAGTCGGGTTCGAATTCTTCCAGCGCCTGATTGGTGAAAATACCGCGGTGCTGCGACGTCGAGAATTTTCCGCCGTAGAACGTCAGCCAGTTGAAGCCTTTGATGTAATCGACTTTTTTCCAATCTTCGCCGACGCCGATCATTGTGGCGGGGAACATGATCGTATGGAACGGGATATTGTCTTTGGCCATGAATTGAACGTAGCGGACGTCCTTTGATTCCGTCCACCACGCTTTCCAGTCGCGATGTTCGGGATCTTCGTCCGACCATTCCTTCGTTGACGCGATGTATTCGATCGGCGCGTCGAACCAAACGTAAAAGACTTTGCCGTCGAAGCCGTCAACGGGAACGGGAATGCCCCATTTCAAATCACGGGTGATGCAACGTTCGCGCAATCCTTCCTTGAGCCATTTGCGCGCGATGGAGGTCACGACGACCGGCCAGGACGCTTCGTGTTCGTCGATGAATTTTGCCAGGTCTTTTTCCAGCATCGGCAGTTTCAGAAACAGATGCTTCGTTTCCTTGATTTCAAGGTTGTGCGAACCGGATACGGCGGAACGCGGATTGATCAGATCCGTCGG
>DGGW01000055.1 GCA_002393065.1 Alphaproteobacteria bacterium UBA3864 | reverse complement strand
TCCGCCTGACGCCCGCGCTGGCCGGCGCGTTCTATATCGAACACAAGGACAAGCCGTTCTATCAGTCGCTGATCGACTTCATGACGTCCGGTCCGATCGTCGTTCAGGTTCTTGAAGGTGAAGACGCCATCGCGAAAAACCGCGCGGTGATGGGCGCGACCAATCCGGCCAAAGCCGAAGAAGGAACCATTCGCAAAATGTATGCCGAATCGATGGAAGCCAATTCCGTTCACGGTTCCGATTCCGAAAAAAGCGCCGCCCGCGAAATCGCGTTCTATTTCTCCGAATGCGAAATCGTCGGCTGATTATCTGAAATAAAACGGGAGCCGTTTCATGAAAATTTTGATTTTAGCGCTGTTGATAGCTTTGTCGCCGACGCGTTTCGTTCAAGCGGCTCCCGTTGATTCCAAAATGTTTTCCGCCGGCGGGATACAGGTCGACGTCACCGCCGAAAACGCGTCCAAAGCCCGCGAACAGGCTTTGCAGGAAGGCCAGAAGCACGCCTTGATGGCGGTGATGAGCCGGATAACGCCCGATTATATCGTCGAACAGTTGCCGGAGCTCGTTCCCGACGACATCATCAATTTCGTTCAGGACATGAGCGTTTCGAACGAAAAAACGTCGCCCGTCCGCTATATGGCGACTCTGGAAGTCCGATTCAACGGCGACGCGGTTCGGGATTTGCTGAAAAGTAACGGCTTGCCGTTCGTTCGCACGTCGGGAAAGCCTTTGCTGATTTTACCGCTGTATCGTCGCGGTTCGTCCTCCCGTCTGCTGTGGGAGGAAGACAACGCCTGGTTGCGGGCGTGGAGCAATCGTACGGTCGAAAGCTATATGATCCCGTTGATCGTTCCGATGGGCGATCTGCAGGACAGCCAGATGCTGACGGCCGAACAGGTCGTAAAGGGCGATTTGCCTGCCGTTCTGTCTTTGGCGAAAAGATACGAAGCCGAAGGCGTTCTGGTCGTTGAAATGACCCGTACGGGATCAGGTTTCAACGTGTCCGTCAACGCGATGGACGAAACGACGGCGTCTGAAATCAAAAATTTTTCCTTTTCCGTTCCCATGGGGAAAAACACGGCGACGACGTATGCCAACGCCGTCCGGTCGGTCGTGGAAAGGCTGGAACGGAAATGGAAAGAAGACCAGATGGTCCAATTCAACGACACGACGTCGCTGGTCGTCATGGTTCCGGTTTCGGACATCGTCCAGTGGCAGACCGTCAAAGACCGCTTGTCGCGCGTGCCGATTATCGGATCTTATACGTTGCAGGCCGCGCGCGCCGGCGTGTTGCAACTGACGATTTTTTACGCCGAAACGCTTGACCGTTTGCAAAACGAGCTGAAAAAACGGAAACTTTTGCTTTCGCCGTTGCCGTCCGGCGTTTTCAAATTACAGGCGTTCGAACGGTTGGCCGACGCGTCCGCTCCGGCCAAACCCGCGGATTCGATGGTCGCCCCCGCCGACGAACCCGCCGAATGATTTCGGAAGGAGACCGGTTGTGCAAAAATTTCAAAAGATTTTGTTTTGGAGCGGCGCTTTCATCCTTTTTCTGGGTTTTGTCTATCTGTTGCGCGACGTGTTGCTGCCTTTCGTCGCGGGGATTGCGCTGGCCTTTTTCCTTGATCCGGTTGCGACGCGTCTGCAGCGCAGGATCCGTTCAAGAACGATGGCCGTCGTCGTCGTTTTCAGCGTTTTCGCGTTGTTCTGCCTGATTACTTTGCTGATCGTTTTCCCGATCGTTCAGCGCCAGATGTCTCTGTTCATCAACAATGTTCCCGTTTATGTGTCGTTGCTGTGGGGCAAGATCGAACCCTATATGGACGAACTGAAAAAAATGTTCCCGAAGCAAACGGCCGATCTGCGTCAGACGGTCGTCGGGCATTTGTCCGGCGCGGCGAAAATGGTTTTGAAAACGGTCGGCGGCGTGCTGTCCGGCAGCATGGCGTTGCTGAATTTGCTGTCCCTTGTCATCATCACGCCGATCGTCGCTTTTTACCTGTTGCGTGATTGGACGCATTTTTGCGGGACGATCAGAGGTCTTTTGCCGCGCAACGAAGCGCCGACCATCCGGTCGCTGTTGCGCCAGATCAACGACATCCTGTCCGGCTTTATCCGCGGACAGGCGACGGTCTGTTTGTGTTTGAGCGCTTATTACGCCATTACGTTGAGCCTGACCGGACTTGATTTGGGATTGCTGATCGGGTTGTGCATCGGCGCGGTGTCGTTCATTCCGTACGTCGGTTCGACACTCGGTTTCCTGCTCAGCGTCGGGTTGGCCGCCGTTCAGTTCGACGATTACGGCCGGTTGATCGCGGTGGTCGTCGTGTTCCTGTGCGGGCAGATGTTGGAAGGGAACGTCCTGACGCCGAAACTGGTCGGCGAAAAAGTCAACCTTCATCCGGTCTGGGTGATGTTCTCCCTGTTGGCGGGGGCGTCGCTGTTCGGTTTTCTGGGCGTTCTGATCGCCGTTCCCGTGGCGGCCGTCATCGGCGTTCTGGTCCGGTTCTTCATCGCCCGCTATAAAGAGAGCGACATTTATCTGGGAACGGCGTGATGCCGTCCTCCTTCCGTCAATCGGCGTTTTCATTCTTTTCCCGTCCGCTTGTCGGGCGGGAGGATTTTTTGACGGCGGACTGCAACGCCGAAGCGGTCGCTTTGATCGATTCCGTTCCGAACGATAATTTTTCCGCCGCGTTGATTATCGGCGGCAAAGGGTGCGGAAAAACGCATCTGTGCCATTTGTTCGCCGATTCCGTTTTTCGGAAAACGGGCGAAAAAGCGGCTTTCCTTCCGGAACCTTGTTTGACGGACGCCCGTTTCGCCGTATGGGAAGCGACGTTTCCTTTTGACGAGGAAGCGCTGTTCCATTTGTTGAACGATATCCGGTCGAAAAAAGGATTCCTTCTGATGACGGCCGACAGGCATCTTTCGGCGTGGAACGTCGCTTTGCCGGATCTGCGCACGCGGTTGCTTTCCGTTCCGTCCGTTGAAATCGCGCAACCCGATGAAGCCGTTCTGACCGCCGTTCTGCTCAAGCTGTTCGCCGACCGGCAGTTGACGGTGGCGCCCGATGTCATCGCGTATATCCTGAAACACGCGGAACGCTCTTTCGCCGCGGCGGGCGAGCTTGTCGAACGGGCGGACGCGCTGTCCCTCGAAACGAAAAAAGCGGTTTCCGTTCAATTGATACGCAAGATTCTGAACGAAGTTTCGGAAAATAAAGATTGATAAATCGCGGCGGATTTCATAAAGTTTTACACGGTTTGTTTTTTTACTTTTCAGGAAAGCTTTTAAAATGCGTTTATCCCGTTATCTGTTGCCGACGTTGAAAGAAAATCCGGTCGAAGCTCAAATCGTTTCGCACCGTTTGATGTTGCGCGCGGGCATGATCCGTCAGACCGCCGCGGGCATTTATACCTGGTTGCCTTTGGGGTACAGGGTTTTGCGCAAGATCGAACAGATCGTCCGCGAAGAACAGGACCGTGCCGGTGCGCAGGAATTGCTGATGCCGACGTTGCAAAATTCCGATTTGTGGAAGGAAAGCGGCCGCTACGACGCTTACGGGCCGGAAATGCTGCGCATCACCGACCGCCACGACCGCGTTCTGGTCTACGGGCCGACGGCGGAGGAGGTCATCAACGACATCGCCCGCAACGAGCTGAAAAGCTACAAGGAAACGCCGAAGATCCTTTACAATATCCAGTGGAAGTTTCGCGACGAGGTGCGTCCCCGTTTCGGCGTGATGCGCGGCCGCGAATTCCTGATGAAGGACGCGTACTCGTTCGACCTGACGTACGAAGGCGCGAAGCATTCTTACAACAAAATGTTCGTTGCATATCTGCGCACGTTCGCCCGCTGCGGCGTCCGCGCGATTCCGATGAAGGCGTCGACGGGACCCATCGGCGGCGATTTGAGCCACGAATTCATCGTTTTGGCGGAAACCGGCGAAGAGCAGGTCTACTGCCACAAGGATTACCTGGCGATGCCGATTCCGTCCGAGGACGTCGATTACGATTCCGATCTGGAACCGATTTACAATCAATGGACGTCCCTGTACGCCGCGACAGAAGACAAATACGACGAGGCCGAAGCGAAGGCTGTCGGAGACAATCTGTTGAGCGCGCGCGGCATCGAAGTCGGTCAGGTCTTCTACTACGGCAAAAAGTATTCGAACCCGATGAACGTCGCCGTTGCGGGCGAAGACGGCAAACCCGTCCTGATCGAAGGCGGTTGCTACGGAATCGGCGTGTCGCGTCTGATGGGCGCGATCATCGAAGCCTGCCACGACGACAACGGCATCATTTGGCCGGAAAGCGTCGCGCCGTTTAAGGTCGGGCTGGTCAATCTGGGCACGGGCAAGGAAGTCGCCGACAAAGCGTGCGACGACTTGTACGCGAAACTGACCAAAGCCGGCGTCGAAGTTCTTTACGACGACCGTGACGAACGGGCGGGCGTGAAGTTTTCGACGATGGACCTGATCGGTTTGCCGTATCAGCTGATTGTCGGTCTGCGCGGGCTTGAAAAGGGCGTTGTCGAACTCAAGAACAGAAAGACCGGCGAACGGCGGGAAATGTCCCCCGAGGACGCCGTCGCTTTCCTGACGCGCTAATCACGAAAAGGACGGGGACGAATGATTTTTTCCGCTTTTGAACGGATGCTGGCTTTCCGGTATCTGCGCGCCCGACGCAAGGAAGGTTTTGTGTCGATCATAGCGGCGTTTTCCTTTCTGGGCATTTTGCTGGGCGTCGCGACGCTGATCATCGTGATGTCCGTGATGAACGGCTTCCGGCAGGAACTGCTGTCCCGCGTTCTGGGACTGAACGGTCATCTGGGGGCTTACGCCGTTCACGGCACGGTGCTGACGGGGTATCGGGAACTGGCCGAACGCGCCGCGCAGATCAAAGGCGTCAAAGACGTCATTCCGTTGATCGAAGGGCAAGTGATGGTCAGCTCCGTGCGCAACGCGCAGGGCGCGATCGTCCGCGGCATTGCGCCGGAGGATTTCGTCAAGCGGGATTTGTTGCGAAACAGTATCGTCGGCGGAACGCTCGAATCGTTTTCGCGGCCGGGGACGGTACTGGTCGGCGACAGGCTGGCGCAAAAGCTCGGCGTTTATGCGGGCGAGGAAATCACGCTCATTTCCCCGAAAGGCACGGTGACCGCGTTCGGCACGGTGCCGCGGATGCGTTCGTACACGGTCGGCGGGACGTTTTCCGTCGGGATGTACGAATACGACGCCGGCTTCATCTTTATGCCGATGGCCGACGCGCAGAAATTCTTCGATACCGACGACGGCGTAACGAACCTCGAGCTGTTTCTGGAAAATCACGATTTGTTGAACAAAGTTCAGAACGCCGCGAAGGACGCTCTGGGATCGAAAGTCCGGCTGTACGACTGGCAACGGTCGAATCAGGCGTTCTTCAACGCGATTGAAGTCGAACGCAACGTGATGTTTTTAGTGCTGACTCTGATCATTCTGGTCGCGTCGTTCAACATGATTTCCGGTCTGATCATGCTCGTCAAGGACAAGGGGCGCGACATCGCCGTTTTGCGCACGATGGGCGCGACGCGCGGCATGATCATGCGCGTGTTTTTCATGAGCGGCGCGGCGATCGGCTTTTTCGGCACGTTGTTCGGCGTTCTGGCCGGATTGCTGTTTTGCGAAAACATCGAAAAGATCCGCCGCTTTCTGGAAAGTCTGACCGGTACGGATCTGTTTTCGGCCGAAATCTATTTTCTGTCGCGCCTGCCGGCGAAGGTCGATCCCGTCGAAGTGACGGCCGTCGTTCTGATGTCGCTGTTTTTGTCGTTCGCGGCGACGATTTATCCGTCGTGGCGCGCGGCGCGGCTCGATCCCGTGGAGGCTTTGCGTTATGAGTGAAAACAACACGTCCGCCGTTCCCGTTCTGGTGCTGAAAAACGTCCGCCGCCATTACACGCAGGGCAAGACGATCATCGACGTTCTGCGCGGTATCGATCTGACCGTCAATCACGGCGAAATGGTGTCGCTGGTCGGACCGTCCGGCGCGGGCAAATCGACGTTGCTTCATGTGACGGGCTTGCTTGAACCGCCCGATGAAGGCGAAGTGTTTTTGAGCGGCGCGCCGTGTTCCGACATGGACGACGCCACGCGTACGAAAATGCGGCGCGAGTATTTGGGATTCGTGTATCAGAACCATAACCTGCAGCCTGAATTTTCCGCGCTTGAAAACGTGATGATCCCGCAGATGATTGCCGGAAAACGTAAGCGCGAGGCCGCCGAATACGCCGAATTTCTGCTCGACAAGGTCGGTCTGAAAAAGCGGATGAACCACCGTCCGGCGCAGCTTTCGGGCGGGGAGGCGCAACGCGTCGCCATCGCCCGCGCTCTGGCGAACAAGCCGCACATGTTGCTGGCGGACGAACCGACCGGAAACCTCGACCCGATGACCAGTGAAACGGTGTTCGGCTTTTTGATGAACGTCGTGCGCGAAACGGGACTGGCGGCTCTGGTCGCGACGCACAATCCGGAACTGGCCGACCGCATGGACAGGAAAGTCGCCCTCAAAGACGGACGTTTGGAGGAAATGGACACGCTCGGCATGAGCGGACGCATCGCGTTCAAACAGCGTTTCGTCGGGGAGTGAGCCATGGCGGGGGAAGCGGCGGAAAACACTTCCGCGGATGAGGAAAAACTGCCGCTCGCGCCGTTCGTCCATTTGCGCGTCCATTCCAGCTATTCTTTGTCGGAGGGCGCTCTCAAAGTCAAATCCCTGCCGAAACTGTGCAACAAATTCCGTATGCCCGCCGTTGCGGTGACGGATACGAACAATCTGTTCGGATCGTTCGAATTTTCGACGTTGTGTTCCAATCCCGCGGCGGAACTGCACGATGATTCCCTTTTTGCGGTACAGCCGATCGTCGGGATTCAGGCGCGGATCGACATCGGCATGGAAAAGCGTTCCTCCAATCCGAAAGACCCCGACGCCCGTTTGAGCGACATCATTCTGCTGGTTCAAAACGCGGACGGTTATTCGTCTTTGCGCTATCAATCCGAACAAACGTACATGTTCACGCCGGACGACGACGAACCGCACGTGCCGTATGACAAGCTGAAAGAGTATTCGGCGGGGCTGATTTGTCTGACGGGCGGGATCGGCGGACCGGTCGGACGGTATTTGCTGGCGGGAAAAAAGGATAAGGCGGAAGAAGCGCTTTTACGTCTGAAAGACATTTTTCCGAACCGGCTGTATATGGAAATCCAGCGCCACGGCTTGCCCGAAGAGGAACGGACGGAAAAGGATTTTCTGGAACTGGCGTTCAAACACGATATCCCGCTGGTCGCGACGAACAATGTTTTCTTTGAAACGCCCGATATGTTCGAAGCGCACGACATTCTGCTGTGCAACAGGGAAAAAACCCAGCTGATCGTTGACGAGCGCCGCCATTCGAATCCGGAGTTTTACTTCAAATCCCCCGAAGAAATGACGGCGCTGTTCGCCGATCTGCCCGAAGCGGTCGATAATACGCTGGTCATCGCGAAGCGCTGCGGTTTCATGCTGGAAAAGGCAGAACCCGCGCTGCCGCTTTATCCGGACTGCGAACCGTTCACCGATCCCGAAAAGGACAGGTTGGCGGCGTATGAAAAGATCCGGCAATACCTGACGGACGATCCGAAAACGGGCAAAACCGTTCAGGAACAGCTGGAAGCGCGCACGGACGGCGAACTGCGCGAAGCCCTGACCGTTCAGAAACAAGCGCGGGAAGGATTGCAAAAACGGTTGGAAGACAAGGTCTTTCCGGATGTTGAGGAAGAACGCCGCGAAGAAGTCGCCAAAACGTATTTCGACCGGTTGGAATACGAATTGAGCGTCATTATCAAAATGAAGTTTTCCGGATACTTCCTGATCGTTGCGGAATTTATCAACTGGTCGAAATCGCACGGCATCCCGATCGGGCCGGGGCGCGGTTCCGGTGCGGGGTCGTGCGTGGCGTGGGCGTTGAGGATCACGGACCTCGATCCTTTGAAACTGAATTTGCTGTTCGAACGCTTTCTGAATCCGGAACGCGTGAACATGCCTGACTTCGACGTCGATTTCTGTCAGACGCGCCGCGGCGAGTCGATAGAACATATGCGGCAAAAATACGGCAAGGAGAGCGTCGCTCAAATCCTTGCGCTCGGTCAGCTGCAGTCGAAAGCCGTCATCAATATGGTCGGCCGCGTCCTGCAACTGTCCGGTTTGGCGCGCAAGCTGTCGAAGCTGGTGCCGATGAAGCCCGGAACGACGTTGGCGGACGCGTATAAGGTCGAACCGGAATTTGACGTGCTCCGCCGCGAGGATCCGGAAGCCGACCATTTGTTGAGCATCGCCGAAAAACTGGAAGGCCTGTACGTTACCGCTTCGACTCACGCGGCGGGTGTCGTCGTCGGTCAGAAACCTCTCGACCAGATCGTTCCCGTCTTCCGCGACGCCAGCACGGGATCCGAGCTTCCCGTAACGCAATTCAATATGAAATTCGTCGAATCGACGGGGTTGATCAAGTTCGACTTTCTGGGACTGAAAACGCTGACGGTCATCAAAGAAGCCGCCGACATGATCAACGAACGGATGCGCCGCGAAGGGAAACCCGAAATCGACGTTGACAATCTTGATTTGACGGACAAAGCGACGTTCGAACTCCTCCAGCGCGCGGAAACCGAAGGCGTGTTCCAGCTTGAAAGTTCCGGCATGCACGGCGTCCTGCGCAACCTGATGCCGACGAAGTTCGAGGAAATCATCGCTGTCATTTCCCTGTACCGTCCCGGCCCGATGGACAACATCCCGAAATACACCGCTTGCAAAAACGGCGCGGAAGAACCGGACTATATGCACCCGATGCTGGAAGACATTCTGAAAGAAACGTACGGCATCATGATTTATCAGGAACAAGTCATGCAGATCGCCCGAAAAATGGGCGGCTACACGATGGGCGGCGCGGACGCTTTGCGCAAGGTCATGGGCAAAAAACAGGTCGAAAAACTGCCGTACGAGCGCGAAAAATTCGTGAGCGGTTCCGTGAAAAACGGCGTCGACAAGGCTTTGGCGGAATCGATTTTCGAAAGCATGGCGAAGTTCGCGTCTTACGGGTTCAACAAATCGCACGCTGCCGCTTACGCCCTCGTTTCGTTCCAGACGGCGTACCTGAAAGCGCATTTCCCCGTCGAATTCATGGCGGCGACGATGACTTACGACCGGCAGAACACCGACAAGCTCGCCAAATACAAAGCGGAATTGTCCCGTTTGGGAATCAAGCTTTTGCCGCCGGACGTCAACCGGTCGGGAACGCACTTCACCGTCGAAAACGGCGCCGTGCGCTATGCCTTGTGGGCTCTGAAGGGCGCGGGCGAAGCCGCGTCGAACGCGATCGTCGAAGAACGGCAAAAAAACGGAAAATACAAATCCATGGCGGATTTTATGCGTCGACTCGGGGCCGATAATCTGGACAGCAAGACCGTCGGCACGCTGATCAAAGCCGGAGCTTTCGATTCTCTGGATAAACGGCGGGGCGTTCTGTTCGCCAATCTGAATTTGCTGATGCAACACGCCAAATCCGCCGTTGAAGAACGGAAATCGTCGCAAATCAATTTGTTCGGCGGAAAATCGGAAGATGTTCCGTTCGATTTGAAATCCGCGCCGGACTGGGCGCATGAGGAACGGTTGGCCGGCGAATTGGAAGTGTTCGGTTTTTATCTGTCCGCCCATCCGCTTGAAAAATATGTTTCGCTGTTCGAACGCTTGAGGACGATGACGTACGAGGAAATCAAAAACGTCGTCGCGCGCGCCGGTTCAACTCATGCGCGAATGGCGGTGATCATTCCCGGAACCGTTCGGGAACGTACCAGTAAGAAGGGCAAGAAGTACGCCTTCATCGCCGCGTCCGACATATCGGGTACGTTTGAAATGACCGCTTTTTCGGAGGTTTTGAGCCGTTCAAGGGCGTTGTTCGATTCCAAAAAGCCTTTGTTGGTCGGCGTTTCCGCGGAACGTGACGAAGGTTCCGAAGAACCGCGGCTGATCGTGCAAACGGTGGAAAGTCTGGAGGAAATGATTTCCAAAACGACGGACGGCGTGTTGATCACACTGACACGGGAAAACGCGATCACCGCCGTCAGGAATATTCTGGATAAAACGCCGTCCGGACGGACGCACGTCTGGATCGTCGTTCAGACGGACGATTGGAATGTGGAAATCGCGCTTGAAAACCGTTATACTTTTTCCGCGGAGGTTTTGTCCGATCTGCGTAAATGCCAGGGCGTCAATGAAGTGAAGGAAATCCGATGAACCGTAATTACGAACCCGTTTCCGCTCTTTTTTTTCAAACGGTGAAGTTTTTTTTGAACGGGAAGACTTTGAAATATCTGTTTGTCTTTCCCGTTTTGCTTCTCGGCGCACTGGCCGTTTATGAAAAGTTTTATCCGATGTACGGCTTTGCCGAAACGGCGAATCTGCAAATCGAATTGAACGTGAGTTCGATTTTGACGCTGTTATCCGTGCTGGCTTTTATAACGACGGAAGTTACCTGGCAAAGTGCGGATATCGCTCTTTTCGGACGCGGCGAACATTCTTTTTTTGTTCCGCGATTGAACAAGAAATACGGGCTGTTTTTGCTCGTGTTGGCGAAAATGACGCTTTTTTCGCTTGTTTTGGCCGGAACGTCCGTCTTTGCGCTGACAAAAGCGTTCGATTTGTTCGTCAAAACGTTTGTTTTTCCGGTTCAGATAAAAGCGATGCTCGTTCTGGCTCTTTTCCCGTTTTTTATGATCCGCACGGGGCTTTGTTTGGTCGGAAGCGTTGCCGGTGAAAAAATCGGATTGTTTCAATCCTGGCAGATAACCAGAATTTTCGGTTGGGGCTATTTTTTCATGTATGTCGCCGCGGTGCTTTTGCCGTGCGCCCTGTGCCTGTCATGCACACGCCTTTTGCCGCAAAGCGGAATCGTTACGAACTTCGCGGGATATCTGTCCGTAGTTTCCTCCGGCGCGTTCCAGGGCGTTTATCTGGTGCAGGCTTTCGCCCGAGCGAAAAAAGATGCTATCCTTTAAGGGAAGCGGTTACGATCCGGTACAATCCGCCGAAAAAGCTTTCTTCCGTCCAGGTATATTTGGCGGCTTTCGCCGTATCGACAAAGGACTTGATTCCTTTCGTCATCAGGCTTTCGGCAAAAGGTTCGTGTAATCGGTTGAATAAAATAACGGGATATTTCATCGGGTTATAAGGGCTCGGCATGCCATAGTCGACGAAAAGGACTTCTCCGTTCGGATTGACGACGTCCAAAACGCGTTCCATCAGGGCTTTTTTGCGCGGATCGGGAAGTTCGTGAAGCGTGAAAAAAACGACGACTTTATCGTATTTGATTTCGTGTTCGCGGGGAAAAGTGAAATCGCGGGAAAGCAGGCGAATGTTTTTCCACGACGCGTATTTCGATCCGGCGGTCAACGCTTGTACGCGCGAGATGTCTTCGATTTCATAAAGTGATTGACCGTTCAAATTGATGGCGATCTCTCTTTCCAAAGGACCGGCGGTCAGCCCCGTTTGCAAGACGGAATCGCCTTGTTTGATCCGGTCGTTGACGGCGCGGACCAGCCGGTTCAGACGAAAACAGGTCAATAGGGACGCGAGGTTTTCGTTTTGAAAAAAACGCGAAACGGGCTTTTTAAAATAAACGGTCGGATAGACGGAGGATAAATAAGGCGGAACGGACCAAAGACGTTTGTCTTCCGGCGGAAAGTCGATAACGGGCTGCTCGTTCTTTTTCGGGGCGGGCTTCGGCGTTTCCGCGGCGGGCTTCGGCGGAGCAGAGGCGGCGGATACGGGCGGCGGAACCGCTTTGGCGTGTTGACCGGTTTTTTCTTTTTCGTCCGTCATTTTTCAATCAGTCCCATGTTGCGCGCGGCGGAAACGGCGCCGGTGCGGTTGATGACGTTCAACGCTTTCAGAATCGCTGTAACGTGCAGTTTGACCGTTCCTTCGGACAGGTGAAGCTCGTTCGCGATGATCTTGTTGGGTTTGCCTTGCGCGATCAGTTTCAGAACGTCGAGCTGGCGCGGCGTCAGGATGCCGTTGTTTTCGCCGGCGGATTCTTTGTCCGACGGGGTCGCCAGCAATTCGGACGGCAGATAAAGTCCGCCGGCCAGAACGAGCCGCAACGCGCTGATGATCAGCTTCGACGGCGATGTTTTAGGAATGAAGCCGGACGCGCCCAGATCGATCGCTTTCGTCACGTTGTCATGGTCGGACACGGCCGACAAAACGACGATCGGCGTTTCGGGATTGGCTTCCCGCAACAGACGGAGCGATTCGTGCCAGGGCATCCCCGGCATGGCCAGATCCGTCAGAATCAGGTCCCAAGGCGTTTTGCCGTCGGCTTTCGCCAGCAATTCGCGATGATCGGCCGCGCTTTCGATACGGATGTTGTCGTCCAAATCGGACAACGTCATCTGCAACCCTGTCAGAAAAAGGTCGTGATCGTCGGCAATCAGCACTTTCAGCATTGGATTCTCCGTTTCTTTTCGTGTATTGTAGCCGAAAAGAAAAATGAAGTCATTAACAAAGCGGGAAAAAAGAAATGACGGTGGCAAAAATTTCGGATTTGGCGCGGCAGGGCGACGGCGTTGCGGAAATCGGCGGACGGAAGTGTTTCGTCGCCGGCGCGCTGACGGGCGAAACGGTCGACGTCGAACCGGACGAAAACGGTCGGGCGAAGCTGTTGCGTGTCGTCGAACCGTCGCCGGACAGGGTCGATCCCGTTTGCCCGTATGCCGGAACGTGCGGCGGATGTTCGCTGCAGCATCTTGCCGAACGGGCGTATCGGGATTTCAAACTGCGTCGGGTCAGGGAGCTTTTCCCGTCTTTTCAGGAGTTTGACGAACCGTTCTTCGCGCCGGTCAGGTCGCGGCGGCGGATAACGCTCGGCGTTTGCTGGAACGGCAAAGCGCGTTTCGTCGGCTTCAATATCGAGAAAAGCGGGCGCGTCTGTCCCGTTGAGAACTGCGCCGTCGCCGTTGCCGAAGCCGGACGCCTGATCGGTCCCGTTCGCGCGTTTATCGAAAGCCTCCGCTTTCCCGTCCGCAAAGGAACGGGCGACGTGCTGATTCAGATCACGGACACGGGGGCGGACGTTCTGATAACGCTGCCGTTCGCGCCCGACGACGAAGCGCGCAAAGCGGCGGCGGATTTCGGGGCGGCGAACGACGTCGCCCGTGTTGCCTGGCGGCAAAGCGAACGGAGCGCGGCGGAACCGCTTGCCGTTTTCCGCACCCCCGTTCTGCGGATGGGGGATTTTACCGTCGCCGTTCCCGCCGGCGCGTTTTTACAGCCGTCCCGCGAAGGGCAGGAGGTCCTGCAGGAAACGGTTTCGGCGTACGTCGGCAAAGCGAAAAAAGTCGTCGATCTGTTTTGCGGCGTCGGAACGTTCGCTTTGTCTTTGCTGAAAAAGAAACGGACGGTCGAAGCGGCCGATTTAGCGCCCGAAGCGGTCGCCGCGCTGACAAAGGCGTCCGAAGGGCGGATCAAAGCGGTCGTGCGAAACCTGTTCAAAACGCCGTTTTATCCGGACGAGCTTGAAAAGGCGGACGCCGTCGTTTTCGACCCGCCGCGCGCGGGCGCCGAAGCGCAAAGCCGACAGCTGGCGGCAAGCGGCGTTCCGGTCGTCGTCGCGGTGTCGTGCAATCCGCAAACCTTTGCGCGCGACGCGAAAATCCTGACGGACGGCGGCTACGCGATGACGCGGTTAAAGCCCGTCGATCAATTCGTTTTCACGCCGCACACGGAAATCGTCGCGCGGTTCGAACGGCGATGAAAGGCGGTAAAATGGGCAAAGTTTTGCGAATCGTCCGCTATCTGACGAAGAAATACAATCCCGAATCCGTTATTGTTTACGGGTCGTTCGCCGACGGTTTCGCCGATAGAGAAAGCGACTTCGACGCCTTGCTGATCGCGAAGGGCGATAAAAGGCACGACGGTTCGACGGTTGACGGAACGGTTCTGGACGTATTCGTGTATCCGCCCGAAACCTTTGACGGGGCTTGTTCGCCGGACGATTTCCTGCCGGTCGCTTTCGGCCGCATTTTAAAGGATGACAACGGCCGCGCCGCTTTTTTGCGGGAAAAAGTGGCGCCTTTCGCGGCGGAAGTTCCGTTTAAAAAGAGCGAAGATCTGGAACATGCGGTCGCGTGGTGTGAAAAAATGCTTGCCCGCACCGAACGCGGCGATGCGGTGGCCGCTTACCGCCACTGCCGTTTGCTGGTTGAAAGCGCGGAGATTTATTGCGGTCTTGCCGGACTTCCGTTCCGCGGGGCGAAGTCGCTTTTGCGCCGTATGCAGCGCGAAGACGCCGAATCATACGAAATCTATTCCGCCGCGTTGACGGATCCTTCGGCGGCGACGTTGCGGGACTGGGTCGGAAGAATCAGGATGCTTTTTGATCAAAAACGATAAGTCGTCTTGCTTTTTCGTTAGAAGGATTTTATACAAAGGGCGGTAAACTGTTCACGGTTGAACGGGGAGGATGGTAATGGAAAAGGAAATCACGGCGGCGGAACGGCTGGAGGCGATCATCGTGAAGGCTCACGAAGCGCAGGCCGAATACGCCCGCTTTACGCAGGAACAGGTCGACGCGATCTTTCGCGCCGTCGCTTTGGCGGCGAACAAACAACGTATTCCGCTGGCCAAAATGGCGGTGGAAGAAACGGGAATGGGCGTCGTCGAAGACAAAGTCATCAAAAACCACTTTGCGTCCGAATACATTTATAACAAGTACCGCGATACGAAAACATGCGGCGTCATTTCCGAAGACCGCGCCGGCGGCGTTCGCGAAGTTGCCGAACCGGTCGGCGTCATCGCGGGCATCATTCCGACGACGAATCCGACGTCGACTGCGATTTTCAAGTCGCTGTTGGCGTTAAAGACGCGCAACGCGATCATCTTTTCCCCGCATCCGCGGGCGACTGCCAGCACCATCGCGGCGGCGAAGCTGTGTTTGGACGCGGCGGTGGCGGCGGGGGCTCCCGACGGTTTGATCGGCTGGATCGAAAAGCCGTCCATCGAATTGTCGGATATGCTGATGAAGCATCCGAAAATCAATATGATTCTGGCGACCGGCGGTCCCGGCATGGTCAAGGCCGCTTATTCGTCGGGCAAGCCCGCTTTGGGCGTCGGTCCGGGCAACACGCCGGCGTTGATCGACGAAACGGCGGATATTCAAATGGCGGTGTCGTCGATTCTGGTCAGCAAGACGTTCGACAACGGGATGATCTGCGCGTCCGAGCAGTCCGTCGTGGTCGTCAAAGACGTTTACGACGCCGTTAAAAAGGAATTCGCTTACCGCGGCGCATACTTCCCGACTGCGGCGGAATGCGAAAAGCTCAAAGTCGCGATGTTCCCGAACGATAAACTCAATCCCGCCATTGTCGGACAACCGGCCGTCAAGATCGCGAAAATCGCGGGAATCAGTGTTCCGGAAAACACCAAAGTCCTGATCGCCGAAGTTGAAGACGTTTCCGCCGCCGAACCGTTTGCGCGCGAAAAGCTGTCGCCCGTTCTGGCGATATACCGCGCCGAAAATTTCGAAGACGGCATGGACAAGGCTTATACGCTGGTCGATCACGGCGGCGCCGGACACACTTCCGTTTTGTATACGGACGAACGGCATCAAGACAGGATCGTCCGTTTCGGCAACAAGATCCATACGGGGCGCGTGCTGATCAACATGCCTTCGACGCAGGGCGCCATCGGCGATCTGTTCAATTTCAAACTGCCGCCGACGATGACGATCGGCTGCGGGTCCTGGGGCGGCAACGCAACCAGCGAAAACGTCGGCGTCAAGCACCTGTTGAACATCAAAACCGTCGCGGAAAGGAGAGAAAATATGCTTTGGTACAAAGTTCCGCCGAAAATCTATTTCAAACGCGGCTCTCTGGAACCGGCGCTACGGGAGCTGAAGGGCAAAAAGCGGGCGTTTGTCGTGACCGATCGCTTCATGTTCAATTCGGGCGTCGCGTCCGCCGTAACGAAAGTGCTGGAAGAAATCGGCACGGATTATCAGATTTTCTTTGACGTGAAGCCCGATCCGACTCTGGCGACCATCAACGAAGCGATGACGATGGTCAGAACGTACGAACCGGACGTGTTCGTCGCGCTGGGCGGCGGTTCGCCGATCGACGCGTGCAAGATCATGTGGCTGATGTACGAACAGCCGGACGCCGTTTTCGACGACATCGCGATGCGTTTCATGGACATCCGCAAACGTATCGTGGATATGCCGGCGCTGGGCGCGAAAGCCGATATGGTCGCGATTCCGACGACGTCCGGAACGGGGTCCGAAGTCACGCCCTTTGCCGTCATCACCGACGAAAAGACGCATATCAAGTATCCGGTGACCGACTACGCGCTGACGCCGACGATGGCGATCGTCGATCCGAATTTGGTCGATACGATGCCGCCGAAGCTGTGCGCGGCGTCGGGCTATGACGCGCTGGTCCACGCGATCGAGGCGTACGTGTCGATCATGGCGACGAACTTTACCAATTCGAACGCGCTCGAAGCCGCCAAGAAGGTTTACGAATACCTGCCGCGTTCGTACAAGTTCGGAAAAGAGGACCCCGTGGCGCGCGAAAAAGTCCACTATGCGGCGACGCTGGCGGGTATGGCTTTTGCAAACGCCTTTCTGGGGCTGTGCCATTCGATGGCGCACAAGCTCGGCGCGTCGTTCAACATCCCGCACGGCATCGCGAACGCGCTGTTGCTGCTGCAGGTGATCCGCTACAACGCGTCGGACGCGCCGGTCAAGCAGGCGGCTTTCGCGCAGTACAAGTATCCGAACGCGAAGGAAAAGTACGCTCAAATCGCGAACGCGCTGAAACTGGGCGGAACGACGGACGACGAAAAGGTCGAATTGCTGATCGACGCGTTGCAGAATTTGAAAAAGGAAGTCGGTATCCCGCTGTCGATCCGCGATTACGGCATTGCCGAACAGGACTTTTACGCGAAGCTCGACACGATGACGGAACAGGCGTTCGACGACCAGTGCACCGGCGC
>DGGW01000015.1 GCA_002393065.1 Alphaproteobacteria bacterium UBA3864 | reverse complement strand
CGCAGGACCACACTTGTCCGGTGTGTGCGGATTACGGCTATACGACGGGTTGCTCTGACAACGAAAACACGGTGGAAACGGGTGTGATGGCTTCCAACGGTATGTGCTACACCTGCGCGGCCATTCCTGAACCGGAACCCAATCCGGGTTGCACGACGTCCGCCGACTGCGGCACGGGTACGATTTGCGACGTTAAGAACGGAGAAACAGCCTGCCATAATTGCGGTTCCGGATCCAATGTCACAATGACCTGGGGCAATGGAACCGCTTATTGCAACTGTCCGGCCGACACGCTTTCCGACGGTAAAGGCGGATGCAAGAAAAAAGACGATCCGACGCCCGAACCGGAACCGGCAAATGACGACGACGCTCAATGCAAGAGACTGTGCGGAAGCAAGTTCTATTACGATCGTCCGGGCGCAAAGAACGGCGGCAAAGAACGCGTCTGCACCTACTATCCGAAGAGCTGCGGCTACGACTGCACGACGGGATGGGATATCGACTATCTGGTTCAGGGAACGAATTACACCTGCCAGACGGCGAGACAGACGGACGATACGCCGAAACCCGCTTGCACGACTTCGGCCGATTGCGGAACAGGAATGATCTGCGACGTCAGAAACGGCAAAACAGGTTGCAATCCGTGTTATTCCGGATCGAATATCAGCATGAAGTATGATTCTAATAACACAGCCTATTGTAACTGCCCGGCCGACACGCTTTCCGACGGAAACGGCGGATGCACGAAGAAAAGCACGGGCAATTCCAACAGCAATTCCGGCAGCAATACGGGCAGCAACACCGGCAGCAAATCCAGCGGCAGCAACACCGGCAGCAAGTCCAGCAGCAGCAGCTCGGGCAGCGGATATCAATGCGCGAGAGTTCTTTGCGGGTCAGCTTTTTGGCCAAATTGCGTATCCGGAAAGAACGGTTGCCCGTAATTTTAACTTCTTGCGGCGGGGGGGAAAATCCCCGCCGTTTTTTCAGGCTTTGAATAAAAAAGAAGGGAGCTTTTCGGCTCCCTTCCTTTTTGTTCGTTAACGGCCGTTTATTTCTTTTCGACCATGATTTCTTTCGGCATATCGATCTTGATGTGCAGTTCTTTCAACTGTTGCGGCGTAACTTCGCACGGCGCCTGCATCATCAAATCCTGCGCCATGCCGTTCATCGGGAACAGGATGACTTCGCGGATATTCGGTTCGTCCGCCAGCAGCATGACCATGCGGTCGATACCGGGGGCGGCGCCGCCGTGCGGAGGAGCGCCGTACTTGAACGCGTTGAGCATACCGCCGAATTTGTGTTCGACGACTTCGGGACCGTAGCCCGCGATTTCGAACGCTTTGAACATGATGTCCGGACGATGGTTGCGGATGGCGCCCGACGACAGTTCGATGCCGTTGCAAACGATATCGTACTGATACGCGTTGATTTCCAGCGGGTCTTTCGTCATCAGCGCTTCCATTCCGCCCTGCGGCATCGAGAACGGGTTGTGGCAGAATCCGATCTTGCCCGTTTCTTCGTCGATTTCGAACATCGGGAAATCGGTGATCCAGCAGAACTTGAAGATGTTCTTTTCGAACAAGTCGAGCTGTTCGGCGACTTTGTTGCGGATCTGGCCGGCGAATTTTTCGACCGTTCCTTTCTTGTCGCAAGCGAAGAACACTGCGTCGCCGACGTTCGCACCGACGGCTTTGCGCAACGCTTCCAGCTGTTCGGCGTTGAAGTTCTTGACGAAAGCGCCCTTCGGACCGTCTTCCTTGTACGAAACGTAGCACAGACCGGGCATGCCGATTTCGCGCGCCCAGCCGGTCAGTTTGTCAAACCAGCTGCGCGGTTGAGCGGCGGCTTTCGGCGCGGGAATCGCACGAACTTTCGCGCCGTTTTCGACGGCGTTCGCGAACACGGCGAAATCCGAACCGCGGAAGTGTTCTGTTACGTCCGTAATCAGCAACGGGTTGCGCAAATCGGGTTTGTCCGAACCGTATTTCAGCATCGCTTCGGCGTACGGGATGCGCGGGAACGGCGCGGGCGTCACTTTGCGGCCGTCGGCGAATTCGGTGAAGATGCCTTCCAAAACCGGTTCGATGGCGGCGAAGACATCTTCCTGCGTCACGAACGCCATTTCAAAGTCGAGCTGGTAGAATTCGCCGGGGGAACGGTCGGCGCGGCCGTCTTCGTCGCGGAAGCACGGCGCGATCTGGAAATAACGGTCGAAGCCGGACACCATCAGCAATTGCTTGAACTGTTGCGGAGCCTGCGGCAACGCGTAGAACTGGCCGGGATGCAGACGGGACGGCACCAGAAAATCGCGGGCACCTTCCGGACTGGACGCGGTCAGGATCGGCGTCTGGTATTCGACGAAGCCCTGTTCCATCATACGACGACGAGCGGAAGCGATGACTTTCGAGCGCAAAATCATGTTCTTGTGCAGTTTTTCGCGGCGCAGATCGAGGAAACGGTAACGCAAACGCATATCTTCAGGCTGTTCGAATTCGCCGGCAACCTGCAACGGCAACGTTTCCGCTTCGGACAGGATCTCGGCTTCTTCGATGTCCAGTTCGATTTCGCCGGTCGGCAGGTTTTTGTTGACGGTATCGGCGTCGCGGGCGACGACTTTACCCGTTACGCAAATGACGCTTTCGGGGCGGACGCGTTCCAACAAGGGGAAAACGGAGCTGGTGACGTCAAAAACGCACTGCGTCAAACCGTAATGGTCGCGCAAGTCGATAAAAACCAAGTTTCCGTGGTCGCGTTTACGATGGACCCAACCGGACAAACGGACTGTTTGCCCCGCGTCCGACAAACGCAACTGGCCGCAATTATGCGTACGATAGCAATGCATTGATTTATCCTCTGCAAAACAATAAAAAAAGATATTTGATATTGATTTTCGACGTTCGATTTGTCAACAGAAAAACTGTGTTGGCGGAGGCTTTGCGGAAAAAATTATGGCGGACGCGAAAGCGACGGAAGAATAGATGGCGCACCGCGAAGGGGAATATATGCCCGCTTATGTCGTTAATGCTATTCTTGACGGAGAAAGCCCCGTAAAAGTTTATCGGGAATACCGGAAAATGACGCAGGCGGGACTTGCCGCCGAAGCGGACTTATCCGTTGATATGATAAAGCGGGAAATCTGACGGAAGCCTGAAAAGCCTTAAAGCGATAGCGGCGGCGTTGAAAGTCGATCTTGAAGACATTGTTTAAGAACAGGCGGCGGGAACTTTAACGACTTGAATCGGCGTTCCCAAGGGGGGGGGGGATTGTTCGCTTCGCTCACCGGTCAGGCCGGCCGCTCGGGCTGTCGCCCTGCGCGTCGTTCGCCTTCGGCTCACCGAACCCCGACGGGCGTTCTCATCACCCCTGAAAAACGCAATAAAAAAACCGCCCTTGCGGACGGTGTTTTCATTTTGGCGTTCCCAGGGGGATTCGAACCCCCGTTACCGCCGTGAAAGGGCGATGTCCTAGGCCTCTAGACGATGGGAACTTCATCAGGACGGGTTATATATAAAAGGATTCCTTCCCGCGGTCAATATTTTTTTTGATTTTTTCGTTTTTAATCGTAAGAACGCATCAATCCGACCAGTTTTCCCTGTATCGTAATCCGATCCGGACTGAAAATCCGCGTTTCATACGCCTTGTTGCACGGCTCCAGCGCAATTGAATTGCCGCGACGATAGATTTTTTTCAGCGTAACTTCCGTGCCGTCAACCAGAGCGACCGCAATTTCGCCGTTTTCGACCGTCGAACAACGGCGGATAATCACGGTGTCCCCGTCCAAAATCCCGGCGTCGATCATCGATTCGCCCGCGACCGTCAGCGCGTAATGCTGTCCGGCCCCCAACATATCCGCCGGAACGCAGACCGTATCGTTCCCGCGCAAGGCTTCCAACGGCGTTCCCGCCGCGATTTTTCCGTATTTCGGCAATTCCACCGTGTTTGCGGCCGGCATCGCCGACGGCATCGGCCGGCGTACCTGCCGTTCGACTTGATTATCCGGCAATTTCAAAACTTCCAATGCTCTCGCTCTGTTGGGCAGCCGACGCAGAAAACCGCGTTCCTCCAGCTCCGTAATCAAACGGTGAATCCCCGATTTCGACCGCAGACCGACAGCGTCCTTCATTTCTTCGAACGACGGTGAGACGCCGTTTTCACGCAAACAACGGTCAATGAGCATCAAAAGTTCGTATTGTCGTTTCGTCAGCATGGAATCCCCTTTCATGTTGAATAAAGATTCTTTATTTGTTCTACTTTGGTTCCGTGTTTTTTGCAAGCTTTTTTTTTCGTTCGGCGGTAAAGTGGCTGTGCCGGAGGTGTTTGTGTTTCGTTTTGTTTTACTTTTCGTGTTTTGGGCGACGGCGGCGTTTCCCGTTCGGGCGAACGAAAGCGCTTTATGGGGGAAAACGCCCAAAATAGCCGTTGTCATCGACGATTTGGGACTGAATAAAAAGGCGACGGAAGCCGTTATCCGGTTGCCGGCGCCGTTGACTTTATCGTTTATGGCGTACGCCGACGATCTGGACGATGTAACGGAAAGAGCGGCAACGGCCGGACACGAATTGTTCCTGCACGTTCCGATGGAACCTGTCGGTTCCGCTTATCCGGGGGCGGGAGCTTTGCGCGCCGCCATGAGCGACAACGAGCTTCGCGGAGCGTTAGACGTCGCGCTGTCCGCTTTTTCGGGGTATGTCGGCATCAATAATCACATGGGAAGCCTGCTGACGGCGGACAGACGGGCGATGGATGTCGTGGCGGGCGAACTGAAGCCGCGCAATTTGATTTTTTTGGATTCGCTGACGTCTCCGTCCTCCGTCGCGGCGACCGCCGCCGCCGCCGCCGGCCTTCGTTACGCCGTTCGCGACGTTTTTCTGGATCATGTCCAAAGGCGGAAGGAAATCTTGGAAAACCTCCGGCAACTGGAACACAAAGCCGAACGCAACGGATTCGCCGTCGGAATCGGCCATCCGCATCCGTTAACGATAGCGATTTTGAAAGAATGGATACCGGAAGCGCTCCGCCGCGGATTCGATTTCGTCCCCGTCAGCGCGATCGCTCATACAACAGACGCCGTTTATCCGTAATAACCGAAAAGGGGATATTCCGCTTCGGCGCGATAATACGATCCGTCGCCGTCGGAACGCTTGTGACTGGAAAACAGCGTAAAGTGATCGACGGTGAATTCTTCGGAATGGAAAAGATTGTTGTATTCGATAAAGCGTTGCACGTCTTCCGCGGTCGTGCCGTTCAGCTTGGCCAGCGTCGCATGGGCGTGAAATTTGCGCGGATCGGCGCCAAGTCCGTAGCGATTGATGACGCTTTCGATCTTGTCGTGCAGGAAATCGAGCGGTTGGTAATAACTGACGCCGGCCCATAAATGCCTGATCTGCGCCCCCGTCGCGAAGAATCCGACCTGTGTCATCGACAATGAAAACGCCGGCGCCTGAATTTGCATGAAACCGTCGTGCAGATCGTTCGCGTCGTCTTCGTCGATATTGCCGATGAAGCGCAACGTGATATGCAGATTATCACGTTCCGTCCATTTGGCCCCCGGAACGCCGCCGCGCAACGCGTATAATTCGTCTTTGATATTATCGGGCAATTCAATGCCCGCGAACAGCCGTATCATGGGAACCTCGCTTTCATTCGGGTATCTTATCAAAGAGTATGCTATTTTGCTTAAACGAACATTAAAATATGGTAGCATAAAACCGAAAAATCAAAACGGAGGACGTTATGACACCGAAAATCGCCGTTATCATTCCCTGCTATAACGAAGGCTTGTCCATTGAAAAAGTGGTCAAAGACTTTAAAGAATATTTGCCGCAGGCGGAAATTTATGTTTATGACAACAACTCGACAGACGATACCATTGAACGGGCGACGCAGGCCGGCGCCATCGTGCGCTCCGTTACCGCGCAAGGCAAAGGCAACGTCGTGCGCCGGATGTTCGCCGACGTGGACGCCGATGTTTACGTGATGTCGGACGGCGACGAAACGTACGATATCAAACGTTCGCCCGATTTGATCAAAGAACTGATCGATACCGATTCCGATATGGTCGTCGGCGCGCGCCGCGAAGTCAGTCTGGACGCGTACCGGCTCGGGCACCGGTGGGGGAATTTCGTTTTAACGAAGCTCGTTCAAACGTTCTTCGGTCATAAATTGGTCGATATGCTGTCGGGATTCCGCGTTTTTTCCCGCCGTTTCGCCAAAACGTTCCCCGCCGGATCCAAAGGCTTTGAAATCGAAACCGAGTTGACGGTGTACGCTTTTTCGGCCCGCCTGCCGATGAAAGAGGTCATGACCGATTACTTCGCCCGCCCGCAGGGATCTTATTCGAAACTGTCCACGTACAAAGACGGTCTGCGGATTTTGCGCACGATCATCATGCTGATGAAAGACGAACGGCCGCTGATGTTTTTCAGCCTGATCGCGTTCGCCCTGTTTCTGGCCGGAGCCGGAGCCATCGTCCCGATCATTTCCGAGTATATGGCCAGCGGACTGGTCCCGCGTTTCCCGACACTGATCGCGGTAACAGGCGTCTTTATCTGTTCGGCGTTAAGCTTTTTGGTCGGATTGATTTTGGACAGCATCGCCGTCGTCAAACGCGAAAACCGACGGCAGGCTTATTTGAATTATTCGCCCGTCAAACGTCAATAATCCTCAAAAAAAAGAGCCTCCGGAGAGGCTCTTTTTATCGCTTCGCGACGGGGTCGGATCAGAATCCGCCCATACCGCCCATGCCGCCCATACCGGCGCCGGCGTCGCCGCCGTGGCAGCCGCAGCCGCATTTCTCTTCGGGCTTGTCGGCGACCATCGCTTCGGTCGTGATCAGCAAGCCGGCGACGGAAGCCGCGCTTTCAATCGATGTGCGGACGACTTTCGTCGGGTCGATGATGCCCGATTCGAACATATCGACATATTCACCCGTTTGAGCGTTGAAGCCGATTGTCGTCTTGCCGCCTTCCAACAGCTTGCCGGCGATAACGGCGCCGTCTTCGCCCGCGTTCGCGGCGATCTGACGGACAGGCGCCTGCAAAGCGCGGCGGACGATGTCGATGCCGACGCGCTGGTCGTCGTTCGCCGGTTTCAGCGCGTCAAGGCTGTGAGCCGCGTACAGCAACGCGGTGCCGCCGCCCGTGACAATGCCTTCTTCGACGGCCGCGCGAGTCGCGTGCAGAGCATCGTCGACACGATCCTTCTTTTCCTTGACTTCCGTTTCGGACGCGCCGCCGACTTTGATGACCGCAACGCCGCCGGACAGTTTCGCCAGACGTTCCTGCAGTTTTTCCTTGTCGTATTCGGACGCGGTCGTTTCGATCTGTTTTTTGATCTGCGCGCAACGGGCTTTGATTTCGTCCTTTTCGCCGGCGCCGTCAACGATCGTCGTGTTGTCTTTGGTAATCGTGACTTTCTTCGCCGTGCCGAGCATATCGAGCGTCACGTCTTCGAGCTTGATGCCCAGATCTTGCGAAACGACCTGTCCTTTGGTCAGGATCGCGATATCCTGCAGCATCGCTTTGCGGCGGTCGCCGAAGCCCGGAGCCTTGACGGCGGCGACTTTCAGTCCGCCGCGCAGTTTGTTGACGACCAGCGTCGCCAGCGCTTCGCCTTCGACGTCTTCGGCGATGATCAGCAACGGACGCGCCGACTGGACGACGGCTTCCAACACCGGCAGCATCGACTGCAGGTTGGACAGCTTCGCTTCATGGATCAGGATGTACGGATTTTCCAGTTCGCAGGTCATCTTGTCGGCGTTGGTCACGAAGTACGGCGACAGATAGCCGCGGTCGAACTGCATGCCTTCGACGACTTCGAGTTCGGTGTTCAGGCCTTTGGCGTCTTCAACGGTGATGACGCCTTCGTTGCCGACCTTGTCCATCGCGTCGGCCAGATATTTGCCGATCGATTCGTCGCCGTTCGCGGAAATCGTGCCGACCTGCGCGACTTCGGCGGAGGTGGACACCTTGCGGGAACGGGACTTGACGTCGGCGACGACGGCTTCGACGGCCATGTCGATACCGCGGCGCAGATCCATCGGGTTCATGCCGGCGGCAACGGCTTTGCAGCCTTCGCGGACGATCGCCTGAGCCAGAACGGTCGCAGACGTCGTGCCGTCACCGGCGACGTCGGCCGTTTTGGAAGCGGCTTCCTTGATGATTTGAGCGCCCATGTTTTCAAACTTGTTCGCCAATTCGATTTCTTTGGCGACGGAAACGCCGTCCTTGGTGATGCGCGGCGCACCGAAAGATTTGGACAGAACGACGTTGCGGCCTTTCGGACCCAGCGTCACTTTGACGGTATCGGCCAGAATGTCGACGCCGCGCAGCATCGCGTTGCGGGCATCGGTTGAAAATTTGACTTCTTTCGCAGACATAGTTTTAAAACCCCGTTTAAAAAATTATTCCAAAACGCCCAGGACGTCGGCTTCTTTCATGATCAACAGCTCTTCGCCGTCAATCTTGACTTCGGTGCCGGACCATTTGCCGAACAGGATGACGTCGCCGACTTTCAGTGTCATCGGGATCGTTTTTCCCTGTTCGTCGCGTCCGCCGGTACCGACGGCGACGATTTCGCCCTTGGACGGTTTTTCCTTCGCCGTGTCGGGAATGATGATTCCGCCGGCTGTTTTGGTGTCTTCGGCTGAACGTTTGACCAGAACGCGGTCGAATAACGGTCTGAATTTCATGGTGTCTTACCTCTGTTAAAACTAACCTTTATCATTGTCGGCGAACGAAAGTTTGGCACTCCCGCCCTCCGAGTGCTAACAACATAGGAACGCTTTTCCGCCTTGTCAAGGGGGAGGGATACGGAAATTCGTTTTAATTTTTTTCTTGAATAAAGATTAAAATCTTTCTAAAATTATACACCTTTTAATTAATCAGGAGAGAACCGAATGAAATATATTTGCACCGTTTGCGGACAAGTCATCGAAGCCGACGAAATGCCCGCCGAATGTCCCGTCTGCCATGCCAAAACGTTTAAAGTCATGGACGAAACGGCGAAAGCGTACGCCGACGAACACCGCGTCGGCGCGGCGAAAGGGCTGGACGAACGGATCGTCGCCGGACTGCGCGAAAACTTCACCGGCGAATGTTGCGAAGTCGGCATGTATCTGGCCATGAGCCGGCAGGCCGACCGCGAAGGCTATCCGGAAGTCGCCGAAGCGTTCAAGCGTTATGCTTTTGAAGAAGCCGACCACGCGTCCCGCTTCGCCGAACTGTTGGGCGAAGTCGTTACCGATTCGACGAAGAAAAACGTCGAGATGCGCGCGGCGGCCGAATTCGGCGCCTGCGACGGCAAGCTGAAACTGGCGAAACTGGCGAAAGAGCTGGGATACGACGCCGTTCACGACACCGTTCACGAAATGTGCAAGGACGAAGCCCGCCATGGCCGCGGCTTCGACGGTTTGATGAAAAGATATTTCAAATAATCTTTTCGGATAAGGAAAAGGCGGGACGAAAATCCCGCCTTTTTTATTTTCCGGAAAAAAACGGCGGGGATTTTCACCCCCGCCGCAGCGATTTCAGGTTAAGGACAGCAATATTGACCGGATTTGCAATGCTGGAACCAATACGATCCGCAAAGCTGGATGGGGCAACACATCGGGCTGCTCGAACCGCTGCCGGACTTGCTGCCGGTGTTGCTGCCGCTACCGCTGGAAGTGCTGCCGGAATTGCTGCCGATATTACTGCCGGAATTGCCCGTGCTTTTCTTCGTGCATCCGCCTTTACCGTCGGAAAGCGTGTCGGACGGGCAGTTGCACTTGAAAGTCGTGTTCACGTTGGAACCCTGGCTACAGGTGTGGCAAGCCGTTTCCCCGTTTTGAGAATTGCATACCGTTCCCGTCGGACAATCCGCATAACTGCCGAGGGTGCATTTTCCGGAAACCGGTACCGGAGTGACAGCCGGCGGGCAAACCCAGCAAGTCATGTTGGCAACGTTGATATATTGCGACGAACAATTTCCCGTATTGCTGTTGCTATAGTTTCCGCCTTCGCCTTTCGAACGCTTGCAAGCGTCCAGCGATGTGCAGGAGGAAGCCGTAACGCATTTCTTGTTCGAGCAAACCTGCCACCACTGGCAATCGCAATCGCTCGAGCAAGTGCCGGGTTCGGGGCCGGGCCCCGGTTCCGTCGAATCCGAACAAGTGTAGCAAGCGCCGTCGGAACCGGAAACGCCCGCGGCTTCTTTCGTTTGGCCGTCGCCGCAGGCCGTAGCATATCCCAATTGTTCGCAGGTCTTCAGTTCACAGGTGTGGCACGCTCCGTCGGAGGCGGAGAAGTTCTGATCCACCGTGTTATAGCTGTCACCGCAGGCCGTTGTCGTATAGCCGTAATCCGCGCACACCGGACAAGTGTGGTCCTGCG